>JAGCHA010000100.1 GCA_017649325.1 Ruminococcus sp.
GCCTACCTTAGCGAGAGGAGAACCGATGGGACCCATGGAATAGGGGATAACGTACATCGTTCTGCCCTTCATAACGCCGTCGTACATAGGTGTGAGCTTAGCCTTCATCTCTTCGGGGTCCATCCAGTTGTTTGTAGGACCAGCGCCCTTCTTCTCCTTGGAGCAGATGAAAGTTCTGTCCTCAACACGTGCAACGTCGTTAACGCGTGTTCTGTGGTAGAGGCAGTTCGGGTACTTTTCCTGATTCAGCTTGTACATTTTGTCCCAGCTGTCATCGGGAAGGGAAGTTACCTCTTCGATGAGAGCGTCGATCTGCTCCTTGGAGCCGTCGATCCATACTACCTTGTCGGGCTTGCAGAGAGCGACCATTTCATCGACCCATTTTAATACATTGGGGTTCTTTGTCAGTGACATTGATATATACCTCCTAAAAGATTATCATTTCAGTGCGGCGAAGTGCCGCGCGGGAAAACCGTAAAAACCGATTTGCCCTCATTTACTATTATATACATTTTCTGTCAAACTGTCAATAGCGGGGAATGATATTTTTTTGTCATAGCATTATATACTGCGCGCGGATGATTTCGGCGGAAACAGCGTCGGCTCTGCTGTTCTCTCATATACCATTTCTTGCGGCAGGAGGTCAAAAGTTGCGGTGAATGCGATGGTTTGTTGTACGGGCTGCACAAGTATTTCAACATTCACTTGTATAAAAGGTAGAATCACATTTAAAAACAGGCGTTTTTTATTCGACATTGTTGAAATATCTGATTTTTGTGGTATAATTATATTATGTTATATTATACTATATAAAGAAGTGGAGGTCATTGATATGAAGAAAAACATCATCACTATCGAACGCCAGTACGGCAGCGGCGGAAGCACTATCGGCAAGCTCGCTGCGGAAAAGCTCGGCGTCAACTACTACAACAGACAAATACTCGAAATGACTGCCCAGAAATGCGGTATTTCCGCTGAGTACCTCGAATCCGCAGAGGAGAGCGTGCCTACGAGCTTCCTCTATTCTCTGCTGCTCTCGGCTAATCCCGCAAGAACTATGGAGGAGAATCTCCCGCTTTCGGATAAGGTGTTCCTCATGGAGAGCCGCATCATCAGCGAGATAGCCGAGCGCGAAAACGGTTTTGTACTCGTCGGTCGCTGCGGAAGCTATATCCTTGAGGATAAGGGCTGCTTCAGCGTGTATATCTACGCTCCGCACGAAGCGAGGATACAGCGCGCTGTTACGGAGTACGGCGTTGCTCCGAACAAGGCGGAGAATACGCTGAAGAAGATAGACAAGCGCCGTGAGACATTCTTCAACGTCAACACGGGCAGGAACTGGCAGGACAAGGACCTCTATTCCCTTTGCCTCAACAGTGCGGAGCTCGGCGATGAGCTGTGCGCGGAGCTGATAGTCAAGGCGTACAGCGAGTATAACGCCCGTTTCAGAAACGAGGCGGGTATCAAGTAACATCATATATCGGAAGCCTCTCCGTATGGAGGGGCTTTTTTGAGTTATAAGCCGTCAGGTCTGTCAGGGTATTGACAAATATGTGTCGTTTAGTATATAATAGTTTTATCAGAGGCGTAGCAGTCAGAGTAGCTTTTTCGCAGTCTTTCAGAGAGCGGTCGGTCGGTGCGAGTCCGCAGACGGATAAGACGAAGTGCGGCTGTCAGCTTCGGCGGGGAACCCACAGTATCCGCCGACGTATCCCGCGTTAAGGGCTATGAGTTACAAAACGGAGTGGAACCGCGTACTTACGCCTCCTGTGTCTTTCACAGGAGGCTTTTTTGAAAGCTCTCACACATGGCTGCTCAGAATCTAAAACTATAAGGAGGAACAGTATGCAGTTATACAATTCTCTCTCTCACAAAAAAGAAGATTTCGTGCCGCGTCAGGCCGGGAAGGTCTCGATGTATACATGTGGTCCGACTGTGTACCATTATGCTCACATCGGCAACCTCAGAAGCTACATCATGGAGGATATCCTCGAGAAGTACCTGCGCTTCACCGGGCTTGACGTCAAGCGCGTGATGAATATCACCGACGTCGGTCACCTCACAAGCGACGGCGATACCGGCGACGACAAGATGCTCAAGGGCGCTAAGCGCGAGCACAAGACCGTAATGGAGATAGCTTAGTTCTACACCGATGCTTTCTTCGCGGACTGCGCTAAGCTCAATATCAAGACCCCCGATGTGGTCGTACCCGCAACTACCTACATCGACGAGTTTATCCGCGTTATCTCTGCCCTTATGGACAAGGGCTACGCTTACGAGGCGGGCGGCAACATCTACTTCGACACCTCCAAGCTCGATAAATATTACGTGTTCAACGATTTCAAGGAGGAAGACCTTGCGGTCGGTGTGCGCGAGGGCGTCGAGGAGGACGGCAACAAGCGCAATAAAGCCGATTTCGTCCTCTGGTTCACCAAGTCCAAGTTCGACGACCAGGAATTGAAGTGGGAGAGCCCGTGGGGTGTCGGCTATCCGGGCTGGCACATCGAGTGCTCGTGCATAAGCATGAAGAACTTCGGCGAATACCTCGATATCCACTGCGGCGGCATCGACAACGCTTTCCCGCACCATACCAACGAGATAGCACAATCCGAAGCTTATCTCGGGCATGAGTGGTGCAATTACTGGTTCCACGTTCACCACCTCAATACAAACAGCGGAAAGATGAGCAAGTCGAGCGGCGAATTCCTCACAGTATCGCTCCTCGAAGAAAAGGGCTATGACCCGCTTGTTTACCGTTTCTTCTGCTTGCAGTCGCACTACCGCAAGTCGCTCGTGTTCTCGTGGGAGAACCTCGACAACGCAAAGGTCACGTTTGACAAGCTCATCGCGAAGATAGCTCCGCTCACTGCTGACCGCTCCGGCGACATCGACAAGGCTGAATATGACCGCCTTATGGCTGCCTTCAACGAGGCTCTCGGCAACGACATCAACACAGCTATGGGCATTACAGTTCTCTATGACGTGCTCAAATCAAGCGCAAACAATGCAACTAAGCTCACGCTCATCGGCGAGTTCGACAAGGTGCTCGGGCTCGACCTCATCAAGAAGGCGCAGGAGAAGTCCTCTTCCGCTGATGCTCACGACGATATCCCCGCAGAGGTAATGGAGCTTGTCGAGCAGCGCAAGGCGGCACGCAAGGACAAGAATTTCGCACTCGCAGACGAGCTCCGCGACAAGATAGCGGCTCTCGGCTATGAGATAAAGGAGACCCGTGAGGGTACACAAATCACGAAAAAATAAAGAAAGTAGAGGTATTTATTATGAATGATAATGAGTTAATTGGTATGCTGCTGGGACTCGGAGTGGTCATAGTTATATTTTTCGCTATAGTGTCGATCTTCATCCTGGCTATCATCGTCCTCAATCTTGTCGCAATGTGGAAGCTGTTCGAGAAAGCCGGCGAACCCGGATGGAAAGCCATTATCCCTATTTATAACACTCTCGTGATGTCAAAAATAGCCACAGGCAATTTCAAGCTCGGTATCGCGTCATTTTGCGCTGCGGCAGGCTACTCGTTCTTTATAGGCATAGCCAATATGCTGAATATGCTCGCGACCTCAGGCAATGACAGTTCTCTCGCGGCTCTGAGCATTATCTCGCTCCCGTTATCGCTCATAAGCATGGTGTTCAGCCTTGCAATGGCAGTCATAGGAGGATATTTCCACTACGTATTCACCGAGTCATACGGCAAGGAGACGGTATGGTGCGTACTCTCGATATTCTTCTTCCCAATTGTCTCGCTTATCATGGCGTTCGATAAAAAAACTGTTTACACAGGTCCCAAGAACCACATCAAGTGGCTTGAATAAGCGCGTCACGCTTGACATTTAAGAGCGTATGATGTAAAATAATAGCAATGACTATATTTCTCTGAAAGAGGTACTTATTATGCTTAAAAACAACGAAAAGGTAATGGACAAAATCGTTGACCTTTGTAAATCCAAGGGCTTCGTTTACCCGGGCTCTGAGATATACGGCGGTCTCGCAAATACATGGGACTACGGTCCGCTCGGCGTCGAGCTCAAGAAGAATATCAAGAATGCATGGATGAAGAAGTTCGTGCAGGAGAACAAGTATAACGTAGGTCTCGACTCCGCTATCCTTATGAACCCCCAGACATGGGTGGCTTCGGGTCACATCGGCGGCTTCTCCGACCCGCTCATGGACTGTAAGGAGTGCAAGACACGTCACCGCGCCGACAACCTCATCGAGGACTTCGACGGCACTAACGTTGCAGGATGGTCAAACGAGCAGATGATGGACTACATCAAGGAGAAGAATATCGTCTGCCCCAACTGCGGCAAGCAGAATTTCACCGATATCCGCCAGTTCAACCTCATGTTCAAGACCTTCCAGGGCGTTACCGAGGACAGCAAGGCTGAGCTTTACCTCCGTCCCGAGACCGCTCAGGGCATATTCGTAAACTTCGCCAATATCCAGCGTACTACCCGCAAGAAGGTGCCTTTCGGCGTTGCTCAGGTAGGTAAGTCCTTCCGTAACGAGATAACTCCCGGCAACTTCATCTTCCGCGTGCGCGAGTTCGAGCAGATGGAGCTCGAATTCTTCTGCAAGCCCGGCACTGACCTCGAATGGTTCGACTACTGGAGAAGCTACTGCAAGAACTTCCTCCTCTCGCTCGGTCTCAAGGAGGAGAATATCCGCCTCCGCGACCACTCTCCCGAGGAGCTCTGCTTCTACTCCAAGGCTACCACCGACTTTGAGTACCTCTTCCCCTTCGGCTGGGGCGAGCTCTGGGGCGTGGCTGACCGTACCGATTACGACCTCACTCAGCATATCAATACCAGCGGCAAGTCGCTTGAATACTTCGACCCCGAGACCAACGAGAAGTACATACCCTACGTTATCGAGCCCTCGCTCGGCGTAGAGAGACTCTTCCTCTCCGTTGTCACCGAGGCTTACGACGAGGAGGAGCTCGTCTCCACTGACAAAAACGGAAACGAGAAGAAGGATGTCCGCACTGTTATGCACTTCCACCCCGCACTCGCTCCGTTCAAGTGCGCGGTGCTCCCGCTCGTGAAGAAGCTCTCGCCCAAGGCTGAGGAGATATATGAGATGCTCTCCAAGAAGTTCATGGTAGATTACGACGAGGCGGGTACTATCGGTAAGAGATACCGCCGCGAGGACGAGATAGGCACTCCTTTCTGCATCACTGTCGACTTCGACACTATCGAGAAGGACAACTGCGTAACCGTCCGCGACCGTGATACCATGGAGCAGGAGCGTATCGCTATCGATGACCTCGTTTCATTCCTCGAATCCAAGATGGAATTCTGAGCAGGGACGCTTGCCTCTACCAAGATAACGTAAACGTATTAGGCGGACTATTCGTCCGCCTTTTTACAATGAGGGATAGAAATGAACAACGAAAAGAAAGCAACTGTCATCGGCGTGATAACAGTCGGGCTAAGTTTTTTCGCCTTTGCGGCATTTGCCGCCCTCGTGCTCTCGATAGTGCTGTTTTTCAGGTCGTGTACCAAGGTCGAGCCAAACAGCGGCAAGGAACCCTATACCTCCGACTATATCGCGGAATGGCTCGCCGACAGCTACGGTACGGATTTCACCTTCGTCCGCGAGCTCGAAACTGCCGAATATTCCGACGAAACAGCCTATCTTTACTCCGACGCAAACGGAGTGGAATTCTCGGTCGTCCAGTTCCTCAACCACGGCTATATGTTCAACTCGCACTACGAGGTGACCGACTACTACCTATCCGCTAAGATGTTCGCGGACAGGGACGTCCTTGCAAAGCTCGACGATTCGGGAGTTTCTTACAGCTTCAAGCCCGAGGGGGAGGTGCGCTCTCCCTACAAGTGCGAGATATGCGTCAGCAGAAGCAACGAAATCGAGCCCGCTGCCGACGTGCTCTACAGCATTGCCGACCGGTACATCATTCCCGAATTCAAAAACGATAAGAAATACGGCGCGGAATTTGACAGCTTCTCGCATATGAGCCCCTGCTTCGTGCTCGTCGACAGCGACGGAAGCTGGCTCTCCGACTTCGTCAATATCCCGACTACGCCCGAGGGGCAATACCCCTATATCATAAAATCCAAGCCCGAGCTCATCTCGCAGGCAAAGGAAAGATTTACTTCACGTTCTGCCGCTCAAAAGGAGGAATAAAATGTTCAAAGGAAGATATCTGCTTTCCGCGGCGCTTGCTCCCGCGGTTATACTCTTTTTCTACATACGAAAAAAGGATAAGGTCGAACCGGAGCCGATGAAGCTGCTTCTACAGCTCGCGGGAATGGGCGGGCTCTCCATTATCCCCGCCATTGTCATCGAGCTTATCGGCGGTGCGGTGCTCTCGCTGGTGCTCAGCGAAGCAAGCCCGATATACCAGTTCCTCGACTGCTTCTTCGTCATTGCCGTCGCGGAGGAGGGCTGCAAGTTCACCTGTCTCTTACTCAGAACGTGGTGGTCGAAGGAGTTCAACTACACCTACGACGCTGTTGTATACGCGGTGTCGGTGTCGCTCGGATTCGCGGCGCTCGAAAATGTGCTCTACGTTTTTCAGGGCGGATTCGGAGTCGCGGTGCTGCGTGCGCTGACGTCAATCCCCGGACATACCATTTTCGCCGTCTATATGGGCTATTACTACGGCATTGCCAAGAAGGCGTGGTGCTCGCGGAAGATCCCGCTCACTATTGCGGGATTTGCGATATCGTTCATACTGCCTGTACTGATACACGGCTTCTACGATTTCTGCCTCTCTGTCGGGAACTGGCTCTTCATTATCGTTTTCTTCATGTTCGAGATAGCGATAACCGTTCTCGCTTTCATTACCGTAAACAGGCTCTCGCGTGAGGATTCGCCGGTTTCGCCGTATACGTACGTTTGACCTGCGGTGCGGACGGAACACGGAGCATAGCTCCGCGCTGCTTGTTATTTCTCAAAAATTATGTTAAAATATACCTGTCATCGCTTACACGAAAGGAGATGTGAAGCTTGGAAGCATCCGAATATAAATGTCCAAACTGCGGCGCCGACCTGAAATTCGACCCGACTACCCAGAAACTCGGCTGCGAATACTGCGACAGCTCATTCACTATCGAAGAGGTAAAGCAGATTTACGCCGAGCTCGAGGCTCTTCCTACCGACGAGGTGGTCGAGGAGGCTAAGGACGAGTTTGCCGAGCATACCAACCTCTACCACTGTCAAAGCTGCGGTGCCGAAATAATGGCTGACGACGGCCAGACTGCGCTCTTCTGCTACTACTGCCATAACCCCGTCATACTTGCGGGCAAGCTCACTGGCGATTACAAGCCCAATAAGGTCATTGGTTTCAGATATACGCGCGAGCAGGCTCTCGACGCTTTCAGGAACTGGTGCAAGGGGCGCAAGTTCGTGCCGAGCGACTTCAAGTCGCAGCAGCAGCTCGAAAAAATGACGGGTCTGTATGTGCCGTTCTGGGTGGCGGACTGCGACGTCGACGCCCGCTATTCCGCAACGGGCAAGAAAGTGCGTACATGGACGTCGGGACAGTATGTCTACACCGAGACCAAGGAGTTCCGCATAATCAGAAACGCCCGTATCCTCAATAAGGGAATTCCAGCCGACGGCGAGAGCAAGATAGACGATCTCCTCATGGAGGCTATCGAGCCCTTTAATTATAAGGATTTGAAGGATTTCTCAATGTCCTACCTCAGCGGCTTCTACGCCGACAAGTACGACGTCGACCGCGCCGGCGTCTTCCCGCGTATCCGCGAGCGCTCAGACAAGATCGCACGCGAGGTCATTCAGAAAAGTATTGCCAAGGGCTATTCCTCTATCAAAGTCGACAACGAGAGCTACAATATCCTCAAGACCGACTGGAGCTATATGATGCTCCCTGTGTGGTTCATGAGCTATAAGTACAACGACAAGGTCTACGAGTTCGCGATGAACGGTCAGACAGGCAAGCTCGCGGGGACTCCCCCGCTCTCTAAACCCAAGCTCTTCGCTTTCTCCTCCATAATCGGATTTGTTGTCGGTGTTATCTGCTTCATAGGAGGTGCGCTGCTGCTTTGAAACGCTTTATATCAGCGGCTGCTGCCGCACTTATAACTGTATTGCTGATGCTCCCGCTCTGCACGCTCTCTGCCTTCGCTGTGAATACCGCGGCAGGCTGGTCGGGAGACAGCTCGCTCTCTTGCGTCGTTGACGACGTTGGAGTGTACAATGATTTCGGTTATGCCCTTGACCAGCTCAACACTGAAATAACAGCATATTCCGAGAAGCTGCAAATGAATATATGCATTTTCATCGCGGGTCCGCAGTACCGCATGAGTGACAGCGATGAGGTGAAGTTCTGCAAGGAAGAATATACCAGACGCTTCGGTGCAGATACCGACGGCATCATCTTCTTCATTGATATGACGGGCAAGAGGCCTGCCTATGACTATATGGCTACATCAGGCAAAGCCATACTCTTCTATCAGGAGGACGTGGACAATATTCTCGACGCAGCCTGCACTTTCCTGCCTTCCTCGGATTCATACTCCGCAGATGCAGACTATCATGCCGATGTCAGCTTCGCTATAAGAGAATTCTGCCATCAGCTCGAGAAGTATCAGAAGGATTTCCGAGCAGGTCTGAAATATTACTACGACAGAAATACGGATAAGTACATATACTATCTCAACGGCGAATTGAAAATTACCAAGTTCAAGCCGCCTGCCGCGTACCTCAAGTCGCTGCTGATAGCACTCGTCGGAGGAGGTATCGCACACATCATCACCTTCTTCATCGCTAAGAAGAACTACAAGTTCAAGGCAAAGACTAACCCCAATATCTACCTTGCAAAGGACGAGACACGGTTCTCGGTCAATAACGACGAGCTCATCCGCTCGCATACCTCGAAGACACATATCCCGCAGAGCAGCGGCGGCGGAGGCGGAGGCAGCTTCCGAAGCGGCGGAGGCGGCGGAAGCTTCGGCGGCGGCGGCCGTCACCGTTAAAACCCGCTTTTATGACAGTATTGCGGGTGTTTATCGGGGAAGAAACTTTCTGAAGGAGGGTTCTTCCCCAGCAACCTTTCCAAAGACTTTTAGTCAGAATTTTGCCCCATAGGGTACTCCCGAAGTAAAGACAAAGCAGTAGTATGCATTGTCAGGAGCACCCTATGGGGCAAAAATATATATTGAAAGATTGCAGATAAAAGTACAGTGCTTAAACGCCGGCATTTTTGCTGATGACGATGCAGGTGACGTTGTCCCAGCCGCCTTTGGTAAGGGCTTTTTCAGCGAGAGCCTCCGAATAATTCGAGTGACGCTCGCCGAGGACGCCTGCTATCTCCTCGTCGCTGCACATATCGGTCAGACCGTCACTGCAAATCAGGACTTTGCCGTCACCAAGCTCGACGGGCTCGTGAGCATAGGCAGTCAGCCCCATCTCTTCGTCGTCCACGCCAAGGAAAGTGATGAGCTTATGGGCATCGGAGCTGCTGCGTATCTCCGCCGTCAGCTTGCCGTCGCGGAGCTTCTGTGCAGCCAGGGTATGGTCCTGAGAGAGGCGGATAAGGTTACCGCTGCGGTAGTAATATACGCGGCTGTCGCCGAGGTTGAAGCTGTAGACCATGCCGTTTTCTATGCACACCATGGCGAGCGTAGAACCGCTCCTGCCGCATTTTTTCTGCTCAGCCATACGGCAGATACCAGCATTTGCGGCGTTTGCGAAGTCGTTTACGGCGCTGTGGAGCCTGCTGATATCGACGCTTCTGAGGATCTCCGCACGCTTGCTAAGGGAGGTTACCGCAATTTTTGAAGCGAGCTCGCCGTAAGCCTCTCCTCCCATGCCGTCGCAGACCGCAAAAATATAGCGGACGTGACCGCCAACAGTCTTGCTTAACAAGCAGTTTTCTTCCGATTTCACGCCTAAACCGTCCGCATAGAAGCTGTCCTCGTTGCCCTCGCGGACGAAACCTATGTCCGTGACTGCTGACACAAGCAGCTCGCCGTCCTCGAATTCCTCGTCCTCTGTGCCTGCGAGTATCGAGACATACGGCTCCTCTTTTTTACCGAATAATCGTAACATTTTATCATCTCTTTCATGCGGAGCTTATTTTTTTCTGTCCGCGCTTTTCGACAAAAGCCGATTTTGTTCAACAATATTATTATATCACGCAGGCTGTGAAAAATCAAGAGCTTTGCAGGGCTCTTCGCCTCATATATTGATAAATCTTTTATTTTATTTACATTTTCAAAGGCGACTGTTATTGTAAAAAACGCATTGTTCCACGTGAAACAATGCGTTTTTATCGTTTAGCACTCTCTACTCCGGATATTCGATAAATGTTTTAATTATAAAACTGTTTGCCTGTACAAACTCTCAGAAATTGACACCTTTTCTGTATAGTGTTAGAATATACTAAGAAAGATGATTATGTTAGGAGAATAGAAAATGACACTCAAAGAAGTCAGGGTCGGCGATACCGTCCGAGTCACGCAGATAGGCGGCGAGGGCGCGCTTCGTCAGCACTTCCTCGACATGGGAATAATCCCCCGCACCGAAATAACCGTCTCAAAGCTCGCGCCTATGGGTGACCCTATGGAGCTGACACTGCACGGCTACGAGCTGACGCTGAGGCTCGCAGATGCAGAGCTGATACAGGTCGAGCCTATAGCCGAGAAAACAGCGGCAAGCTCCAGAAAAGCCGAAAAGAAGCGCTCCGAGCACCCCGGTCTCGGCGAGGGCGGAAAGTTCCACCCCAAGGGCAGCGGTACTCCCCTGCCCGCAGGTACGGTCATGACCTTTGCGCTTGTAGGCAACCAGAACAGCGGCAAAACTACGCTTTTTAACCGTCTCACGGGCTCGAAGCAGCACGTCGGCAACTTCCCCGGAGTGACCGTTGACCGCAAGGACGGTGCTATAAAAGGTCATCCCGACACGCTTATAACCGACCTGCCCGGCATATATTCTATGTCGCCGTACACGAGCGAAGAGATAGTTTCCCGAAATTTCGTGCTCAACGAGAAGCCTCACGCCATCATAAATATCGTCGACGCCAATAATATCGAACGAAACCTCTACCTCACAATGCAGCTTCTTGAGCTGAATATCCCCATGGTCGTTGCCGTGAATATGATGGACGAGCTGACCTCAAACGGCGGCAGTATTGACTTCAACGATATGGAAAAAATGCTCGGAGTTCCCGTAGTTCCGATATCTGCAGCTAAAAACGAGGGTATCGAGGAGCTCGTCGAGCACGCCATTCACGTCGCGTACTACCGCGAACCACCCGTAATTCAGGACTTCTGCGAGAAGTCCGAAAACGGCGGCGCTGTTCACCGCTGTCTGCACGGTATCTGTCACCTCATAGAGGGGCGTGCCGAGCAGTCGGGGCTCCCCATTCGCTTCGCGGCAAGCAAGGTCGCGGAGGGCGACGAGCTCATCATCAGGCAGCTCGGGCTCGACGACGGCGAAAAGGTCCTCATGGAGCACATCGTACGGCAAATGGAGAAGGAGCGCGGGCTCGACAAGAGCGCCGCTATCGCGGATATGCGCTTCCGCTTCATAAACAGGCTCTGCTCCGAGACCGTCATCAAACCAAAGGAGAGCAAGGAGCATATCCGCAGCCGCCGCATAGACAGGGTGCTTACCGGCAAATATACCGCTATTCCCGCCTTTATCGGCATTATGGGGCTCGTTTTCTGGCTGACCTTTAACGTCATCGGTGCGTGGCTGCAAGGGCTGCTCGAGGAGGGTATCGGCTACTTAACCGATGTCGCCGATGCCGCCCTCACGCGAGCTCACGTCAACGACGCCATTCACAGCCTCATCATCGACGGTATCTTCGCGGGAGTGGGCAGCGTGCTCAGTTTTCTGCCCATTATCGTCACTCTCTTCCTCTTCCTCTCCCTGCTCGAGGACAGCGGCTATATCGCCCGCGTCGCCTTCGTTATGGATAAGCTCCTGCGTAAAATAGGACTCTCGGGACGAAGCATTGTCCCGCTGCTCATAGGCTTCGGCTGTACCGTCCCCGCTGTAATGGCGACAAGGACGCTCCCCAGTGAGCGCGACAGAAAAATGACTATCCTGCTCACTCCGTTTATGAGCTGTACCGCTAAACTGCCTATCTACGCCTTTTTCATCAGCGCTTTCTTCCCCAAGCGGGGCGGACTCATAATGACGGGGCTCTACATCCTCGGTATCATCGTCGGCATCTTCGCCGCCATTTTCTACAGGCATACCCTCTTCCGCGGCGAGCCCGTACCCTTCGTTATGGAGCTTCCCAACTACCGTATGCCCGGGGTCAGAAATACCGCGCAGCTCCTCTGGGAGAAGGCTAAGGACTTCCTTCAGAGGGCGTTCACAGTCATCCTCATCGCGACTATCGCCGTGTGGTTTTTGCAGAGCTTCGGACTCAATCTCGCCCTCGTGGATAACCCCGAGGACAGCATCCTCGCCTCTATCGCGCGGCTCGCCGCTCCGATAATGAAGCCCGCGGGCCTCGGCGACTGGCGTATCTGCGTTTCCCTCGTGACGGGTTTCATCGCTAAGGAGAGCGTTGTCTCGACGATGAAGATCCTCTTCGCGGGCGATGTGACCGCGTTTATGTCTCCAATTACTGCGGCTTCTCTGCTCGTTTTCTCGCTTCTGTATACGCCCTGCGTTGCTGCCATTGCCTCCGTTCGCCGTGAATATGGCAGAAAATGGGCTGCTTTTGTGGTAGCCTGGCAGTGCGGGCTCGCGTGGCTCGCGGCGGCTGCTGTTCAGCTCATCGGGCTCCTTATTGGTAAGTGAACATGAATGCTGCTGATATCTTCCTCATTATCATCATCGCTGCGGCAGTCGTCGGAGCACTTGCGTTTATCCTCCGTCACCGCAAGGACGGAGGATGCGGAAATTGCTCGGGCTGCGCTTACAGCGATTCGTGCAGCAAAAAAGGAAAAAATCCCTGAGAGTTCTCGGGGATTTTTTCTTTGTATCGTTTTTGGCGACGACGTCTCTGCATGGTGTTGTTTTGTGCTGTGTTTGTGGGCATAAAAAGGACGCACAAGGGGAGCCCCCTCTGGCGGTTTCGCAGGATACCGAATATGTACCGTAAATTTACGGCTCGGTAGCCCACTTTTTTCCGCTAAGGAGAGCAGCCTAATGGTGCGTCCTTCTTAGTTCTGAAATTCTCATTTGAGCGAATTCAGCTTCTTCTGCAATTCTATCATGTGATTTCGACACGCCGTTATCTCGCCTGTGTACTTGTTGAACCACTCTACATCCGTTTCGTCAGGCTGCTCCTGAAGCAGGATCGCCTGCACAAGCGCCGACTGCGAACGCGAGCGTTTTCTCTCTATCTCCTTGATAGTGTTCATGCACAGCCTTATTTCCTTCTTTAATCGACTCTTTTCTCCCATGATCTATCCTCCTTACGTTAATGCCCCTGCTTATCTATCGAATCTACAAGAGCCTGCGCTTCTTCATATCCTTGGTCGAGCTCCGCAAGTATATCGTCTACGGCTTTTTTCACTTCCGTAAGCTTTTCCTCAGTCTGCATCTGCTCGGGATACCGCATTATGCAGGTGTGGAGCTCGTTTATCGTCTTCTTCCTGTCATCGCTGAGACGGTCAAGCAGAAATGCGAACGAATCCGCACTGCTCATATCGCTTATCAGACGGACATACCGAAAATCTATGTCCCCCTCAGCGTTGAGGTAGGAGTCTATGTCCTCGGACACGTGGCTCAGATTAGCCGTGTACTGTATGTAGTACTTCTCCTGAGTCCGCTTCGTTTCGTCAATATACAGTCCGATGAAAACAAGCAGTGCTACAAGTGTGACCGCAAACAGAATGATCGCACTAATCATTCTCCTTTTCATCAACGATTCCTGACTTGTCCGCATCGTTCTCATCCTCCGTGTATCCTATTTCTTCAAGACGTCGCTTCTCCTTCTCTATCGCCTCTCGGACTGCCGCCTCGTGACGCTCCTTCTCCTCCTGCTCGTGGTCTTCGCTGAGCTTCCTGCCGAGCTTCATCACTGTTTTCAGCTCGTACAGCGCTATCAGCGTCGTCGGTATCATCACGAGAAGCAGCAGTATCTTCCGCGAATCCGTGAACGAGTTCACCCATATGAAGAACTGTGCCTTGCGCTTGAATCTGCCCACTATCTTCTCGGGGGCGACCGTTATGCTGTCGTTGACGGGGTTGGCGTCGCCGCGGGTGATGAATCTGCCGTCCTCTCCCCTGCCGACTATCCTGTGCGTCACCAGCATCCCGTAGATGTCGCTCTGCTCGGAATAGAACGAGATTATGTCGCCCTTCGTGAGTTCATCGGTGTCGGTCTTTTCGATTATTATGAAGTCTCCCACATGGAGCGAGGGCTCCATACTGCCCGTAACTACGCGAAGTATGCTGTGTCCGAATATGTCCACCGCCTTGCCCTGCGCCGAAAATACCATGACATATATTATAAATCCGAGCGCGAGTACCACCAGCACCGACGCGATGATGTTCGCTATCCTGTTGGCAGTGTCTCTCTCATCCTCGGAGCTGTCGGCGGCTTCCTCCTGCTGAATCTGTATCTCCTTGACCTTGGCAGCATGAGCGCGGATGCTCTCTTCAAGCTCCCGCTTCTCCTGCCTGCGCTCCTGCCATGCACGGAGCAGCTTCTCCGCCGCGCCTACGTGGTACTCCTTGTACAGACGCTTCATCTCTGCCTGTATCGCCGCAGTCTCCTCGGCTGTCCTTACAGGGGGCGTATATGCGGGTCTCGGCTTGCTCTTGTCTGCCTTGCGCTTCCTGCGCTTGAACTTCCAGTCACTGATAAAGCGCCTCAGCTGGTACTTGGCGCCCTTCGCGTACTTGCGGTAGTATACCTCCATTTCGGTACGCTCCTGCTTTTCGCGCGCCTTCTGCTCCTTCTTCGCCTTCTTCTCGGCAAGGAGCTGCTTATACAGCGGATTGTCCGTATCCTCGGGTATTATGCCGAATACGGTCGCGAGCAGATGCCTTATCAGCCTCATCAGCACGTATATCGGATTCCACGAGTATTCGCGGTATATATCCCTGAAATGCTTGCTCTCGAAGTGCAGGCGCTCTGCCTTGAGGCGCTGGGCTCGCTCTGCTTCGGCGCGTTCTTTCTCGCGCTTCTGCTGTTCGAGCTTCATGCGGGCTGCAACAGCTCTCGGGTCTTCGACCTCTGTCTCGGACTCGCCGTTTTCTTCCATTGCCTCCTTCGCGGCTTTGAGCTCCTCCTCGGTGACGGATTCGTACGCCTGCTTTTCGAGCTCTGCCTCGTCGGGTGCTTTGTTTAGCTCCTCCTCGGCTATGCCCTCCGCTTCTCCGAGCTCCGTACGTGCAAGCTTCCTGTTCTGCTCGATACGTTCACGCTCGGCGGCGGCACGCTCTTCTTCCTCGAGCCTCAGGCGCTCTTCCTCTTCGCGTCTGCGCTTCTCCTCGAGGCGAGCCTGTCGCTCCTCTTCAAGCCGCTGGCGCTCGCGCTCCTCGGCTTCCTGCTCGGCACGCTTCTGTGCGAGCATCTCCTGCAAGCGCTTCTCTTCCTCTTCTTTCGCTATGCGCTGGCGCTCGAGTTCCTCCTTGCGAGCTTCCTCGATGCGCTCCTGCTCCAGGCGGCGCTCCTCGGCTTCTATCCTTAGCCGCTCTTCCTCCCTGCGCCTCTTTTCGAGTTCCTTGATGAACTCGGTCTCTATCTCGATGACCTCGTTTATCTGCTCAAACATCAGGTTGAAGTCGGGCGGGAGCTTCTTCTCAAGCCTGAGGTCGCCGTCTGCTGCGATATAGCCCGCCACCGCCTCGGACGTTACGCTGTAGTCGGCGGCAAGGTCTTTGCTGAACTTCTTCTCGAATTTCGGCGCTATCTTCTTGCCCTTGTGCTCTTTCAGCACTTCGAGCTTTTTCTCCGCGTCGTTGTTCATATATGAACGGAACAGCAGCAGGTTCAGCACCACCATTTTGTAGAAGTCCTCGATGTACTCCCTCTGCGGCTTGACTGCGCTGTTCTGCACGTTTATCTCGTAGCCTACCTTGTCGTAGCCCTCGATGTACTGCCACAATGTAAGGCAGGCTTTCAGGTCTACGTTCTTCATTATCGCGTTGGTTCGCATTACGGGCGGGCGTATGTACGTTGAGCCGAGGGTAGTGCAGAGCTCTGAGCCCTTGTAGCCCTCTATCGCCTTTTTCAGCTTCTCGACACGCTGCCATACTGTGTAGCCGTTGTCGTCGTAGGTGTCGAGGCTGTCTACTGTCTCTATCTTCAGCTCAACTTTCATTCGTCCGCCGTTTCCGTCGTCTATCGAGGTGTCGTAACCGAGCGAGAAGACCTCCTCGTCGCGGGCGACCTGCGCAAGCTTCTCATATCTGGTATTGATGAATATGAAAAGCCTGTCTATCAGCGTGTTCACGAACTTGTTCTCGTACGTGAACATACTCTCTTCCTTGTGGATGTTCAGTATCTTCGACGGCGTTATCTTGCCCGATTTCTTGTCGATGCTCTGTATCAGGTCGGTGTGCTGGGCAAGGTGCTTGACCGAATCTACCGTTATCTTCCTCGACAGCGCTATCGGCACTATCTCCTCGACGTCCTCTATCGTCTTCCTCGGGGCGCGCAGGAAGTTGTCCACGTGGACGAGGCCGTTCTCTATCGCCTCTACCCATGATACGTCTATCGCCTTCTCCATTATCTTCTTGTTGAAGGCAAAGGTGTTGTGGCTCGAATGGAGGAGAGAGTCAAGTGCCGAATACACTTCGTCGTCGTCGAATGCTTCGGATAATTCGCTGAATTCCTTGTACCACTCGCTGTATCCCTCTTTCACTTGCTCTCACCTGCCTTTCGTTTTTCAAGGGCTATGCCTTGACAATCTGCAAGGGCTCTGCCCTTGACCCGCCAAAGGCTCTGCCTTTGGAATCCGCTGGGACGCCGTCCCAGACCCTGTCGGGGTACACAGTACCCCGAACCCCATATTTCGTTGCCGCTCGTTTCACTCGCTCACTCTGTACAAACGGTTAAGTCTGCTTTCGGCGGGAAGCAATATCAAAGTGAGGCTCGCGGATGCTTCTTACGTCGTCGATAACAAAGCGAGCTTGCGAGCGACTGCGCGAATCGGCAGCGCGGACACCGCGCAACTGCGTACCGCCTGCCCGTTTGTGCGTCCGTGGAGGACGTACAGACAAGCGAGCAATACGCAGTCGATAGTTTCTTTATCAGAACAGCTTTTGCAGCCTCTCAAGATATGCGATCGACTCGTTCATCTTGTTCTTGCCGAACAGCTTGTTCATATATGTACACAGCTCGCGGAGCTCCTCTCGGAGCATTGCGAGGTTCAGTGACTCGAACTTTCTGAATATCTTCGTAGCAAGTACGTAGTCGATACCGTCAAGCTCGTCGCCGCCGCACGCTACATACACGGGTACAAAGAAGTTCATCTGCTTTAAGATACGGTTACCGAATGCCACTCTCAGCTTCTCGATTACCCACAGGTCAAGCTGCTGTATCTTCTTCAGGCTCTCCTGCGATCTCGGGTACTTGTCGAACGCCTCGTTGAACAGCTGGTCGAGATGGTCGAAGCCGAGATGCATCGGCGGTGTGTCGGGAGCTTCAAACGCTACGCCCTTTGAATCAAGGTTTATCGGCTGAGCACGGTCGTATACCTTATCCGAGATAGCGAACGTGGAGTCGTCGTTATTAGCTGTACCGATGTACCATATGTTCTGCGGTATGCGTATCTTGCCCTTGTCAAGGTTGACAGGGTCGGTGCTCCATACGTTCGGGACAATGTCGAGCTCCCACTCGTCTGCGTTCGGCATTTCGAGTATGGAGAGCATCTCCGCAAAGTAATACTCAACTCGCGCGATGTTCATCTCATCGAGAAGTATCAGGTTTACGTCGTTGTTATAGCCCGACGAATATATGCGCTTGAGGACTTCCGTTTCGTTGAAGTTCTTCGTGAATTCGTTGAAGTAGCCGAAAAGCTCAGTTCTGTCTCGCCATGAGGGCTGTACAGACGCGATAGTCGTGTCGACTTGCAGGAACTTGCCGAATGAGTACGGGAGCGATGTTTTACCTGTACCTGATATACCTTGCAGGATTATCAGCTTCGTGGACGCCATGCCCGCTATGAAGAGGCGTATTGTCTTGGGTTCATAGTACAGGTGCATACGTGAGCACGCGAAGTTGCGGAAGGCATCCACGATGCCCTCCAGCGTAATCTCGTTGTCGTACTCGGGCGGTGTATAAGTCTTGTAGAAGGTGTCGACCTCGATGAGCTTCGAGAAGCGGTAGTCCGTTGTCTGGACTACGCCGTCCTCGACTGTGCCGACTGCCACGGGTGCGGGAGCTCCATCTTCGCCCTCGCCGCCCGCAAATACGGTCTGTCCCGAGGGAAGAGTCATCGTGCCTGTACCGCCGCCCATCTGCGCGACCTTCATCGCCAGTATCTCGTCCTTTTCCTTCGCCATCTTCATTACTCGCCTCTGCAGGAGAGCTATCTCCTCGAGCAGGTCTTCGTTGCTGACCAGCGAGTGCCTGAAGCGTATGTATTTCCTGATGAACAGGAATATCATGACGGCAATGAGTACATATATCGCGACTACGATTATTATCGCGAGTATCGACAGTATCCAGCCAAGTGCGCCGAAATCCGTCGAATACTCCTTGAATATCTCTATGTAGTTCTTTATGTTGAATATCTGCTTCACGCCGTTGCCGAAACCGCGCACGATCTCTGCATAGCCTTTCAGCATCTCAGACATAAAGGCAAAAAACCATTTCAGGAATCCGTTCATGTTATGCTCCGTTTTTTATGTTGTTTTCCCGCACTGCCGCGGGTCTGTGAAGCTTATTCCGCTTTCGTTTCTTCTGCGGCGGCTGTTTCTGCTGCCTCAGCAAGCGCCTCTGCCTTCTCGGCAGCAGCTTCTACCTTTGCTTCCGCCTTCTCGGCAGCAGCCTCGACCTTTTCAGCCGCGCCGCCTGCCTGCTTCTGCGCCGCAAGGTATTCCTCGATCGCACGGCGCTTTATCTCTTCCTCGTCGACCTCCACAGGCTCGGGGCGCTTTGCCTCGATTATCGTCGCGATGAACTTGTAAAGCTCAAACAGGAAGAATATCGCCATGGGGAGAACTATGCAGATGAAGAAGCCTGTCTTTGTACGCAGGAAGTCCATTATCTTGCCGATGACAGGGAGCTTAACTTCCGTCCACTTGCCTATTATCGCGCCCTGTGAGATAACGTCATCGTCCTTTACGGAGTTGTTGTCGCCCTTCGTTACGTACTTGACATTGCCATCGTCATTGAGTACCTCTACTATTCTATGGGTGTTCTTCACTCTCTGTCCCTGTATAGTGGTCCAGAATGTGATGACGTCGTTTTCCTTTATCGTGCTGTAATCATCGATCTCCTTGCAGATGATGAGGTCGCCCTGCTTGAAGGTGGGCTTCATCGAGTCCGACTCGACTGCCATAGGCATATAGCCGAACAGATGAGCGACTCCGTTGTTCTTGCTCGATGAGAATACCATTATGGTGATGAGAAGTGCAAATATCAGAACTATCCATGCCAGAACATTTGCAAAGATACTCAATGCCTTTTTCATAGTTGATCTCCTTTTACGTTGATTCCGTGATCTTGAAGCTCATGCTGAGCTTTAATGTGCCGCCGATGATATCGTCTACGCAGTCGGGGTCGTTGCCCTCGAGCCATATCACCACGGTATACTTGTCTTTGTCCTTTGCCTTGAATTTATCGCCTGAGGTACGCATCACGACCGACGACGACAGGAATTCACTGTCGCAGTCGCTCTCCTTGCCCATACCGCTCGACTTCGTCTTGCCGTAAACGGTCTTTTCGCCGTTCTTGTACACCGCTATGCGTACAGCCTCATCTACGCCCTTTGTCACGTTCTCAATGTTCATCTCGCCCGTGTAGCTGATAGTATCGTCGCCCGAGTTGATGAGGTAGAATGTGTAGGCTATGTAGCTGTCGCCGTTGTGGCTGCCGTTTATCTTATCAACGTTCGGCGGTATGTCTTCTCCGCTGATATTGGTCATGTCATAGACTATGTTAGCGTTCAGCACGGCGTTTGACCTTTCGTAGTCGGGTGTTTCCGACAGGGTAAGTCCCTGATGAACCATATCGTACTTGTTGACCTTTACGGTGAAGCTGCCGAACTTGTCGTAGAAGTAAGATATCGCGTATGCGATCGATATGAGCAGTATCAGTATGATGACGAGCAGTGCCAGCACGCGCATCACGATGAAATGCCTCTTGACCTCTTTGCTCTTTCTTCTCAGCTCAAGGACGTCTCTTACTTTTTCTTCCATTACGAGACACCCCCTGTTTTATGTCATTAGTCGGACTTGCGTCTGACGTATCTTTCTGTCATGTACTTGCCCGCAAGTGTGCCTGCACAATACGAGCACTCAAATGTATAAAGCGTTTCTGCCTGTCGGCTGCTGTAGACTCCGTCCGCGATGGGCTCGGCGCCGATGTCGTTGACAAAGCTTACTACCGATTTGACCGCGTTGTCGGAACGTTCACTGTTTCCGAGGAAGTTCGCGACCTCGGGACTCAGCAGCACGTAGTCCACAGGGAAGCCGGACAGCCTCATCATCGGACACGTGTCGCCTCCGAAGTTCACTATCATAAAGTGGAAGCCGCGGTTGCGCATATGCTGGAGCACCTGCGCTGCCCTGCCGTCGGTCTCCTCAAGAAGCTTCTCCGACAGCTCGAAGCATATCCTGCTCGTCGGCACGTCGTAGCGCGAGAAATATTCGAGCAGTGTCTTCTCCGCGCCTGCTTCCTTCAAAAACCTGACAGGCATATATACCGACACCCAGCTGAATGTCAGCTCGCGCTCGGTAAACGTCTTGTATGCCTCCAGAGCCTGTATCAGCTCAAGGTAGAAGAGCCTTATCGCCTGATTCGTAATCTCGCACACATCGCGGAACTTGTCGGGCGTGAGTACGCCGAGCTTCGGGGAATTCAGCCGCGTCTGGGACTGGTATGCAGCTATCTGTCCGCTCGAGATGTCTCTGATGACACGGTAGTGCAGCTCAACGGCACGAAGTCCGTCAACCAGCGGCTTTTCTGTGCTTACTGCCATATCGGCTCCCCCCTTTCTCATAATGCGTACATATACTCTTATACTATTTTATTATACCATATGCACTAACAATTGTCAATGAATTAACTTATAAAAAAACAGGGGAAAATTCGTATATTTGCATAAAAACCTCGGAACACCGATACTTTCCGTAGATTCGCGCCCGATTATTACATTCTGTCGCTGAAATGCAGAAATCGGCAGGAGCTCTGCTCCTGCCGATAGTATTACTTGATTATGTGTATGTCAGTAATTGCACACTGGTCGCCTGTGAGAGCTGTATACAGCCCGGGAACGCTCGCGGGGACCGTTGTCACCGAACGCAGCATAAGTCCGCAGTATTCCGTAATGATGGTCACGCTGCCCTCCTCCAGATGATAGGTGAGCTCGCAGTCCTGACCAGCCTTGTTGCGCTTCTTCCACTCGTTCCAGTCGGTAAAGCCTTCGAGCTTGGAGGAGAACACGAAGTTCTCTGCCTCGTCGTCTTCCTCCCAGCCCTCACCGTCCAGCCGGACTACGGTGAGTTCGCGGTAATCCTTGCCGTTCACCTGCCCGTCAGCTGAGTAATACAGCACCGCGAACGGGCAGTGCCATACCAGACGGGCTGTGGGAAGGCTCATGGTGTGGAACTTTATCTTCATTCCGTCTGTGACCTCTATGCCCATGGACGAATCAGAGCGCCAGCCGTCGACCTGTACATTGGGAATATCGCCCGCGGGAACGTCAATGTAGCTTATCTCCTCGGCGATACGCGGGATATAGTCCGCGCCTACCGCCGTGCTCTCCTTTTCTATGTCGATGTCCTCTATCGTGCAGTGCTCGCCTGTCAGTGATATATACACATAGCGAGTGCTGTCGGGAAGAGCAAGTATTATCTCATGGGTGCGGTAGCGGTTCGACATCCTTATGAGAACATGGTCTTTATAACGGACGGCATCAATATCGAACTCGACCTTGCCATCCTTCGCTGCCTTCGCCTCTGCGGAAGCGCCGAACTTTTCTTCCGTCTTTATCTGGACGTTTCTCACACCTACCGGCTCTATCTTGCCGTCTGTGCGTATAACTGCGTACTCATGATAGAGCAGGTCGCGGCGCTTGCGCTCAGACTCATGCATTCTCGCGTCGAGCGAATCGAACAGCACAAGGCTCGGTATGCACGCAGCGCTGTGCTCGCCGTTCATATGGCTGCTGAAATGGATGTGTGTCATAGTCTTTGTCAGCAGTATGCCGTCAGACCGCGTCAGGCGGTAGGTTATGCACTTCAGCGAGCCTATGCTCTCAAGCTCATCGACCTCCTCGCGCTCCTTCATTGTGTACTCGGAATCGATGTCGATGAGGTGAAGCATTATCCTGGCGAAGTACGGATCGAACTGACTGCCTGTGCCCTTCACGAATTCCTCGCGGACAAGATCCTGAGGGATAGGGTCACGGTAGCTTCTCTTCGAGGTCATGGCGTCGTAAGCATCCGCAACAGCTATGATACGCGCTATCTCGGGAATGTCCTCACCCTTGAGCCCCTCAGGATATCCTCTGCCGTCATAGCGCTCGTGGTGGTAGTGCGCGCCGATGCTCAGGTACGGCGACTGGCTGATGCTCGAGAGTATCTGCATTCCTATCACGGGGTGGGTCTTTATCGCTGCGAACTCCTCGTCCGTCAGCTTGCCCTCCTTGTTGATTATGCTGTCCTTTATGCCTATTTTTCCAACATCGTGAAGCAGTGCGGCAAAGTACAGATCGTCTATCTCCTTATCTGTCTTGTTAAGGTGCTTCGCTACCTTGACCGAATATTCGGCTACCCGTCGGGAGTGTCCGTGGGTGTACTTGTCCTTGGCATCTATCGCGTTTACAAGAGCTGTCGCGGTCTGCTCGAACATGAGGCGCATATTCTTCTGCTCCTCGCGGACTACCTCCAGCTCACGCTTGTTCGCGCGCTCTATTATATCGTTCTGGTCGCGCAGCGCGAACACGTACATAAGTATGACGAGCCCCACGACTGTGATATTAATCAGGGACAGGCCGTAGATGAACACCTGCACCAGCGACGCCACCAGCGGCGTAATGGTGAAAAGAAGTATGGACAGACGCATTAACTTGCCTATGCGCTTGTAGTGCTCGAGCACTATCGACAGGTCAAGTATCAATATTATCAGCGGGAACAGATAGCATATTATAAATCCGCTCGAACGTTCGTAGTAGTTGAATGCGTCAAATGTGTAGTAAAAGCCCGTGAACTGTGATATTCCCAGAACGACAGCTGCCGCTCCGCATACTCCCAGCGAGACGTAAAGCCGCTTTGGCAGCTTTGGCAGGCCTCCCTCCTTTTTCAGAAGGTCCATGATGTACAGAGTGAACAGCGCTATTATCACCAACGTCAGGAAATAGACAAGGAAATTGCACACCCTGACCATCCAGTAGCCGACTTCGCTCGTATTGCCGCGGTAAAAATACGCAAATCTGTCCGATATCAGCAGGACCATTCCCGATAGCTCAAGAGACATCAGTATCCTCTTGCGCTTTGGCGGCAAGGCTCTCGTTATCAGAACGAAAAATGCAAGAAGTCCGCATATCACGCTCAAAACAAGCATTACGTTCAATTGGTATTCCTTCAGCAAATCCAACAGCTTTATCACTTTTTGCACCCACTCCCGCTCTGCAGCCCCTATAAACGCTGCATTGCTCTTTCATCCTTTGTCTGCAACCGGTGCTTTGGCTTCCCCCTTCGGTGCAGAAATATACACTTAAATTATAGCACAGCTGCATGAGGATTTCAAGAGGGAAAAAGTATTAATTATACGGACAAAAAGAGCCGGGAGCTTCCGGCTCCCGGCTCTGAGATGCTGCTATGAAGCGATAACGTCGCTGTGCAGCTTTGCATTTGTGTAGATTATAAA
>JAGCHA010000101.1 GCA_017649325.1 Ruminococcus sp.
AGCTCGCGTCTGCGAAACCGCCCTCCAGCGCACCTGTGAGGGTATAGCCCTTGCCGCCGAAGGTCGCGCCCGCAGCGTTGTACTCGTCCCAGCCTTTCAGTCCCGAAGCTGCCTCATGGTGAGGATACTTCGCAGAAACGTCATTGAAGCCCACGACGAGGCAGACGTTCTTGGGATTCTTGCCGAGTATCATATCCATCTGACCCTGACACCATGCGGTATGGTCAGCCTTTCCGTACTTTTTGAGCAGCAGACCGATATACTGCGCGGAGGTATTGTATCTTGCCGCGCCCCAGCCGTCCGGAGTATACCACTTGTTCGGGTCGCTCATTCTCTGCTGAGCGTACTTTTCGGGAATGCTCCAGTCGCCGTTTATCTCGCCGTTGAGGACTGCCGCGCCGAGGTAGACGTTGTCCCAGCAGTGCTCGTAGTTGGGGTCTTTCTGGTTGCTTTTGAGGAAGCTGTTGTACTTGTCTTCCTTGGTCGCGAGGTAGAGGAAGCCCGCCGCAAAGGACTGGTCGTCAGCGCAGTTGCTGGACGAATAGAAAGGAGTAACGCCCTCGGAGGCTACCTGATTATACTTGGTCGAGAAGTCGAACAGCGCCTTTGCGTATTCGAGGTCCTCGTTGTTGCCGAAGTTGAGGTAGCTGACAGCAAGCGCCGCCGCATACTCAGCCGCAACGTCGCTCGCGCCGCTCGAAGTCCTGAACACCTTTCGTGAGGAACTGTCCTGCTGCTCGGGAGGTCCCCAGTAGGTATTGTGGTCGGCATTTCCGTCGCCTATCTGGTAAACGAAGTCAGTGACCGAGCCGCCGCTGAGGGTTGTGCAGTCCTTGAAATACTTGCAGAAGCGGTCGGTTATGAGCTTGAGGTGCCCCGTCTGACCGAGCGAGTCAAAAACGTCCTTGTATTCGTAGTAGCTCCAGCCGAGCGTAGCGCCCGAATAGCCCGCTGTTATGCCGAATTTCACGTGGTCGCCGCAGTCGTGGTAACCTCCCGGGACGGCGTCGTCGGTGTGGCAGTCGCCGCGCCACGAGAAGCCGCTGCTCTCGTCGACGTCGCTGCCGCACATATTCGCGTCGTACATATAGAGCGAATATTGCAGGAGTTTAGCGTAGTTGTCGGTGTCGTCGGCTGCGACTGCGGTCGGCAGAACTGCCGCGCCTGCTGCCGAGCAGGCGACAGATGTCGCAAATGCGGTGAAGCCTGCCGTGACACGTCGGATAAGGTTTTTGTTCTTCATCTTACATCCCTCTCGTCTCTTTAATTTAGTCGTATTCCGCGCGGTGCTCGCGCTATACATTCTTTATTATACCACAAACAAAAGTTGTATTGTAGACAAAATCAATAATAAAAGTGTGCCGAGCTGAATTTTTGTAGGTTTTGTAGAAGAGAAAACTCCCGAATTGTACAAAACAGCGATAATGTTTTGTAATGCTCTTGCATAATATTACAAAGCGTTGTATAATAGTCTCATAACGCATTCATATAGGAGGCGATACCATGCCGAGATTTTTTACCAATGAGATAGACGAGAACAACATTACCCTCACCGGGAGCGATGCCCACCACATCGGTCACTCGCTCCGCATGAGAACGGGCGAAAGCGTGACTGTCTGCTGCTGCGGCACGGACTATAACTGCACGATATCGCGTATCACCGCCGATACGGTTTACCTTGACCTCGTGGAGAAGGTGCGCTGCGCCGCCGAGCCCGACATCGAAGTGACGCTGTTTCAGGCTGTCCCCAAGCAGGACAAGCTCGAATATATCATACAGAAGAGCGTGGAACTGGGCGTCAGCAGGATAGTGCCCGTGCTGACACGCAGGTGTATATCACGTCCCGACGAGCGCGACTTTGCAAAGAAGCTCCCGCGTCTGAACAAGATAGCCGCCGAAGCCGCAAAACAGTCGGGACGCGGGAAGATCCCCGAAGTCACGCCTGTCGTGGACTGGCTCACAGCTGTGGAGATGATGAAGCAGCTCGACGTGACAGCATTGCTCTACGAGGAAAAGGGCGGCTGCTCCTTTGCGGATATCGACTTCAAGGACGTCAGGACGGCAGGACTTGTCGTCGGCAGCGAGGGCGGCTTCGACGGCTCCGAGGTCGAAAAAGCCGATTCCGACAATATCCGACGCGTGTGGCTCGGCAGCCGTATACTGCGTTGTGAAACTGCACCAATAACAGCACTGTCTATTTTGATGTTTTTAACAAATAATATGTAAACAGTTGAATTTTGAAAATGAGTGTGATATAATATTAGTGTAGTTTATCGGAGCCGTTCGCAAGCGGCGCGATAACAGGATTTCCTTGCGAAGAAAAGAGGAAAAAATATGAGTAAGAAAAGAGGAATTAGCATGAACAACATTCTTGCAGGTGTACTTGTTACAGGCGTGGTCGTTGCAGCAGGATATGCAGCATATAAGATCATCAAGAGCAAAAACGCAGAGCCCGATTACGACGACGATATTTATGATTATCCCGATCCGTACGATACAGACGAGAGCATAGACTTTGAGATCAACGACTCTACAGTAAAAGACCTTACAGATGATGTTGCAGATGCAGCCGAGGATCTGGCTGATGATGCAGCAGATGCAGCAGAGGATATCGCCGACAAGGCAGGCGACTTTGCAGGCGAGGTAAAGGAAGCAGCTACAGACGTAGTTGACGACCTCAAGAATGCAGCTGAGAACATCGTGGACGACGTAAAGGATGCATTCAAAAAGAAGAAGTAATAACGGAGAGGGGCTTCAAGCCCCTCTTTTTGTTTTCGGGGACACCGCAGGCAAAAATACCGCTTGACAAGTCGCCGCATTTCTGATATAATGTAAAAGCTGTCCGAAAAGGACGATAACGAGGCGTAGCTCAGTTTGGTAGAGTACTTGGTTTGGGACCAAGATGCCGCAGGTTCGAGTCCTGTCGCCTCGACCAGCGCCGAGCGGGCGCGGAGGCAGCGCTCCGGCGGGTCAAGGGCAGAGCCCTTGAAAAGGGCATTTTCACAAATCTGAAAATTTTTTCAAAAAATGCTTGACAAACGATTTTGTTTGTGATATAATAATCAAGTCAGTTAAGCTGGTGTAGCTCAGTTGGTAGAGCAGCTGATTTGTAATCAGCAGGTCGGGGGTTCGAGTCCGTCCACCAGCTCCACTTTTACGAGGTCATCGACCTCGTAAAATTTTCAATCTTTCTAATGGGAGAGTTCCCGAGTGGCCAAAGGGGGCAGACTGTAAATCTGTTGCTTTTCAGCTTCGGTGGTCCGAATCCACCCTCTCCCACCAGAAACGCCCCGATATTATCGGGGCGATTTCTTTGACTAACAGTTTCAGTGACACCTTGCAAACCCTGCAAGGGCTTTTTTATGTCAGGAAAAAAGGAGCTTTTGCACGAAATACCGCATTGTTGTTAAATAAATGTATGGGAGGTATATATATGATCTGCAGAACTTCCTACGCTGATAACATCAAAGCCCGCTATATCAAGAAATATACGGAGGATAAGGTCAAGTACATTATTCTGATGATAGTGCTCCTGTTTACAGGGTGGATAGCCTTCGGAATGGCTATGCTCTACGGAGGCTTCGTGTCTGCGTTGATAGCTGTGCTCGGACTGGGCGGCGGAGCGCTCTCACTCGCCATGGTGATACGCTCTATCGTCACCAAGGACAGAGACTTCAAGGCTTTTGTGGTCACTGACAACAACGTCGTCTTTATCGACTGCGCCGCCGCCTTTGCCGACAACAGGGTTTTCGGAGCGGATGTCAACTTCAGGTCCCGCTCGGCTATGGTGACCGATATCAAGGCAGTCAACAACATCTCAAAGATAAACGGAGCATCAGGCTATGATGAGTTCATACAGTCCCCTGCGGTGTGGCAGATGCACGGCTGCTTCGTAAAGGAAGTGCTCGGCGTGACGGAGGGGCGCAAGTGCGCTAAGGTGAGATTCAGGCGTCAGTCCTGCGGCTCGCCCGAGGGAAGTCTTATCGATATCATGCCGATGACCGTCCACATCCCGAATGACTACACCAATCTTGATGAACTGCTGATGAGACTGCGCAGTATGTCATGATTGTTAATATATCCATTGGAAAGAAAAGCTAAAGGTTATTTTAAGGAGAGATAAGTATGATAAGAAATGATCTGAGAAACATCGCGATAATCGCCCACGTCGACCACGGCAAGACCACTCTCGTCGACGAGATGCTCAAGCAGGGCGGCGTTTTCCGCGAGAATCAGGCAGTTGCCGAGCGAGTTATGGACTCCAACGACATCGAGCGCGAAAGAGGTATCACTATCCTCGCGAAGAATACCTCCGTTATGTACAACGACATCAAGATAAACGTCATCGACACCCCCGGACACGCCGATTTCGGCGGCGAGGTAGAGCGTATACTCGAAATGGTGGACGGCGTTCTCCTCCTCGTTGACGCTGCTGAGGGTCCCATGCCCCAGACACGTTTCGTGCTCTCGAAGGCGCTTGAAATGGGTCACAAGATAATCATCGTAGTTAACAAGATAGACCGTCCCGACGCCCGTCTCGACGAGATAGGCGACGAGGTGCTCGAGCTCCTGCTCGACCTCGACGCGAGCGAGGAACAGCTCGAATCTCCGCTCCTTTTCTGCTCGGGCAGAAGCGGAACGGCTTCACTCAGCCAGTACGAGGCAGGCACAGACCTCAAGCCCCTCTTCGAGACCATAATCAACTACATAGAGCCCCCGCAGGGCAACGAGGAGGAGCCGCTCCAGATGCTCATCTCCTCTATCGACTACAACGAGTACGTCGGCAGAATAGGTATCGGACGTATCGTCCGCGGAAGCATCAAGGTAAATCAGCAGGTAACTGTCTGCGACTACACGGGCTCAAAGAAGAATTACAACTCCAAGATAGTTTCACTCCTCCAGATACAGGGACTCAACCGCGTTCCCGTTCAGGAGGCAACAGTCGGTGATATCGTGTGGGTATCGGGTATAGAGGGCATCACTATCGGTGATACTATCTGTGCGACCGACGCTCCCGAGCCGCTGCCTTTCGTTAAGATAAGCGAGCCCACTGTCGAGATGACCTTCTCGGTCAACGACAGCCCGTTCGCAGGTCGTGAGGGCAAGTTCGTTACATCCCGTCAGCTCCGCGAGAGACTCTTCCGCGAGCTTCTGAAGGACGTTTCACTCCGCGTTGAGGAGACCGATTCCACAGATTCGTTCAGAGTAGCGGGCAGAGGCGAGATGCACCTCTCCATACTCATTGAAAATATGCGCCGCGAGGGCTACGAACTCGCAGTTTCGACTCCCCGCGTGCTCTTCAAGAAAGACGAGGAGACAGGTCAGAAGCTCGAGCCTATCGAGCGCCTTGTCATTGACGTCCCCGAGGACTGCGTCGGCTCTGTTATGGAGAAAATGGGTACCCGCAAGGGCGAGCTTGTCGCCATGCACCCGCAGGGCAGCCGTATGCGTATCGAATTCCTCGTGCCCGCAAGAGGACTTTTCGGCTATAAGAGCGAGTTCCTCACCGATACCAAGGGCGAGGGCATCATGAGCCACGTATTCGAGGGCTATGAGCCGTACAAGGGTGATATCGAGCGCAGAAACACGGGCTCTCTCGTTTCCTTCGAGACAGGCGAGGCTGTTACCTACGGTCTGTTCAACGCTCAGGAGCGCGGACAGCTCTTTATCCCCGCAGGCACTCCTGTTTACGAGGGCATGATAGTCGGCGCGTCGCCCAAGACCGAAGACCTCGTTGTCAATGTCTGCAAGAAGAAGCACCTTACGAATACCCGTGCGAGCGGAAGCGATGACGCGCTCCGTCTCGTACCTCACCGCATACTCAGCCTTGAGGACTGCCTCGAATTCCTCGCAGACGACGAGCTTCTTGAGGTAACACCCGAGAGCCTGCGTATCCGCAAGCGCATTCTCAGCAACTCACAGCGCGCAAAGGTAAGAGCAAAGCAGTAAACGGCAAGCGGGAACTACTCGCGGTCATCCGTGGGCAGGATTTCATTGTTTATGCATACAAGCAACATACAGCTTTCAAATAACGGAGATAGAATTATGAAGAAAATGGCTTTATTGTCTGTACTGGTTTTCATTGCGGCACTGACCGCCGGCTGTGCCGAGACAGGCAGAGACGCCAAGTCCGAGGCGGAGAACACTACATCTGCCGCCGCGGCTGAACCGAATACAGAACCCGATACCTTTATCGACGAGGACGGCAATGTCTACGACGAGAAACCTACTGTCCACGTCAGGGACGTAAAGGAGTCCACAGACTTCGAGTACGTCATCGAGGAGGGACAGACAAAGATAACGAAATACGTCGGCAATGAGCAGTATATCACCATTCCCGACAGCATAGAGGGCTTGCCCGTAAAGGAGATAAGCTACTATGCTTTCGAGGCGAACTACGACATCGTTTCGGTGCAGATACCCGAGAGCGTGACTCTCATCGGCGAGGACGCATTTATGGACTGCGCGTCACTCGAGGAGGTCAATATCCCCGAGGCGGTGACAGGTATCGACAGAGGCGCATTCGTCGCCTGTACGAGCCTTACCGAGATAACTATCCCGCAGAACGTGGCATATGTCCGCGAGGAGGCTTTCACAGCCTGTGAGGGACTCACCTCACTGCGGATACTCAATCCCGACCTGAAATACGAGAACTGGGGACTTGAAGACCTTCCCGACCTTGTCATCTACGCTCCCGAGGGCTCGGAGGTGCTGAACTGGGCTCAGGAGAAGGGCTTCAATTACATTGCTATATAAATCTCACGGAGGTACAGCTATGAAGAAGAGAATATTTGCCGCAGCCGCAGCAGCAATATGTCTGCTTACCTGCGTTTCATGCGGAAAAGAGGCTGAAATATCGGTGAACGAGAACGTTTCGGGAAACACTTCTCCGAGCGGCACAGCCGATAACACCGCCAAAGTCGGCGACGTAGTCGAGCCGAAGGAGGGCAGCGAGGAATACGACCTCGGCAGCTACCGCGTAGCCTCCGACGGAGTGAAGTTCTACTATGAGGAGCCCATTTCCGAGGAGCTGATGTTCGCGCTCGACAACTACTTCACGACCTTCCAGAACGAGGACTTCGAGGCATATCAGGAACTCATCTACCCCGACTACAAGGAGCGCTACAGCACATACCTGCAGGACGAGTATGAGTACGGGCTTGAGGATTCGTTCAAGCTCAACTGCGAGAATCTCCGCGCCATTATGCAGAGCGCAGTAGCGGGCGACGAAGGCGACAGCTCGCAGTATACGGGCGATTTCACCATTACCCGCATAAAGGCGGAGCAGCCAGAGCTCAGCGAGGGGGAGACGCTCGACGACCTGAAAGCGGACCTCTTCAGCTATTTCGACGAGATATTCGACACCGACTACTATGAGTTTGTCAAGGCGAATTCGGACGAAATAGAGTACGTCAGCTTTTATATATACGCCATGGGCGAGGACGGCACAGAGCACCGCCTTATAAGCGGCTATGAGATAGCCTTTGCCGTAGTCGACGGCAAGTATTACACCTTTGGCTGATAGGGGGAACAGCAATGAAGAAGATGAATAAGGCTGCGCTTGCAGTTTTGCTTGCAGGAGCTATGCTGACAGCAGTATCATGCGGCAGCAAGGAGAGCTCATCGTCGTCGTCGGGCGTGCGCGTAGACGGCGGAGCCAACGCACGAAAGAATATGACTGATGAGGAGTACCACTCGGCGTATATGGCGAACGACGACCTCAAGCCCGCAGATGACAGCAATGTCAGCATACAGATAAGCTACGACAACTCCTTCTGGAATGATTCCACGGGTTATGACGAGCTCTACATGGTCAACAAGTACGTGGAGGCACTCAACAGCGGCGACTACGAGGCTATAGCCGCCTGCTACTACCCTGGCTTCCTCGACGGCGTATGCAAGGCGAGCGAGAGGTACGACTCCGAGGAGAAGTTCATCGAGGACTACTATACGACCATGGAGCAGACCCTGTGCGAGGGCTTCAAGATAAACTTCATCGAGATATCGGACTGTCGTCTTGCAGGCGATACCGAAGCAGACGCGAGGTTTGAGTCGCGCGACCAAAACCTGAAGACAGTGTTCGGCGACGACATCATCTCAAAGATAACCGACCGCAAGCTGCTCACAATGGGCGGATACACCTACTATGGCAACGAGGAAAGCAATTATATCACCGAGCTTACAAACGTTCTGCCTGAGGGTATGCTCTTCTGCGTGTACACTATTGACGGAAAGCCTTATATATTCTGAAACAAACGGCGCGAGGTCCTGTACCCCACGCCGTATTTTTTATAGGCA
>JAGCHA010000102.1 GCA_017649325.1 Ruminococcus sp.
ATGCCCGGCGACAGGGTGCTCATTGCGAATATAGCCTCGCGTACGGGCGAGCCCGAGGGCGAAGTCGCGGACATACTCAGCTTCGGCAGCTCGGCTCTTACGGGCAGGATAGAGAAAGCCGACGGCGAACTCTACCTCGTGCCCGATATCGCACAGCGCAACCATATGATAATAGTAAAGGACGGCTCAGTGCCGTTCGCGGAGGGCGACAAGGTGCTCGCGGAGGTGGTATTCCGCGGCAGACGCCACGCCGAGCACAAGGTGAAGATAACCTCGGTATTCGGCAGCAGTGAGCTCGCGGCATCGTGTGCGCAGGCGATACTCAGTATGCACGGCGCTCCCGGGGAGTTCCCCGCAGAGGCTCTCAGAGAGGCAAAGAAGATATCTGAGGGCGGCGTGCAGGAGTTCAGCCTCAACAACCGCGAAGACCTGCGCGGTCTGCCCATATTCACCATAGACAGTGCGGAGTCGAAGGACCTCGATGACGCGGTATCCGTCTCGCGGACGGACAGAGGCTACCTGCTCGGTGTCCACATCGCGGACGTGTCGCACTACGTCAAGGCTAACAGCGAGCTCGACAAGGAGGCCATGCGCCGCGGTACGAGCATCTACTACGCCGACCAGGTGATACCCATGCTCCCGAAGGAGCTTTCGAACGGCATCTGCTCGCTCAATCCCGATGAGGACAGGCTCACGCTGACGGCGTTCACGGAGCTCGACGGGGAGGGTAATATCCTCGGCTACCGCTTCTGCAAGAGCGTTATCCGCTCGCGCGTGAAGGGCGTATATTCGGAGATAAACGCTATACTTTCGGGAACTGCCGACAGCGCTGTCACCGAGAAGTACAGCTCCGTCGCAGACGAGCTCCCGCTGATGAACGAGCTTGCGGACGTCCTCATCGCGAAGAAGCAGAGGAGGCATGCTCCCGAGCTCGAAACGACCGAGAGCAAGCTCATCATCGGCGAGGACGGCATCTGTCACGACGTACAGCCCCGCGAGAGGGGCAAGTCCGAGCGCATGATCGAGGAGTTCATGCTCACCGCAAACGAGTGCGCGGCGAAGCTCGCAAGGGAGAGGAAAGTCCCGTTCGTGTACCGTGTACACGAGACTCCGCCCGAGGAAAAGACAGCCGCACTCTGTGAGGCACTGACCAAGGCGGGGATAGAATACCCGCATTTTCAGGAGTTCAAGCCTGCTCACGCCGCCGCGATCCTCGACAGCGTACGGGGGGCGGACACCTTTGAAGCGGTAAATATGATGGTGCTGCGCTCGATGGCAAAGGCAAAGTATTCCGAGGAGCCGCTCGGTCACTTCGGGCTCGTGCTTGAGGACTATGCGCACTTCACCTCGCCGATACGCCGCTACCCGGACCTCGCGATACACCGCATAATCACCGATATCCTCGCGGGCTACAACGAGGAGTGGCTCAGCAAGCGATACAGCGGCTTTGCGGTCAAGGCGGCGGAGACCTCGACAAATGCGGAGCTCCGCGCAGTAGCGATAGAGCGCGAGTGCGAGGACTGCTACAAAGCAGAATATATGAAACAGCATATCGGTGAGAGTTTCACCGCTAAGATATCAGGCGTTACGGAGTACGGCTTCTACGCCGAGCTCCCGAATACGGTCGAGGGGCTTGTCCACATACGCACGCTTCCCGAGGGCGAATACGACTATACCGAGCCCGTTGCACTGACCGAGAAGTTCAGCGGGGTTTCATATCGGCTCGGCGATACCGTACAGGTGATATGCGCCGCTGTCAATGTCAGCGACGGCACTATAGACTTCAATCTCGACGATGAGGAATAGAAAGGACGAACAATATGAAAAGGTACATTTCAACAGTTATCGCGGCAGCTATGCTCTGCGGGCTCTGCTCCTGCGGGGACAAGACATCGGATTCCGACAGCACAGCTCCGACCACCAAGGCAGCAACAACATCTGCATCAACGACCGCGGAGGTCACTGACGCAGCAGCGACGACCGCAACAGCCGCAGCTGCGACTACAGCAGCTACAGCCGCGGCTGCTTCAACTCCCGCAGCACCGCCGATAGAGCTTGATTACTCTCCCGAGGGTGCAGACCTCTCCGCTTTCCACTATAATGAGGACGGTGCTGTTGTATTCGATAAGCCTGTCGAGGAGCAGTCCGACGCGACGCTTATGGCGGCAGCGCAGGCGCTGTTCCAGTCCGCCTACAAGGTCAATACGCCGTTCGCTATGGGCAGCTTCCCCTACGATATCGACACTAACGGCGAATCGGTTACCAAAACGGACTATTTCGGAAAAGAATCGACGTACTTCCTCATCAAGGACGAGAGGATAACCTCCATAGACGATATCATCGCCGACTATCGGAAGGTATTCAGCGACAAATACAACTATAACATAATAATAGATACCTGCTTCACCGAGGAGGGCGGCAGGATATATTGCACCTCAGGCGGACGCGGCAGCGATATCGAATACGTGGGCTCGGAAATAACCGGCTACAACGGCACTGACGGCGACGAGATGAAGTTTACCGTCTGCAATCACTACGACGGCACACAGTGGGGCGGCAGCACCGCCGACTATGACCACGATTTCACGATGGTCAATGATGCTGACGGCGTATGGCGCGCGGGAGTATTCATACAGCCCGATTAACACAGAACTTCACAGGAAAGGACGATAAATATGAAAAAGCACATTCTCACTGTAATTGCAGCAGCTATGCTCTGCGGGCTCTGTTCCTGCGGGGACAAGGTGACTTCCGAGAGCGCGGGTCAGGTGACCACGGCTGCTCCCACGGAAGCGGCTTTGACCGAAGAAGCAGCTACCGATGCTGAGGCAATAACAAGCGCGGCAGCCGTTACCGAAGCTCCCGCTGCAAATACCGACGTTCAGCCCGCTTCTGCTCCCGAGGGCGCAGACCTCAGCGTGTTCCATAACAACGGAAGCGGTGCGATAGTATTCGACGCACCCGCGGGCGACCAGTCCGAGGCTACGCTCATAGCGGCAGCTCAGGCACTGTATGAATCTGCACATGAGACAAATCTGAAATTCACGATAGGCTGCCCCTATACCTGCGATACATCACAGTATGTCGAGGGAAGCTACGGCTGGCAGTTCTACCTTGTGACGCAGGATGGCATCAATTCCGTGGCTGACGTCAAGGCAGACTATCATAAAGTGTTCAGCGATAAATACCCCGACCACATCGACGAGACATACATGGACAGCAACGGCAGAGTGTACTGCCTGTCGGGAGAGCGCGGCACGAATATCGAGTACGTGAAGTCTGAGGTTGTGAGCTACGACGGCAAGACCGATGACGAGCTGTTTTTCACCGTCTGCGACTACTACGACGCCTCCGCATGGGGAGACGGTCCCTATACCGAGAACAGGACTTTCTCGGCAGTCATCGACCCCGACGGCACATGGCGGGCAGGCTCATTCACTCTCCCTAACTGACCCGCATATATAAATCCATACACTTTAAAAAGGAGGAACCACAATGTCAACCCCCCACAACAGCGCCAATAAAGGCGACATCGCAAAAACCGTCCTCATGCCAGGAGACCCGCTGAGAGCCAAGTATATCGCCGAGAATTACCTCACCGATCCCGTCTGCTACAACGAGGTGCGCGGTATGCTCGGATACACGGGAACTTATAAGGGCGTCCGCCTGTCTGTGCAGGGCAGCGGCATGGGTATGCCGTCCATAGGTATCTACACATGGGAACTCTTCAACGAATACGATGTGGAAAACATCATCCGCATCGGCACTGCGGGAGCTATCGACGAGCACGTTGAGCTCCGCGACGTTGTCATCGCCGCAAGCGCGAGCACCGATTCCAATTACGGCGCGCAGTTCGGACTTCCGGGCACATATGCTCCGACCGCTTCATGGAAGCTCCTCTCGGCGGCTGTCAAAGCTGCAGAGGCTAAGGGAAGCCGTTTCCATGTGGGAAATATACTCTCGAGCGACAAGTTCTACGACGACGCCAACAGCCTCGCAATATGGCAGAAAATGGGCGTGCTCGCGGTTGAGATGGAGTCTGCGGCACTGTATATGAACGCCGCCCGCACAGGCAGAAACGCGCTCTGCATCACTACTGTGTCGGACTGCCCCCTCCGCGGACTTGCCACCTCTCCCGAGGAGAGACAGACCACATTCCGCGACATGATGGAAATAGCCCTCGAAGCGGCAATAACCCTGTAAAAGCGCCCTGTCAAGGTCGGTACTCGTAAAGTAGTATTTAAGATTGTAATAAGGCTGCGTAACCAGATAGTTACGCAGCCTTTCTTTTGTAATATGTTCCTGCATGCTCCCGGATGGGAGCGACATCACTTGATGGCTTTGGCTCATTGGTAAGGCGATAATACTCTGATGCCGTTAGCCCTTCATTAAGAGAGAGCTTTTCGATATCATCGGTACTCTGAATGTTGCCGTCCAGCTTTGCCTCGGAGCTGATTCCGTGAGGATATATGCAAGGCGAATACTCGATGCTGCCTAAACCCATTCCATCTGTAGGCTTAAACAAGCATATAACCGCATCACCAACTTCGCCGCTGCCGCTAACAGGCTCAGAACAGTACAGATACATACCGTAATCCTGTTCCAGACTTGCGACCCTAAATGAAAATGCTAATGAGATTTGCACACTTCACTCCAAGCAGCGTCGGTGCACCGTGAAATGCAAGGACACTGTCTATGCTTTTGCGTTCAACTTCGGACATATTTCCTCCCCTTGATATCGGATAACAGCTGCTTCAATGCGCTCACACTGGAGCTGTGAACGTGCTCAACAGGTACTCCTTTTTTCTCAGAACTCTTTTTAACAGCTCCAAGCATTTTATGGGAACAGGTCCCCGTAAAGACTACCATAAGGTCAGGTGTGCCAAGCTTGTTCTCGAAGTCCGCAGGCATTTGTGTGAAGACCTTGGACTTGTGGTTGAACGATCTGCAGATATCCTGATAACGTGTTGCCATGCGGTCATTGCCGCCGACGATAACTATGCTCATGATTCCTCCTTTTATTAGTAGATGCTAACATTATTGCTTTTGTATGGGGCGATGCCTGCACCGCCCCGTTGTTATGATTATTTGCTGTGACATTTTCCGTGCATTGCGCAGTGCTCGCAGCCGCAGCCGCAAGTGCCCTTGCCGCTCTTCTTATCCCTTATCATTTTGACTATTACCGCCGTCACTATAGCAACGAGTATCAGCGATACGATGATAGTCCCGAGATTTTCAGCCAGCCATGCGAGCATATTACCACTCCTTTAAGCCTTTGAGGTCTTGACTTTACCTGTGAATTTCTGAGCTTCCTTGTACTTCTTGATGAAGAGCATATAGCACATAAATGCCAGAATCGCAGCCGCCGCGATAACACCGATGATGTTTGCCTCGCCTGTGAAAAGTCCGCCGAACTGCGTTATCATAAGTGCGATCGCATAGGCAAATCCGCACTGATAAGTGATAGCGAACGCCGTCCACTTTGCGTTGTTCATCTCGCGCTTGATAGCTCCGATCGCCGCAAAGCAGGGAGCGCAGAGCAGATTGAAGACGAGGAACGAGAAGCCCGTGATACCTGTGAATTTTTCTGCGAGAGTCTGCCATACAGTGCCGTCGCCGCCCCCGTAGAGAACGCCCATTGTTCCGACGATGTTCTCCTTTGCGACAAGTCCCGTGATTGACGCAACAGCTGCCTGCCAGTTGCCCCAGCCGAGAGGTGCGAATATCCAGGCGATCACCGAGCCGAAGCCTGCAAGGAGCGAGCTGTCGAGCTGATCTTCTTCGAGCATTGTGAAGCTGCCGTCAACTGTTCCGAAGCGTGACAGGAACCAGATAACAATGTTCGAAAGCAGGATTATCGAGCCGGCCTTCTTGATAAACGACCAGCCGCGCTCACACATTGAGCGGAGAACATTGCTCAGAGTCGGCATATGGTATGCAGGGAGTTCCATAACGAACGGCGCAGGTTCGCCTGAGAACATTGCCGTCTTTTTCAGCATGATACCTGAGACTATAATAGCAGCCATACCGATGAAGTAAGCCGAA
>JAGCHA010000103.1 GCA_017649325.1 Ruminococcus sp.
CGCTCTGAGCCGGTGTGCTTATGGCTGTACCTTTCCCTTGCGGTATCTGCCGAAGAATATGCCATCGTCAACGTATTTCGACGTCTCGGACACCCACATCGGGAACTGACCAGTTGCGAGAGCAGTCTGTCCGTTGAGCATTCCCGTGTGGAAGGAGATTTGACGGATCTGCCTGTGCACGAGCTCCTTGCGCGTGATGCGGCAGTTTTCAGGCTTTTCATAGAGCATATCGTCCGTGAGCGTGTCGAGGTAGTCGAGCGTTTTCTTCTCGACTCTGTCGAGGTATTCAAGCAGCTGCTCGTCCGTGAGCACTACAGAGCACGGATTATCGGGGTTATCCATTCCCTCGACGTGGAAGGAGGGCTCCTCATACACGTTCGGGTTGATGAACCATTTGTCGGCGGAGTGTATCGCGTGGTAAGCCCAGCGCCAGCACGGTGCTCCGCAGCATATCGCGTCCCTGTCGTAGGTGCGCAGAGACGTCCTTATATTGAGAAAATTCGGGACTACTACGTCCTTTATTATCATGCATAGCTCATTCATTTTGTTCACTTCTTTCATAAAGTATGATAGTAGGGACAGATATTCGCGTAGGTGCCGTCCTTCATACGGAAGCCCTCGGGGATAGTGCCGAGCTGCACGAATCCGAGCTTCTCGTAGAGGTGGCGTGCGTAGACGTTCGACTCCACCACAGCGTTGAACTGCAAAATGCGGAAGCCTTGGTGTTTTGCCTGCTTGAGGCTGTCCACAACGAGCTTTTCGCCGATGTGATGACCTCGGCAGTCCTTGCTGACGGCATAGCTGGCGTTACAGATATGCCCGCACCTCCCGACGTTATTCGGGTGTAGGATATACAGTCCGACCACATCGCCGTAGTTATTCTTTGCGACAGCGCAGTAGGTCTGAGCGTTGAAGAAGCTCTTTCCCGAGTGCGGGTTGAGCACCTGTTCCTGTGGGAAGGCGATGCCCTCGTCGACGACCTCGTTCCATATCCGTATCATCTGCGGCAGGTCGTTGTTATTGAACTGAACGACAGAAACGCTCATGAAATCACCTCAGTTATAATCTTGTGCGGAAGTCCTCATAGCCGAACTCGCGCAGCTTCCTGATATTTCCGTCTTTCTCCAGAAGAAGTATTGACGGCAGCGGCATACCGTTGAAGGTATTGTTCTTCACCATAGAGTAAATAGCCATATCCTCGAAAACGAGCCTGTCACCGATATGAAGCGGCTCGTCGAAGGAATAAACGCCGATTGAGTCTCCTGCGAGGCAGGTCTGCGACCCGAGCCTGTAGCTGAACGGCTTTTCGCCCTGCACACCGCTGTTTCTGAGCGGAGGACGGTACGGCATTTCGAGCACATCGGGCATATGGCACGCCGCAGAGGTGTCGAGGATAGCGATAGGCATATCATTCTCGGTGAGGTCGAGTACTTCCGTCACGAGGAAACCGGCATTCAGTGCGACCGCCTCACCAGGTTCGAGAAAGACCTCAAGCCCGAACTTGTCCTGCAGCATTTTGATACAGCGTTCAAGGCGCGGTATATCGTAGTCGGCGCGTGTTATGTGGTGACCGCCGCCGAGGTTTATCCATTCCATTTTCCCGAGCACGTCTCCGAACTTCTCAATAAGAGCATTGAGCGTACTTTCGAGGTCATCGGAGTTCTGCTCGCAGAGGGTATGCATATGCAGACCCGTAACACCATCGAGGTCGTCATCGCGGAAATTTTTCCGCGTGATACCGAGCCTTGAAACAGGGGAGCATGGGTCGTATATCTCGTGCCCCTCCTGCGTGGAGAATTCGGGGTTCACGCGCAGACCTATCTTCTTTCCCGCAGCGAGAACTCGTTCACGGTACCTGTCGAGCTGTGAGAAAGAGTTGAAGATGATATGTCCGCAGTACGAGACTATCTCGTCGAACTCACTGTCGCGGTAAGCGGCGGAGAAAACGTGGTTTTCCTTCCCCATTTCCTCATAGCCGAGCCGCGCCTCAAAGAGCCCGCTGCAAGCCGTACCGTCGAGGTACTCCGCAATGAGCGGGTAGACGTGGTAGCATGAAAAAGCCTTCTGTGCGAGAAGAATCTTCGCGCCCGTTCTATCGCGGACGCCCTTCAGTATCTCGAGATTGCGGATAAGTGCCGACTCATCCACTATATAGCAGGGAGTCGGCACGTTTCCGATAATATCACATATATCCATCATACGAATTTAACGGCAGTTCCGTAGGCGTAAACGTTGACTATGCCGCCCTTTGAGCTGTCAGAAATGACACAGCGGTAGCCGACAACAGCGTCAGCCTGCAATGCGATAGCCTGCTGTATTATCTTGCCCCTTGCTACCTGACAAGCTTGCATTATGAGCTCGGAGTACGCTTCAAGCTCTCCGCCCGTACCCCATGAATTAATAGCCGTGAAGCCCTTTCCGAGATTGATGAGCTGAGTTACAGCTCCTTCGACGAGCTCAATCGGCTCAAGAGTTTTTCCGTTTATCGCATCTGTCGTAACAATAAGCATTATTATCCTCCTCAGTCAACGAGGACAGGGTTGAAGTCCTCTTCCCACGGGAGTCCCCACTTGTTGAGAGCGTCCATGAACGGGTCGGGGTCGAATTCCTCGATGTTGTAGACACCGGCGCCGTTCCATACGCCCGTCATGATAAGCATAGCGCCTATCATCGCGGGAACGCCTGTCGTGTAGGATATAGCCTGTGAGCCGACTTCCTTGTAGCACTCCTGATGGTCACAGATATTGTAGAGGTAGTAGTTCTTGTCCTTACCGTCCTTTTTGCCGCGGAAAATACAGCCTATATTGGTCTTGCCGACAGTTCTCGGACCGAGCGAAGCAGGGTCGGGGAGAACAGCCTTGAGGAACTGAAGAGGCACAATTTCCTTGCCCTCGTACATGATAGGCTCAATAGAGGTCATACCCACATTTTCGAGGCATTTGAGGTGAGTGAGGTAACTCTGACCGAAAGTCATGAAGAAGCGGATGCGCTTGATGCCCTTGATATTGAGAGCAAGGGACTCGAGCTCCTCATGGTGGAGGAGGTACATATCCTTCTCGCCAACGCCCTTGAAGTTGTAGACGCGCTTTATCTCCATGGGCTCGGTCTCGACCCACTTGCCGTCCTCGATATAGCTTCCCTTAGCGGACACCTCACGGATATTTATCTCGGGGTTGAAGTTTGTAGCGAAGGGGTAGCCGTGGTCGCCGCCGTTGCAGTCGAGGATATCGATGTAGTTGATCTCGTCGAACTGGTGCTTCATAGCGTAAGCGGAGAAAACGCACGTAACGCCGGGGTCAAAGCCGCTTCCGAGGAGAGCGGTGATACCAGCCTCCTTGAACTTCTCACGGTAAGCCCACTGCCACTTGTACTCGAATTTAGCGGTATCGAGCGGCTCATAGTTGGCGGTATCGACATAGTGAGTCTTTGTTGCGAGGCAGGCATCCATTATCGTAAGGTCCTGATAGGGGAGCGCGAGATTGAGGACAACATCGGGCTTATAGCTGTTGATGAGCGCTATGAGCTCGTCAACGTTGTCGGCATTTACCTGTGCAGTTTCAATTACAGTTTTAGTCGTAGGCTGGAGCTTCTCCTTGAGTGCGTCGCACTTAGACTTGGTGCGGCTCGCAATCATAATGCCCTCAAAAACGTCACTGTTCTGGCAGCACTTGTGGATAGCCACGGAAGCAACTCCTCCGCAGCCGATTATCATACATTTTCCCATTTTTCATTACTCCTTTGCGTTTTATAATATTAGCTTCATAGGCTTGAATGACGATATACTGTCCTCAAACCCGAGTTTTTTATATAGCTGATATCCGTCCGCGGAGGCTTTGAGCTCGATGTAGTCGAGCCCCATTGCCCTTGCGTCTGATATGAGAAGTCCCATAAGCTGAGAAGCTATGCCCTGACTCCTGTATTCCGGCGAAACATAGACGTTCAGCACTGTCCCCGTTCTGCCGTGAGGAAAGCTCGTATTCGGCGGCATTTCCTGCACTGTGAGGAAAGCCGAGCCGATGATATTGCTGCTGTCTTCGGCGATATACGCGAAGAAATCGCGGTTGAGATGCTCCGCATAATAACGCGGTAGCCTTGAACGTATCTGTTCAGCCATTTCTGCGGACATCTCAGGAAAATCCTCCATTAGATACGCCATACGGATATCGGAAAGTCCCGCAGCGTTCTGTGTTCTGAAAATGTTCAAATCAGCGTCTCCCTTAAGCTGTATCGTCGTCGGTCAGCCTGTCTACGCCCTTGTTGAATTTGCGGCTCTGGTAAATGCAGTAGCCTATCGCACCGCCCGAGACAGCCAGTCCGATGATAATGAACAGAATGGCGTTCTTTTTCTCCACAGTGTATTCGGGCACGTAGATATTGCATGGGTCGTCGGGGTCAACGTAGACATGGACATCCTGTCCGCGATTGAGCTTGCCCTTATCGGAATAGGAACTCCCGCTGTAGGTGTATTCTCTGCCCTCATAGGTGTACGAGAATACAGGCGCATACACGAGCGAAGAGTTCGGGTCAGAGGAGTCTGAACGCTCCGACTTGAAGTCGAGCACAAAGCCCTCCACGAGCTCTGTGCAGACCTTTTTGCTCTTGATAATGGAGCAGACCTGCAGCGTACCTATGAAAGTGAAAGCGAGACCACCGAGGATGAACGCCATTGATATCAGCAGATAGAGCCTGAACATAAACCGCTTAGCAGCATTGAGGTCGGAGCTCAATCGCTCCGGGTGGTAGTTTCCGTCCTCGTCGGTATATTTTTCGCGAAGCTCGTCGCGGAGCTCATCATCGTCATGCATATTGTTCACCCTTTAGCTTATTTCTTGCTTTTTTCACTGCAAGTCCTATCAGAGCGGCAAGCACAGCAAGGTGTACTGCCGCAGCTGACAGCCGAATGACAGTCTCCGCGAGCGGCAGCCTGAACATGAGCGGGTCATAGAAAACGCTCGGGTCGTTCGGGTCGAGGAGTATCTCGGCACTGTCGCCCTCAGAATGTATCTTTTTATCTGCGGACACACTGCTTCTTTCGTTGTGGCTGCTGCCCATGTATTCGTAACTGTAGGTAATTTGGAAGCTGTAAGTGCGTGTCGTATGCCCATTCCTATACCGTGAGGAAGTCACCGCCTGAACGTCCGTGACCTCGGCAGTTACGCTCTCGGTGCAGTTTTTTAACGTGGTATTTTTCAGAGCTGTATTGAATATTAGAGGCAGGCAAACTCCTGTAACGACCTCGTAGAAAATATAGAAACCGAGGACAATGAACAGGAATATCGCAGCGAGTACCGCAAATGCCTTAGGCGAATTCTTTTCAATCTTCATAGCTTTATGACAGTGCGAGCAGCATCTCGCGGATAATTTTGCAGGCAACGGCAGTCGAGACGCCCGACTGGTCATAAGTGGGACTGAGCTCGTTCACGTCGCAGCCTACTATATTGATACTGCTGCACACGAGCGTCACCGCCTTGCGCAGCTCCTCGAAGGTGACTCCGCCAGCCTCCGGAGTACCGGTACCGGGGAATATCGACGGGTCGAGGACGTCGAGGTCGAGAGTGAAATAGACATTTTTTCCCTTCAGCTTCTCAACAGTCTCTTCCAGACCGTCGAAGCTGAACTTGTGCATTTCGGTATGTTTGTCTGCGAATAAGAACTCGTCGCGGTCGCCGCTGCGGATACCGAACTGGAAGATATGACCGTCGCCGACAAGCTCATGGCAGCGTCTCAGCACACATGCGTGCGAGAGCGGCTGACCGAGATACTCGTCGCGGAGGTCAGCGTGAGCGTCGAAGTGTACGATATACAGGTCGTCGAACTTCTCCTTCACAGCCGTCACCGAACCGAGAGTGACGAGGTGCTCACCGCCGATCATAAACGGGAGCTTGCCGTCAGTGAGAATGGTATCGGAGCGCTGAGTGATATCAGCGATAGTTTGTTTCACGCTGCCGAACGGGAGCTCGAGGTCGCCGCTGTCGAAGTAGCTGTAGTCGAGCATATCCTTGTTCTGGTAGGGGCTGTAAGTCTCGATACCGAAGCTCTCACTGCGTATGACTGCGGGAGCGAATCTCGTTCCCGGGCGGAAGCTTGTAGTACCGTCAAAGCCCGCACCGAAGATGACGACCTTGGCGTCGTCATACTCGGCGTCGCAGGCGATGAAAGTCTGAACATTCTTATTCAACATCTCTGAGCATCTCCTCAACGTAATTGGGCAGTGCGAAAGCACCGCAGTGGAGCTTGGTATTGTAGTATTTGGTCTTTATGCCGAGCATACTCCACTTTGTCGGCTCGTAGTCGCGTACGGGGTGGTACTTTTTCGACGCGAAGCCGAACAGCCAGTGACCCGAGGGATAAGTCGGGATATGAGCCTGATAAACGCGGCTTATGGGGAAGCTCTCTACAATGCGCTTGTGCGAGCGTTGCATAGCTGCGGCGTCCTCAGCGTAGAACGGGCTCTCATGCTGGTTGACCATAATGCCGTCCTCGCGCAGAGCCTTGAAGCAGCTCCCGTAGAATTCCTTTGTGAAGAGCCCCTCTCCGGGACCGAACGGGTCGGTGGAATCGACAATGATGACGTCGTATTTATTCTCACAGCGGCGAATGAACTTCACGCCGTCCTCGTAGTAGATGTGTACCCTCTCGTCGTCGAGGCGGCAGGCAGTAGTCGGCAGGTATTTCTTGCTGACCTCCACCACAAGCTCGTCTATCTCGACGAGGTCGATGCTCTCGACGGAAGTATATCTTGTGAGCTCGCGTACAACACCGCCGTCGCCCGCACCGATAACGAGGATATTCCGTGGATTCGGGTGGACCGCCATGGGTACGTGAGTTATCATTTCATGGTAGATGAACTCGTCTTTCTCTGTGAGCATCATGTAGCCGTCGAGCGTGAGAAATCGCCCGAACTCCTTAGAATCGAAGACGTCGATACGCTGGAACTCGCTGTTCCCGCTGTATAGCTGATGGTCTACCTTTATAGAAAAGTTGACATTGGGCGTATGACGTTCGGTGAACCATAATTCCATTTTTTCCTCCAATGCTTATTCGGGTCTGCCTGCGGGAGGCACGTCCATACCGTTGATCTTCAGAACGAGCTTCAGGAACAGGGGAGACACGATGAGAATAATGATGAAAGCGACAATTAAGCACAGTAAAAGGGAACTGAGAAACATAACGATGAAGGGCGGGAGCTCTGCGTGACCATCGCTTGCCTTCATAGCCATTTTACGTGCGAGAGCGACCATAGCAAGTGTCATTACCGGAGTATAGATAAGGTCGGAAACTATGGCGGAAACGATATTTGCGGGGATGCTTCTCTCCCTCAGACCGAGCCCCTTAGTGATACCGGCCTCGACCTTTCTCATGGGAATAACAAATCCGATAATAAGGCTGATCACAGTGCTGATGATAAAGCTAATTATGAATGCCATTGGTTTGAAGCCGTCCTTAGCTGTGAGGTTACCCGTGAGTGAAAGGAAAAAACTGAGGGTCACGCTCATGAGGATACTCATTTGTATACCGACCTTTTTCATTTTCTTTTCCATAAATGCACTCCTTTACTTCAATACGTTGAGCCGCTCGATATTGATATCCTCGGTACCCGTCATCTGACAGCCCTTTTCCTTGGCGTACCTGATGTACTCGATTATCTCCTTTGTGATGAGCTCACCGGGAGCAAGTATCGGAATTCCGGGCGGGTAGCACATAACGAACTCCGTGCATACCTTCCCTGCTGATTCCTCCAGCGGAACTGATACCTTGTCCGCATAGAATGCCTTACGGGGAGCTTCTGTTACGACGGGAGCAATATACTCATGGCTGAGCATATCAGCGCCTGTCCTGCCGAATCGCCGCTTTATCTCGGACATCGCACTTATCAGGCGTTCAATGTCGCGTTTTCTGTCGCCGACGGAGATATATGCAAGGATATTGCCAATGTCGCCGAATTCGATCTGTATATCGTATTCATCGCGGAGCAGGTCATAGACTTCTATCCCCGCAAGACCTACGGGAAGCGTGAACACGCTGAGCTTCGATACATCGAAATCGAAGATACTGTCGCCGTTTATGAGCTCGCGCGAGTAGGCGTAATAACCGCCGATATCGTTTATCTCGGAGCGTGCATATTCAGCCATTTCCACGGTCTGCGCGAAAATTTCCTTACCGCTGAGCGCGAGGCGCTTGCGGGAAATATCGAGGCTTGAGAGCAGGAGATAAGAAGCGCTCGTAGTCTGCGTGAGGTTGATGACCTGCCGCATATAGTCGGCATTCACGCGCTCACCCATGAGCAGGAAGGAGCTCTGCGTGAGGCTTCCTCCCGACTTGTGCATACTGACTGAGGCAATGTCCGCGCCCGCCGCCATAGCGGTGACGGGAAAGCCGTCGCCGAAGTAGAAATGAGTACCGTGAGCCTCGTCGACGAGGACGAGCATACCGTGAGCGTGAGCGAGCTCGGTGATACGGCTCAGGTCGGAGCAAATGCCGTAATACGTGGGATTATTGACCATTATCGCCTTTGCATCGGGATTCTCGCGGATAGCCTGCTCGACCTGAGAAACGGACATACCGAGCGCTATGCCGAGCTGTTTATTGACGTCGGGATTTACGTAGACGGGTACAGCTCCCGTGAGAATGAGAGCATTTATCGCGCTCCTGTGGACATTTCGCGGCATGATTATTTTGTCGCCTTCCTTGCAGGCGTACATTATCATGCTCTGCACCGCTGAGGTCGTACCGCCGACCATGAAGAAAGCGTTAGCGGCGCCGAAAGCCTGAGCCGCGAGCATTTCCGCGTCCTTGATGACGGAGACGGGGTGGCAGAGGTTATCGAGCGGCTTCATGGAATTGACGTCGACGTTCATGCAGTCCTCACCGAGAAATTCGGTGAGCTCCATATTACCGCGTCCGCGCTTGTGACCGGGGACGTCGAAGGGTACGACTCTCATGCGCCTGAATCGGCGGAGAGCCTCATAAATCGGAGCATTCACCTGTGAGAGCTCAGTCATTTCCGTACACGTTCCTTCCGCTGAAGATTTCTATCATTTCCTTCCTGAGAGCGTTGGTGATGTCGAGCCTGCTTCTCGGAGGCAGCTCATGGACGTCGGTATTGAAGAGGTAATTCTGTAAAATAATGTCCTTTATGAGCATTTTCGTATGGAACATATTAGCCTGATAAACGTTGATATCGACGGCGTCGTACTTGTCGAGGATAGACGAGTCGATGTAATTCTGTATCGAGGTGATATCGTGGTCGATGAAGAGTTTTTCTCCGTCGAGGTTGCGGGTGAAGCCGCGCACGCGGTAGTCCATGGTGATGATATCGGAGTCGAAGCTTCCGATGAGGTAGTCGAGGGCAGTGAGCGGTGTTATCTTGCCGCAGGTGGCGACGTCGATATCCACGCGGAAGGTCGCTATACTGGTATCGGGGTGATACTCTGGGTAGGTGTGGACAGTTACGTGGCTCTTGTCGAGGTGAGCGACTATCTCGTTTCCGCCCGCGGGTATCATCGTATCGTCGGCGATAAGGAAGGTCGCTGAGGCACCCTGCGGGTCATAGTCCTGACGCGACACGCTGAGCACCTGAGCACCGATCATCTCGGTGAGGTGGGTCATGATATCGGTGATACGCTCGGAGTTATACACCTCGTCAACGTAAGCGATATATTCGAGCTGAGCCTTAGGCGTCTTAGCGTAACAGACGTCATAGATATTGAAGCTCAGGGACTTTGTAAGGTTATTGAAGCCGTAAAGCTTGAGTTTATTTTCCATAATACACACCTCAGAAAAAATAAAAACGTACAGACTGAATCAGCCTGTACGTGCAAAAATCACACAGCATAAAAGCATAGTAACTTCATTCTGGTTTCAGAGTCTATATAAGCAAAGATATACCTTTTACTACTCTTATTGACCTTTCACAAGCTGAGAACTTATAAAAACAATAAGGCAACAGAAGTTGCCAGCCGAAAGGGGATTCGGCAGTCGGCATTTGACCCGCTGTCCGTATGGCGTTTACCCCCGTCTGGCGGGAGTGGTCAAAGAATCTTGCTCTGAAACCGAAGCTTCGCTGCAATTTTATTCATTTTAACATAAAAAGAGGATTTTGTCAATAGAAAAACCGTCACAGCGGCAAATAATTTTTCTACCGCGTTCTGATGAAGAGGACGGCGAGAAAGCCGAGAAGAGCGAGCTGCCAGACCAGTCCGGCAAAGTTTACGACCCAGAAATACCAGTGCTTGGTTTTGTGGCGGAAGAGCTTCATACCCGCCAGAGCGCCTGCAGCGCCTCCGAAGAACCCGAAACCGAGGAGAGTAGCCTCTTTTGTGCGCCACTTGCCTTTCTCAGCCTTGACCTTGTCGATTTTGTACAGCACTAGCGCAATCAGCGACATAAGTGCGAAAAAAACGGCAGTACCTGCCAGAATGTAAGCATACATATTCATTCCTCCTGTTCACTTAGACTGAAATCGGTATCGAGCGTGCAATACAGCTCATACTCGGGGTATTTTTCCCGCACCTGTCTTACGACGTCATTGTACACGGCATCTCTGTCGGGAGCATCAAAGCTGACGATGATATCGAACTGAATGCGTTTCTGTTCCTCATCGAGGTAGAAGCCGTGCGCCTCGAGAACGTGCTCCACCGACATAGCGATGTCGTAAATCTCACTGCGGACAGCCTTGTCGCGGTCGTCGGAAACGCTGAAAGTATACACACTCAGTGCCGTAAGGATTATCCCGTGACGGACATACAGCTCAACGGCAATCTGCCGCTGGAGCTGGTCGATCTCGCGTGCAGACAGCGTATCAGGCACTTCGATATGCCCCGAGCAGTTGAATTTTTCGGGACCGTAGTCATGGAAGATGAGGTCATAGACCCCGTGTACCTGCGGGAAGCTCATTATACACTCTCTTACCTTGCGGGCAGTCTCCACGCTGACGCGCTGACCGAGCAGGTGAGAGATAGTTTCCCTGAGCATACCGACGCCCGACTTGATTATAATAACGGAAATGATCGCGCCGAGCCATGCTTCGAGGCTGATATGCCAGATAAGGAAGATAATGGCAGCAGCGAGGGTCGAGGCTGAGATTATCGAGTCCATGAGAGCGTCCGTGCCCGAATTGACGAGCGAATCGGAGTTCACGCGCTTGCCCGTGCGCTTTACGAATGTACCGAGCAGGATCTTCACGACTACAGCGACAGCAACGATAATGATAGCCGCGGTGGAGTAATCGGGCGTTTCAGGGTTGATTATCTTCTTTATCGACTCCACGAGCGAGGTGATACCTGCGTAGAGGATGATGACGGAAATGATCATCGAGCTGAGGTATTCAGCTCGTCCGTGCCCCCACGGGTGCTTGCGGTCGGGCTGTTTTTTTGCGAGCTTGGTGCCGATTATGGTGATGAGTGACGAGCCCGCGTCGCTGAGGTTGTTCACCGAGTCGAGTATTATCGCGATAGAGTGCGAGAGCAGTCCCACGACAGCCTTGAAAGCCGCGAGGAATACGTTTGCGATAATACCGATAATGCTTGTTTTGATGATAGTATGCTCCCTGTTTTTCTCATCAAGAGGACGGGAGCTGATAGTGTTAGCAGACATAGACACACCGCCTTTTTGTGTTATATCTATTATAGCAAAAGCTGGCGACTAATGCAAGTGTTATAAGTAGGCGAGTACAAATTTTTATGAGACCCGGAATTGTTGTATGGGCGTCGCCCCCCTACTTGCATTTTTCATGAGTTTGTGCTATACTAAATCGTACTTTGCAAACGAAAGGATAGTTTTTCTTGAAATCAAACTTTTTGCGCGGTATGCGTGACGGCATACCGATAGCGCTGGGGTATCTGTCAGTGTCGTTCGGATTCGGTATACTTGCAGTGCAGAGCGGGCTGAGCGTATTTCAGGCTTCAGCGATATCAGCCTCCAACCTCACATCTGCGGGACAGATAGCGGGCGTTGGAGTCATCGCAGCTGGAGGCACGCTCCTTGAGATGATACTTGTCCAGCTCGTGATAAACATACGCTATTCGCTCATGGCGCTGTCGCTGTCGCAGAAGCTCGACAAGCGCTTCACCACGCCGCACCGCCTGCTTGCCTCATACGGCATAACCGACGAGATATTCGCGGTCTGCTCCGCGCAGAAGGGCGTGATAGTACCCGCGTATATGTACGGCATGATACTCATAGCGATGATAGGCTGGGTGCTCGGGACATTTCTCGGCGCGTCTGCTGGAGAGATACTTCCCGAAGCAGTCTCCTCGGCAATGGGGATAGTGCTTTACGGAATGTTTCTCGCGATAATAATACCGCCCTCACGCAGGAAAAAGAGCGTACTATTCGTGACGCTCATAGCGGCGCTTCTGAGCATAGTTTTCAAGTACGTCCTGACAATGATATCAGGCGGATTCGCAGTTATTATCTGTGCGATAGCCGCTGCAGGACTGGGAGCGCTTTTATTCCCCGTGACAGATGAAGAAGAGGAGGCGGGAGAATGACAGTCGCGGTATACATATTTGTCATGGCAGCGGTGACCTACATCATACGCATGGTACCGTTCACCTTTTTCAGGAAGAAGATAAAGTCGCGATTTGTGCGGAGCTTCCTGAAATACATACCCTACGCAGTCCTGAGCGCGATGACGATACCTGCCATTTTCACGAGTACGGGCAATGTCGTCACCTCGGCAGTCGGCACGGTAGTCGCAGTAGTGCTTGCATTTTTCGACCTTCCGCTGATAGTGGTAGCGCTTGCTGCATCTCTCGCATCGTTTCTCACAGGTCTGCTCATATAACAGAGTAACACGTCAAAAAATGCCTCTGAGCGGTTTTAAGAGCTCAGAGGCATTTTCATCTATGTCGCGAACTGGCTGTTGTACAGTTCAGAGTAGAAGCCGCCCTTAGCCATTAGCTCGGAGTGGCAGCCCTGCTCGACGATATTTCCGTGGTTCATGACGAGGATGATATCGGAGTTTTTAATTGTGGAGAGTCGGTGTGCGATGATGAAGCTCGTTTTGCCTTCCATGAGCTTAACGAAAGCGCGCTGTATGCGGTGTTCGGTGCGGAGGTCGATAGAGCTTGTCGCCTCGTCGAGGATGAGCATAGGCGGGTCCATGAGCATAACGCGGGCGATGCAGATGAGCTGCTTCTGTCCCTGCGAGAGGCCGCTGTCCTCAGAAATGACTGTATCATAGCCATTTGGCAGCCTTTTGATGAAGCCGTGAGCGTGGACAGTTTTTGCCGCAGCGATGATCTGCTCGCGGGACGCATCGGGCAGACCGTAGGCGATATTCTCGGCAACAGTCCCGGTAAAGACCCACGTTTCCTGCAAGACCATACCGAAGCTGCTGCGGAGGCTGTCGCGCGTGACCGAGCTGATATTCCTGCCCGAGACGGTTATCGAGCCGCTTTCGATGTCGTAGAAACGCAGCAGGAGGTTTATCATTGTTGATTTTCCGCAGCCGGTCGGACCGACGATAGCGACACGCTGACCGCTTCTGACGTCGAGGTTGAAGTCTTGAATTAGCCTGAATTTCGGCGTATAGGAGAAGCATACGTGGCTGAACGACAGCTCGCCTGTGAGGTCGGAAAGATTATCAAGAGCCGAATCGTCGCTGACCTCTTCCTCGTCGAGGAGGTCGAACACTCGCTTTGCGGAAGCGACGGCATTTTGCAGTTCGGCGAAAACACCTGAGATCTCGTTGAAAGGCTTGGTGTACTGGTTGGAGTAGGCGAGGAAGCTTGACAGCCTGCCAACGGACATCGCGCCGATAAAGGCTGAGCCTCCCATAGCCCCGAGCGCTCCGAGCAGCCCGACAGCCGCGTATATGACACCGTTGACGAAGCGCGTAGTGGGGTTGGTCATAGAGCTGAAAAACGTCGCTTTAGCGCCGATCTTGCCGTATCTTCCGTTTATATCGGCGAACCGCTCCTCGGCACGCTGGTCATAGAGGAAAGCCTTGACGAGCTTCTGATTGCCCGCCATTTCCTCGGCGAGCCCGACTATTTCGCCTCTGAGCTTCGACTGCTGAACGTACGAATCGTGTGAGGCTTTGGTAATGCGCGAAGCTGCGATAAAAGAGAGCGGAGTGAGAATGACGACAACAAAAGCGATTTTATAATTTATGGTCATCATGAAAATGAGCGTGCCGACAATAGTTATCACACCGCTGAAAAACTGGGCAAATCCCTGTAGTAAGCCGTCCGAGACTATCTCGATGTCGTTGATGACGCGGCTCGTGAGCTCACCCTTGGTGCGGCGGTCGATGTATCGGAGCGGCACATGCTGGAGCTTAGCAAACGCGTCGGAGCGAATATCGCGTACGGTCAGGAAAGCGAGCCTGTTGGTGCAGAGGCTCATGAGCCACTGGAAGAGACCGCTTGCGAGCACGGATATACCGAGCTTTACGACGATACGCAGGAGCTTGTCGAAGTTTACCTGACCCGCTCCGACGCAGCAGTCCACAGCCTCACCGATGAAAACGGGTACGGCAAGCGAGAGCGAGATACCAGCCGCGGCGAAGACGACGGTGAGCACGAAAAATGCTATATACGGGCGTGCGTAGGATAACACCCGCTTCAGAGTTTTAAGCATGGCTGTCCTCCTTCTCGTTCATCTGCGAACGGTAGATATCTCGGTATACCTCGCAGTTTTCGAGTAGCTCATCGTGCGTGCCGATACCGACAGGAGCGCCGTCCTCCATGACGATTATCCTGTCCGCATCCCTGAGGGAGGTCGTGCGCTGAGATATCATGACGACGGAGGTGTCCGCAAGGTCGGTTTTCAGAGCTTTGCGGAGCTTCAGGTCGGTAGCGTAGTCGAGCGCGCTTGTGGAGTCGTCAAGGATGAGGATATCGGGCTTGCCGACGAGCGCACGCGCAATGGCGATACGCTGTTTCTGACCGCCCGAGAGGTTCTTGCCGCCCTGCGAGATGAGGGTATCGAGCCCGTCGGGGAGCTTCGAGGCGAATTCCCAAGCCTGCGCGGTTTTGAGCGCGGCGATTATCTCCTCATCGGACGCATCGGACTTTCTCCAGCGCATATTCTCGCGGAGCGTGCCTGTGAAGAGCACAGCCTTCTGCGGTACTGTTCCGACGAGCCAGCGGAGCTCCTCGACGTTCACCTCACTGACGTTCACGCCTTCGACAATGACCTCGCCCGCAGTCGGACGGTAAAACGCGGGGATAAGTGCGGCGGCTGTAGATTTACCGCTGCCAGTACCGCCGATTATGCCGAGCATCTCGCCGCGTCTGAGGGTGAAGCTGAGGTCGCGGACAGATTCCTCGCCCGCGTTTTCGTACGCGAAAGAAACGCCGCGGAATTCGATGATATTTTCGCTTGTGCGGTCGGGACTGAGTTTGCCGCACTCCTCGGGCGGGAGCTCAAAAACCTCGCTGATACGGTTCGCGGAGGCGAACGCCTTCGTGAAAATGACGATGAGGTTCGCGAGTACGACCAGCGCGAGCAGTATCTGCGTCATATAGTTGGTAAACGCCGTAAGTTCGCCCTGCGAGAGGCTTCCCGAATCAATGCGCAGACCGCCGAACCAGATTATCGCGACGATACCGAGGTTCATTATCATGAACGCGGCGGGATTGAGAACAGCGGATATCCTGCCGACAGCCGCCGAGCACTCGGCAATGTCGCTGACAGCCTCGCTGAATTCCTCAATTTCCTCATTCTGACGGGAAAAAGCGCGGATAACGCGTGTACCCTCAATGCTCTCGCGTGTAAGCAGAGCGGCTCGGTCGAGCTTCTGCTGAGCCTTCTTGTACATCGGCACTGTTTTCCGCATGATAAAGAAGATGATGAGGGAGATAAGGGGCGCGGCGATAATGAGAACGAGCGAGAGCCGCATATCAATGGTGAATGCCATCACAGCCGCCCCGATGACGAGGAAAGGCGCACGAACGGCGAGCCTTATGAACATATTGACGCCGTTCTGCACGGTCATGGAGTCATTGGTGAGGCGGTTGACGAGTGAGGACGTACCTATCCTGTCGATGCTCGTGTAGGAGAGTGAGTTTATATGCCTGTACAGTGCCGTACGCAGTTCCGTACCAAAGCCGTAAGCACATTTAGCCGCGAGGAACTGGCAAGTCAGCGCGAAGCCGAGACCGCACACCCCGAGCAGGACGATAACACCGCTCATTTCCCACACGTAGGAGCTGTCACCATTGGTAATACCGTTGTCGATTATCCTCGCCATGACGAGCGGGACAATGAGCTCGAATACTGCCTCAAGCAGCTTGAAGAACGGACCGAGCACGAGCTCTTTTTTGTAATTTTTCAGATACCTGAGAAGTCTTTTCATTACAGCCTCTTAATCGAAGAGCGGACTATTGTCCGCTCTTTATATCGTTATTTCTTTCCGCCGAAAGCAGACGGAGTCTTTTTTGCAGACGAGCGAGCTTGCAAGCGGGCTCGTAGTTGGGTTCCGATGGACTGTATCCCTTGACAGGGGCCGGGGCAGAATCCTTGTTAAAGCTCCACACCGTTTTCTTCAAGGAGCTTGCGCGCAGAAACGACCGAATCCACGCCGTCGGGATTCTTTATCGGAGCGAACTCTTTCCCGCGCTCTACCTCATAGGGCATACAGCTGTCGTGCTGATTTATCATATCGATTATCAGGAGCTCGAACTTATTGCCGTTGGGCTTATCGGGAGAGATAAACGCGCCGTTTTCGTCCATATACGGTATTTTTTTGTCGACAGTATGAATGGGCATCTTAGTCTTGTTTATCTCCTCGAGCTTTGAAATGCTGAACAGATAGTTGAGGATAACGCCGTACTTGTAGGCGAGCCCGCCGTCAGTGCCGCGCTGATTGATCATTTCATCGGACATCTCATAGTATTCAACGATTGAGGGCTTGCCGTCTTCGAGGCACATCACGCCCACGCGTTCCTCGGGAGCAGTCTTAGCAACGACCTTGCTTCCCGACTGCGCGCCCGACTTGATTATCGCGCCGATGAAAAGCGGGTCAGCGATCTTCGCGAGCACGTTGTCCACGCCGAACACATTGAGCCATTCCACGCCGTCAGCCTTGAGCGTGCCGAGCAGACCCGAGCGCACCAGCGACGAGAACCAGCCTCCGTTGCCGTTCGGAGAGGAAGAAATGCGCGACTTGCTCTCCATATATATACGCCCGCCGAAGTCAACGGACGGAGCCATATCCTGCACGAAGAAGTGAACGAAGTCGGCGTTATATCCGAAGTAATTTTTCTCGCGGAAGAATCCGACGGTATCATCGTGGTTCTTCTCGCTTGTCATAACGCAGAGGTGGATCCATTTTCCTGCCTCGCCGACGACCTTCATCATATTGTTGATAAGGCACTCGAAGATGTAGAGTTCACGTGTAATTCCGACATTAAACATACCCTTAGGCTTATCGAAGCCGAGGCGTGTACCCTGACCGCCCGCGAGCAGTACAGCTGCGACCTTACCGCCCCTGATGGTGTCGAGCCCCACAGAGCGGTACTCTTCGCTGTTTTTAGCGATATCATTGGCAGTAACGGCATCTATCGGCTCTATCTTACCGCGTTTGAGAGCGGCATTATTCTTGCTGTCGAGAGCGCTGAGGATAGAGAAGTCGATTTTTTCGATCTGAGCGAGCAGAGAACTCTGCTCGTCAGTGCTGAGTTCATCATAGTATCTGAGGATATGCTCCTGACCGTAGTCGGCGAGCATTTTTTTAGCTTCTTCGTAAGATATCATTGGGATTCCCCTTTATTATTTCTTTTTAACGACGATACCGCCTGTTTTCCAGATGCTGTTCTCGGGCACAACGCCTCTCACACAGCTTGTGGGGTAGATATTGCAGTTTCTGCCGATAATGGTACCCGGGTTGAGCACGCTGTTGCAGCCGACCTCAACGAAGTCGCCGAGCATAGCGCCTATCTTCTTGATACCTGTTTCCATATTTCCGTCGCCCGACTTGATAACGACGTTAGTCTTGTCGGACTTTACGTTCGAGGTTATCGAACCCGCGCCCATATGCGATTTAAAGCCGAGGATGCTGTCCCCGACGTAATTGTAGTGCGGAGTCTGCACGTTGTCGAAGATTATGACATTTTTTAGCTCGACGGAGTTGCCGATAACGCAGTTCTCACCGACGAGAGCGCTGCCGCGTATGAACGCGCAGTGTCTCACCTCTGTACCCGCACCGATAATGCAGGGGGCGCCGAGATAAGCGCTCGGGAACACCTTAGCCGACTTGTGGACCCATACATTTTCGGCGGGGGAGTCATACTCATCGGGACTGAGAGTCTGCCCGAGCTTAATAATGAAGTCGCTGATACCTTTGAGAGCCTCCCACGGGTAAGTAAAGCCGCGGAGGTAGTCGGCGGCTGCAGTATGTGAAAGGTCGTAAAGATCGGTTATTCTGACATTTTCCATAGTTATTCTCCTGTCTGTAATTGCTCTGATGAGCCAATTCTATTATATTCCCTTTTGTGGGAAAAGTCAAGCAAATAAAAAGGGACGCGAAAGCGTCCCTTGGCATCAGTGGTAATATGAGTCGATATCGAGGTATTCCTCAAGCGTGAGGTTCACGTCATCGCGCCTGTCAGCCTCCTTGCGGAAAGCCTCGGCGTTTTCCTTGCCGATGTAGCGGATATGCCACGGCTCGTACTTGTAGCCCGTGATATCCTGTTTGCCGAACGGGTAGCGGAGGATGAAGCCGTACTCATTGCAGTGCGCTTCTAACCATATAGCCTCGGGAGTACCGATAAAGCTGTCGTCGATGATATTTACATCGATAGCCATACCTGTCTGGTGCTCGGAGTATCCTGGGCGAGCGGAGAAAGTATCGGCAGTACCCTGACCATAGGCATTGACGTAGTTGTTGTAGATCTGCGACTGGAGGTCATACGAGCGGAATCCCGACGACAGATAGATAGAGATGCCGTCCTTAGCGGCGCCGTCTACGAGTTCCTGGAAAGCCGTATAAGTCTCGGGAGTGAGACCGCCGGGGTTATAGTCCTGCGGCAGGGGATAGGACTTGTTAGCGATCATAATGCCGCCCACGTAGGTAATGCCGTTAGTTTCCTGAATACCCGAGTCCTTCTTGACAGTGACCTTTACCTCAGCGCCTTTTTTATCATCGTTCTTGTCCTTGACGCTGACGATGCACTTTCCCTCGGACTTGCCCGTGATATTGCCGACGCTGTCAACAGTTGCGATATTCTCGTTCGAGCTCGACCAAACCTCCTCGAAGCTGTCGTAAACGACGGGGTAGGTGATAGTCTGACCTATGCCGACCTCCGCCTCCGTGTAACTGAGGGTAACGCCGCTGAGTTTGCTGCCGCCCTCCACATAAGCGGTAGGCTCCTCAGTGGTCACCTCCTGCTCATCTTCAGCTTCAGAAGCGGGCTCGGTAGTATTCTCGACCGTCCCTCCCACGACATTGAAACTTGTAGCGGGCTCGGTATCCTTAGGGACCTCCTTGCCGCATGAAGCCGCGCACAGAGCGAACAGAAGAGCCGTTGCGACCGCGAAAGTTCTGACTTTGTTTAACTTCATTTTATCATCTCCGTATCATTCTGAAAGACTATGTTATTTTCCTGTCAGATACAGTATAACTCATTTTTCGGAAAAAGTAAAGCTTTTTTCAAAAAAAGTCATATTTTCGACAAATTTGAGCGATAAAAAAGGCAAATGAAAAAAGGCTGCCAAAGTGCTCCTTCAGCAGCCTTTTTATATGTATTACTTGAAGTATCTCTTGAGCAGTCCCTCGAAAGCCTTTCCGTGACGAGCCTCATCGCGAGCCATCTCGTGAACGGTGTCGTGGATAGCATCGAGGTTGAGCTCCTTAGCCTTCTTGGCGAGCTTGAGCTTGCCCTCTGTAGCGCCGTGCTCGGCAGCAACGCGCTTCTCGAGGTTCTCCTTAGTGGAGTCGGAGAGCACCTCACCGAGAAGCTCAGCGAACTTAGCAGCGTGCTCAGCCTCTTCAAAAGCAGCCTTCTCCCAGTATGCGCCAATCTCCGCATAGCCTTCTCTGTAGGCAACGCGAGCCATAGCGAGGTACATACCTACCTCGGTACATTCGCCCGTGAAGTTAGAGCGGAGCCCTTCGATTATCTCGGGATCGGTAACGTCCTTAGCAACGCCGAGAACGTGTTCGCAAGCGAAAACGAGCTCCTTGCTCTCGTCCATAACCTTGAACTTAGCGCCGGGAACGCCGCACTGAGGGCACTTCTCGGGGGGAACATCTCCCTCGTGAACGTATCCGCATACGGGACATACATATTTAGCCATGATTTATACCTCCGTGAAAAAATATATAAAGTCCGAAAAGGCGCAGAGCGCCCCGGACTTTGAATCATTAGACCGTGTGCTTAACTCGGTCGTGCTCCTCAGCACGTTTGCCGTCGTTGAAGCGGTCGAGCGTGCCTACGAGGTAGCCTGTGATACGCCTAATTCTGTCGAACGGGATATCCGCGAAACCGTATTTGAGGTCTACGAAATCGCCGTCAGCGGTCACAGTCATTTCGGTAATCTCTCTGCCGCGGTATTTTTTTCTGCCGTACTCGATATACGCGTCTATCTCCTGCTGAGAGAGCTGTTCACCGATAACATTAACCTTCATTGCAAAACGCCTCCGTAAAAAATGTAGAAATTTGACAAAAATCATCTTGACTTTTGTTTGAATATATTGTATCATAATAAAAACAAAAAATCTGTTGCATTTGCAACAAAGGAGAAATTTTATGTTACCCGAGCAAAACATTTTATTCAAAGGCGTATGCGAGGCTGACTGCCGCCGCATGATGACGTGCTTCAACACGGAGGTGAGGAAGTACCGTGCGGGCAGCAGGATCGCAGATTTCTCACACAGCACTGACAATGTGGGGATAATCCTGAGCGGCAGGGCGGTAATGGTGCGCTACGATATCAACGGAGTCCGTACCATAGTCGAGACACTTGGCGAGCAGGGTATATTCGGCGAATTTTTCACATTTACGGGAAGTCACCGCAGCTCGGTCGAGATAGACGCGGACACTGATTGCAAGGTTATGTTCTTCCGTCGCAGCGAGATACTGAAACGCTGCGAGAACGCGTGCAAATGCCACTCGATGGTAGTTGAGAACCTGCTTATGCTTATGTCAGAGAAAGCGATATCCCTGAGTGAGCGTATCGAGGTGCTCAGTCAGCGTTCGATAGAGGACAAGCTCATCAGCTTTCTGCAAATAACGGAGGACAACACGCCGAAAGGCGACACCCCGCAGATACCGTTCTCAACGACGGTGCTCTCGGATTACCTCTGTGTGAACCGCAGCTCGCTCCAGCGCGAGATGACGCGGCTGAAAGAGGCAGGAGTGCTGACTATCACCAAGCGGAAATTCCGTCTTGTACGCGGCGGAGACCAGTGAGATTCAGCCGATATACATAATGTAGACCTGACAGGGATTAGCCTCGTCCCACAGCGGGAGCACCTCGAGTTCCTTGAATCCGAGGCCGAGGTAGAACCTGTTTGTCCTGTCGTAATCGTCGTATATACCCATTTTGACGGTCTTCACCTGCATGAAGCTGTAACCGTTCTGAGCAGCGAAGCTTCGAGCAGCATCAAAGAGCTCCCTGCCCGCACCGCAGCGGTGGAGTTCTTTTTTTACGCCCATAACAGCGAGCTCAACGGTATCCTTGCCTGTTTCTTTGAGGCAGAGGAAACCCGCGGGCTCTCCGTCGGAGAAAGCGGCGAAGAAGGGCTGCTTAGCGCAGTCATTGATATATTGCTCGCGGCTCTCGTCGACCTCGAACCATTGTTTTAGCCCTTCGAGTATATCGCGGGCGATACGCTGTTTTTCGGCTGTATCTGTCACCTGTCTTATATCCATGAAATTCTCCTTCAGAAAAGGGCAGATGAAATGCATCTGCCCCATTTTTATAAATTATTATGACGTTCCGTGAGTTTATTCTCGAACGCCTCTACGGGCATAGGCTTATCAAAGTGGAAGCCCTGCGCGTACCTGCAATTATTCTCGCGCAGTATCTGCACCTGATGAGCGGTCTCGACACCCTCGGCGATACATTCCATACCGAGCTTCTGCGCCATTGATACGACGTGAGTAAAGAGAATGGAGCGACAGCTTTTGTCGTTGTCCTCGTCCACGGGTAGGAAGCTTCTGTCGACCTTGAGCACATCCCACGGGATATCGGTGAGGAGTTTCAGCGAAGAGTAGCCTACGCCGAAATCATCAACGGAAGTGCCGATGCCCTCCCACTGCAAACCGCTCACGAGTTTCTTTAAGTCACGGAATTCAACATCGGTATTGGTTTCGGTGAGCTCTATTTCTATGTAATTGTGAGGTATTTTGTACTTGTCGATTATTTCGATGATATGTTTCAGCAGGTCAACGTCAGCCATATGTTTCCGTGAGAAGTTGACGGAAACAGGTACAACGGGCCTTCCCTCGTCGAGCCAGCGTCTGATATCGCGGCAAACGTGCTCCAGCATATAGAAGTCGAGCTTGCAGACGTCGTTATTCTGTTCGAGAATGGGGATGAACTCTATAGGTGGTATGATACTTCCGTTGCGCAGCCAACGGCATAGAGCTTCTGCACCCGCTATCTCATCTGTGTTGATATCGATTTTCGGCTGATAGTAGACGAGAAACTCCTCATCACTGATTGCCGAGGGGAAGAGCTGCTGTAAATGTACGATCCTCTCCTTATTAGCGACCATAACTTCGTTGAAGTATACGACATCGTCATTTTGCGGCTGACGTGCAGACTGCGAAGCAGAGATTATCTTGTCGATGATATCTCCGGGCGAGTTGAGCTCAAAGCCATCGGGGATTATGAAGACGCCCGCGCAGGCAGACACCATAACTCTGTCGCCGGTATCCCTGTCGTAGATAGTAGCCGCGCCCGAGAAATAGCGGAGTACGCGGCTAAGCTCGGAACGGCTGCAGATCATGACGAAGTTATCTCCGCCGCAGCGACAAACGATGCTCTCTTCGTCGAGATCATCCTTGAGGGTATTGTAGTAGCCCTTCATAGCTATAGAACCTGCATCTCTGCCGACCAATTGATTAACAAGAGAAAAATGCTTGAGATTGAAATGTATCGCAACTTTGCCGACTAGACGATCGTCGATAGCGAGTTTTTCGATATGTCCGATGAAGCAGCGGAGATTCTGGAAGCCGTCGGAATCGTAGAATGTAAGAGTATCCGTTACTTGTTTAAGTCGCAGGCGGCTGATGAAAGTCATTGTTGTTTTCAGCAGAAGAATTAAGCGTTCGCGCTCGGTATAGTCCCACGGCTCGGAGTTCTCAGGGATAGACACCTCACAGACAGCAACACTGTTTATCTCGGTGATGAGCCTGTCAGAGATCGCGACGACGCATTCCTCACCCGTATCGAAGACACAGGTCGAGCGACCGTTGCCCATAGACTCGTCTTTTAAGGAATCGTAGAAAAATACAACGACTTTCGCGATGCGCAGGAATCTGCACAGCTCCGTGATATAAGAGCGGATAGCCATAGGGTCGGGCACAGTGAGCTTGCTGAGATTTTTGAGGTATTCCTCAAATAAGATATAATATTCCATATAAACTCCCCATTTCGGAAAAAGCATAGCCCGTCCGAGTGACGGAAGGCTTTACATATAATATTATATCACAGTACATACCAATTTTGCAATAAGAAACGACAAACATTTACATTTTGTTCAAAGCAAGCGGATGATTTTCGTTATTTCGATGAAAACAGATAATTATTAAAGGTCATATAAAAATGAAATATAGCAGGGGATACAGCGCAATAATTTGCTTGACAAAACGGTATTACAGTAGTAAAATAATTATCAGAGATGATCCTCGTCATGCTTATTTTACGTACTGCTCGGTGCAGAAAAAGCGGATATTGAGCGGTGGTTTGTAAGATGTGCACAATATGTAGTGGTTAAAAGCGGTGAAATGCACAATTTTCTGTTATGTACAAAAAAGCCCTTTGACAAAAACTCCATTTTGTGATATAATGTACATTAGGATCATTGTTATGATAATTGCAGAATCCGATCTGCCGTTCAAGGTATCGGATATCGGAAAGGAACCATCACTATGTCAAAGATAATTGCAGTTACATCAGGAAAAGGCGGCACAGGCAAGTCATCAGTATGTGCCGGACTTGGCTACACTCTCGCAAAGCAGGGGCACCGCACACTTCTCATCGAGCTCGACTTCGGTCTCAGATGTCTCGACATCATGTTCGGAGTAGAGAACGAGATAAAGTACGACCTCGGTGACGTCCTCGCGGGCAGAAAGACTGCTCTCGACGCAGTACAGACAGTTCCTATGGCAAACAACCTCAGCCTTCTCTGCGCGCCCAAGACGCTCACAAGCGTGAATGCGAAGCAGATAGTTGAGATATGCCGTTCTGTAAAGAAATATTTTGAATACATTATCATCGATACGGGCGCAGGCATAAACTCGCACGTATTCGACATCGTTGAGCAGGCAAACCTTATACTTGTCATCTCGACCCCCGACCCCGTATGTATCAGAGATGCGAGCCTCATGTCTGACGAGTTTTACAACCGCGGCAACAAGAGCCAGCGCCTGATAATCAACAAGATAAGCAAGAAGGTCATCGGCGAGGCGCTGGTATCAAACCTCGACGAGATAATCGACAAGGTGGGCGTACAGCTCATCGGCGTAATCCCCGACGACTTCACGATGACAGTTGCAACAGGCAAGGGCAATCCTATCCCGACAGATTCATCAGCACTGAAAGCATTTGACGCAATATCCAAGAGACTCGGCGGAGAATTCGTACCGCTCACAGTAAAGACTGCATAAAAAACATTTCCGCTTGGCGGGGAAAGGACAGAAAAATGAAGATCGCGATCATTGCTCATGACGCTAAAAAGGAACTCATGGTACAGTTCTGCAGTGCCTACTGCGGTATACTGTCCAAGCATACACTTATGGCTACCAACACAACAGGAAAGCAGGTTAGCGAAGCAACGGGACTTCCCATAAAGCGCTATCTCAGCGGAAGAGGCGGTGCCGAGCAGATCCTCGCACTGCTGTCCTGCAACGAGGTCGATGTGCTCCTCTTCTTCAGAGACCCCATCAACCCCAAGTCCACAGACGTAAACGATATGAATCTGCTGAGGCTGTGCGACGTGCATAACGTCCCCGTAGCCACCAATATAGCAACTGCCGAGGCACTCATCCTCGCACTCGAGAGAGGTGACCTTGACTGGCGCGAGGTAGGCAGTCCCGGAATATAAACCGTATGCGGTACCGTGTCTGGTACACGGTATCGCTTAATTGTCCCTGATCAGGGACAATTTTCATGTTAGGGCAAATCGCCCAATTGTATAAAATCTGATTTGAAAGGCTGAAAACTATGGCAAATAACATCAAGCGCCCCAACGGTACAGAGGACGTCCTCCCGAAGGATATACACAAGTGGTATACCGTTGAGAAGATAGCGCGCGAAACAGCCGAGAGCTACGGCTTCGGCGAGCTGCGCTTCCCCACCTTCGAGAATACCGATCTCTTCCTGCGCTCAGTCGGCGAGACGACGGACGTCGTGCAGAAGGAGATGTATACCGTAAAGGCGAAGGAGACCGAGTTCACGCTCCGTCCCGAGGGCACGGCAGGCGCTATCCGCGCGATGCTCCAGAACGGAATGCTCAACGAGGCACTGCCGCAGAGGATATTCTACATCATCTCCTGCTTCCGCCACGAAAGACCACAGGCGGGCAGACTGCGCGAATTCCACCAGTTCGGACTTGAAATGGCAGGAAGTCCCGCCCCTTCAGCGGACGCCGAGGTCATCAGCCTTGCAAAGAATATACTCGACCGCCTCGGACTCAAGAACATCGAGCTCCACATAAACTCTATCGGCTGTCCGACCTGCCGCGCGAAGTACCACGACGCGCTGAGGGCATACTTCGAGCCGCGCAAGGATGAGCTATGCGACACCTGCAAGGAGCGTCTCGTCAAGAATCCGATGCGCCTTCTCGACTGCAAGAGCCCCGAAGACCGCGAGATAGCCAAGGACGCACCCGTTATCCTCGATTATCTCTGCGAGGAGTGCAGCGACCACTTTACAAAGCTGAAGAAATACCTCGACAATGCGGGCATAGCCTACACGGTCGACCCCAAGATAGTACGCGGACTCGATTACTACACCAAGACAGTTTTCGAGTTCATCACCACTGAGATAGGCGCACAGGGAACAGTCTGCGGCGGCGGACGCTACGACGGGCTCATTGAGCAGCTCGGCGGGCAGCACACCCCCGCGCTCGGCTTCGGTATGGGAATCGAGAGACTTCTGCTTGTCATGGACAAGCAGGAGTGTGACTACCTCGCGCCGAAGAAGTGCGACATCTATTTCGCGACAATGGGTGACGCGGCTCTTGAAAAGGCAATGGAGCTCACAAGTGCTCTCCGCGAATACGGCTACTACGCCGAGTACGACCTTATGGGACGCGGCTTGAAAGCGCAGATGAAGTACGCGAACAAGATAGGAGCGGCATTCACGATAGTCCTCGGAGACAACGAGCTCGAAGAGGGCAAGGCAAAGCTCAAGGAAATGGAAAAAGGCGAGGAAGTAACAATATACCTCGGCGACAAGTTCGCAGCTTCGTTTGAAGAGGTATACTTCAATAAAATGCTTGATTTTATGGACGAGGAGACAGGCGGCAACGGCTCGCTCTTCGCATTCACAGGGGAGGATAAATAAATGGACAGTATGAAGGGACTCAAAAGAACGCATTACTGCGGAGAAGTCACCGAAATCGGAAAGGAAGTCGTAGTAGGCGGCTTCGTTGAGAGGATAAGGGACAAGGGCGGCGTTATATTCATCGTCCTTCGTGACAGGACGGGCGTTGTACAGCTCATGTTCAACGACAAGTCCGACCCCGCCGTATTCGAAAAGGCAGCGACCTGCCGCAGCGAGTACGTGCTTATGGCAAAGGGCGAGGTCATCGAGCGCGAAAGCAAGAACGACAAGCTGAAAACAGGTAATGTGGAGATATTCGTAAGTGATCTCCGCATACTCTCAAAGGCTGAGACTACGCCGTTTGAGATAACGAATGAGACAAAGGTCAACGAGGAGCTCCGACTGAAGTACCGCTACCTCGACCTCCGCCGCGCACCGCTCCAGCAGAACATCATCATGCGTCACGAGATAGCGAAGGTAACGCGCGAATACTTCTACGAGAACGGCTTCCTCGAGATCGAGACCCCGATGATGATGAAGTCCACACCCGAGGGCGCGCGCGATTACCTCATCCCCTCGCGAGTACATCAGGGCAAGTTCTACGCATTGCCGCAGTCGCCGCAGATATACAAGCAGCTTCTTATGATAGCGGGCTATGACCGTTATATCCAGCTTGCGCGCTGCTTCCGCGACGAGGACCTCCGCGCAGACCGCCAGCCCGAGTTCACCCAGATAGATCTCGAGATGTCGTTCGTAGATGCCGAGGACATACAGGAGTGCGTTGAAGGCTTCATTCAACGCGTGTTCAAGGAGATAAAGGGCGTTGACGTACAGCTTCCGCTCCAGCGCCTCACATTTGCTGACGCTATGAACCGCTACGGCTCTGACAAGCCTGATACACGCTTCGGCTTTGAGATACAGGACATCACCGACACTGTCAAGGATATCGACTTTGTCGTATTCAAAAACGCAATTGAAGAGGGCGGAAGCGTTCGTGCGATCAACGTGAAGAACGGCGCCGCGACCTACACCCGCAAGGAGATCGACAAGCTCGTCGAGCATGCCAAGGGTATCGGAGCAAAGGGACTTGCCTACATACGCTGGGCAGACGAGCCTAACTGCTCGTTCAAGAAGTTCCTTGCAGACGGCGACCTTGAAAAGATATGCGCCGCAGTAGATGCACATGAGGGCGACCTCGTGCTTATCTGTGCAGACAAGACCAAGACCGTTCTTTCCACCCTCGGAGCTATCCGCCTCATCTGCGGAAAGCGCCTCGAAGTAATCCCCGAGGACAAGTATAACTTCCTCTGGATAACAGAGATGCCCTTCTTCGAGTTCGACGACGAGAGCGGCACATGGGTAGCGGCACACCATCCCTTCACAATGCCTATGGAGGAATGCCTCGACTACCTTGATACAGACCCTGCAAACGTCCGTGCAAAGGCTTGGGACCTCGTTCTCAACGGCACAGAGCTCTCAAGCGGTTCAATGCGTATCACCGACTTTGAGCTTCAGCAGAGGATGTTTGAAGCGCTCGGCATGACCGACGAGGAGATAGACGCCAAGTTTGGCTTCCTCGTAGACGCATACCGTTATGCAGCACCTCCTCACGGCGGAATGGGCATCGGACTCGACCGCCTTGCTATGATAATGTGCGGAGCGGACAGCCTCCGCGACGTAACAGCCTTCCCGAAGGTACAGAACGCGAGCGAGCTTATGAGCGAGTGTCCGTCTACAGTCGATAAGGCAAGCCTCGACGTGCTCGGCATCGCGGTAACCAAGACCGAAGAGGAATAATGCGAGCTGATACGGCAGCGAGACGAATCCCCGCGAGCCGATAACGCAAAATGATAAGCCCTGAAGAATCTTCTTCAGGGCTTTGTTTTATGCAATAGCGGCTTTGATACCGAAATAGAGCAGCACAAGAATGCCGAGGACTATTCTGTACCAGCCGAAAACCTTGAAATCGTGCTTTTTGATGTAGTCCATGAGGAACTTTATCACGAATATCGATACCGCGAACGCGACGATCATACCCACGAGGAGAATGCCGACCTCCGCACCGGAGAATGTGCCGCCGTCCTTGACGACGTACTTGACGA
>JAGCHA010000104.1 GCA_017649325.1 Ruminococcus sp.
GCAGGCGAGGGCTGGCATATCCAGAAAATCAACGGCTGGTACTACATCTTCGGTATCGCATGGCCTTCGGGTCACGGACGTCTCGAGTTCGTGTACCGCTCAAAGAGCCTCACTGGCAACTGGGAAAGCAAGACAATCCTTGACTCTGGTCTGGGTTCCTACGGAAGCGGATGCGCTCAGGGCGGTATCGTTGATACTCCCGACGGAAAATGGTACGGTCTCCTGTTCCAGGACCACGGCGCTGTCGGACGTATACCTGTTCTCGTTCCCGTAACATGGCAGAACGACTGGCCGATGATGGGCGTTAACGGCAAGGCTCCGATAACTCTCGACCTCGGCACCAGCAAGGGTACCGACGTTGCGGGCGATGACAGCTTCGACTACAGCTCCAACGACCTTGCTCTCGAGTGGTCATGGAACCACAACCCTGATAATACAGCATGGTCTGTTACTGAACGTCCCGGCTGGCTCCGTCTCAAGAACAAGCACACTGCTACTCACCTGCTCAATGCCCGCAATACTCTGACAATGCGTACAGAGGGTCCTGCGTGCAGCAGCTACATCAAGCTCGACACGAAGAATATGAAGCCCGGCGACTATGCTGGCCTTTCAGCATTCCAGCTCAAGTACGGCTGTATCGGCGTTCATGTAAACGATGACGGCTCCAAGAAGATATATATGTCTGTTAATACAGGAAACGATGTTCCGTCAACATCCAACAAGATAGTTGCTGAGCAGAACCTCAACGGCGATGAGGTTTACGTAAAGGTAGATTTCAAGTTTGCTAACATTAACAGTGACGGAAGCTCATCAAACAACATAGACAAGGCTAACTTCTACTACTCATACGACGGTCAGAACTGGACCAAGCTCGGTCAGGAACTCTCAATGACCTATGACCTCAAGCTCTTCACAGGCTACCGCAGCGGTATCTACAGCTATGCTACAAAGACCACAGGCGGCTATGCTGATATCGACTTCTTTGAGTACGACCGCCAGATGTATAACGGCTGTGACGGCAGCAAGGTCCTCAGCGGAACTCCCGTTGTTATCGAACCTGATGAGAACGGCTACTTCTTCCACAACACTTTCGAGGAGAGTACAGAGTCATGGACAGGCAGAGGCTCTGCTTCTGTTGAGGCAAGCAGCAAGAGCAAATACGAGGGCAGCAAGGCGCTCTACTGCTCTGGCAGAGAGGCATCATGGAACGGCGCTTCACGTACACTCAATACAAAGGCATTCAAGCCCGGCGAAGAGTACAGCTTCAGCGTTGACGTAATGTTCGACGAGGGAAGCTCCGATTCACAGCTCTTCCACCTTACTCTCCAGTATACAGATCCGAGCGGTGAGGTTTCATACGACAAGATTTCTTCTGTCGAGGTAACAAAGGGTCAGTGGACTCAGCTCTCAAACACCAACTACAAGATGCCCGAGGGCTCAGGTTACCAGTTCTACGTTGAGACTGATGAAGGTTCTGACAGCTTCTACGTTGACGAGGCTATCGGCGGCGTTGCAGGCACAAAGGTAGACGGTCCCGCACCTGTTACAACTACAACTACTACAACTACCACAACGACTACGACTACAACAACTACGACCACAACTACAACTGCTCCGTCCTCCAAGACCGTCCTCGGCGACGCTATCAAGGATACAAAGGTATCCGTTGCCGACGCAGTTGCTATCCTTCAGTTCGTAGCAAACAAGGATAAATATAACCTTGATTCACAGGCTCTCGACAACGCTGACGTTTACAACAGAGGCGACGGCGTTACAGCAAGAGACGCTCTCTCAATACAGAAGCTCGACGCCGGCATTATCGACAAGCTCCCCGAGGGCTACAGCGAAGGCGGCAATGTTACGATTGCACAGGCTGAACAGGTAACTACTACGACTACAACTACCGAAGCTACAACTACTACGACCACTACTCCCCCCGCTCCGTCTATCGACCCTCAGAACGAATCGTTCGAGTCAGGCAATGGCAGCTGGGAGGGCAGAGGCGGCGCTAACGTCTCCTCCGAGAAGAACCATTACTACTCAGGAAACAATTCAGTTAAGATATCAGGCAGGTCCGCTGCTTGGAACGGCTTGAACACCACACTCGGCAGCGACTACAAGGCAGGCGGCACTTACAGTTTCTCAGCAGCAGTAATGCAGCCCACAGACTCCGCTCAGGAGATGAAGCTCCAGCTCCAGTACACAGACGCTTCAGGCGAGACTGCATATGATAACATCGCAAAGGCTAATGTCAACAGCAAAGAGTGGACAAAGCTCGAGAATACTGCTTACACTATCCCCGAGGGTGCTACAGACCTCGTATTCTACATTGAGTCTACAGAGGGCACATTCGCATTCTACGTTGACGACGTTCAGTTCGCAGCAGAGGGTACAAAGTCCTCCGTTACTACAGGCGGCGGTACAGTCGGCGAGATAGCAGTAAGCAACTTCGATTACGACGCTGCGCTCAAGTACAAGGCTGCTCCCGACAGCTACTTCAAACAGCCAGCTAACCACGGTACCGTTGTTAAGGAAAACTACAACGGCATCAACGGCAACAAGAATATGTACGTTTACCTCCCTTACGGCTATGACAGTTCCAAGAAGTACAACGTATTCTACCTCATGCACGGCGGTGGAGAGAGCGAGGAAACTTGCTTCAACGACAATAACATCAACATCGATATAATGCTCGATAACATGATAGCAAACGGCGACATCGAGCCGATGATAGTTGTAACTCCTACATTCAACAAGGCTCCTAGCGCTGATGGCGTCTGGGAGGAAATGCGCAAGACCATTATCCCCTACGTTGAAGGCAAGTACTCCACTTATGCGGAGAACACCACCGAAGCCGGTCTCAGAGCTTCAAGATATCACCGTGCTTACGGCGGATTTTCAATGGGCGGCGGCTCTACATGGGCTAACTTCAACAACAACCTTGACATCATCGCTTACTTTATGCCGCTGTCAGGTCACTGCTGGGACGGTGCAGGCAAGGTCATAAATTCAGCTAAGAGCTCAGGATTCAAGAAGGACGAGTATTTCGTACTCGCTGCTACAGGTACCGAGGACCTCGCATACGGCAACATGGTACCGATGATAAATGAACTCAAAAAGAATACAGATGTATTCACATACACATCTGACTTCTCTCAGGGCAACCTCTACTTCCTCGAAGCTCCCGGAAATGTACACTGGTGGCCTCAGGTACGTCATTACATCTACGACGCACTCCCCTACTTCTTCCACGAACATCAGGAATAATCTTTTACCTCCCACAAGGGACGTTCTTCGGAACGTCCCTTTTTTTGCGTAAGTTTGCTGCTATTCCCGCATAATTGCGCTATTAGGAGGAATCCTGCAGGCTGTCTCACGGCACATCCGGAAAAAACGAAAGATTCGCACGCACAGCTTGCTATTATCTGAATAATATGTTATTATTATGGTATCATTATATTCCTTATCACAACCAAACAGGAGTGGTCATACATGAAACACAATATCAAATACAGACTTCTCTCCGCAGCGGCAGCTGCCGCTCTGAGCTGCTCGCTCTGCACGAATACTGTACAGGCTCTTGCAGATGAATTCGCTCCGCAAGCCGTCGACTATACCGACTGCGAACTCGTCGACGTTATCGTCAAGCTCAGCGGAAATGCTGTGCTCGCTGCTCCCGAGGCAAGCGGTCAGGGCGCCGACTACATTGAAACAGACGCTGCTCAGTCCGCCGAGGACAGGCTCCGCGCCAGACAGGACAAGGCAGAAGAGCATATCCGCAGGCTCTACCCCGAGCTGAAGATAAAGCACCGCTTTACGCTTACTGCTAACGGATTCTCATGCTCACTGCCCGAATCGCTTATCTCCGAGATAGAGAGCTACCCGCTCGTTGAAAGCGTCGTGAAAGTTAAGACCGACATTGCCGCAGAGCCACAGCTCGCGACAGCAACGGAGCTCGGAGGCATTACCGACTACTGCAATAACACCGACTGCACTGGTGAGGGTGAGGTCATCGCTGTTATCGACACGGAATTCTACACCTCCCACGATATGTTTGCACCGCTCGAAGGCAAGGAGGTCAAATTAGACTCGGAGAGCATAGCAGAGATATGCAGCAAGGGAGGCTTTTCGTCAGCTGTCAGCGCGGATAAGGCATACCTCAGCAGCAAAGTACCTTTCGCCTATGACTACAGTGACAGCACGCCGTATACCCTCGACGCACGCGACCATTACCACGGTACACACGTCAGCGGAATTGCGGCAGGCAACCGCATAACTGCCCCAAACGGCAGTGAGATATCTGGAGTCGCACCTGATGCGCAGCTCCTGATGATGAAAGTCTACGGCGGAGACGGCGGCATTTTCACCGTTACCGATGAAGCGGTAGCTGCTGCTATCGAGGACGCTGTGAAGCTGAAGGCTGATGTTATCAATATGAGCTTCGGGCGCGTGTATGAATACTATGACCGACTCTTCTACGCGGATTCCATAGAAGCTGCCGCAAACGCAGGAATCACGCTCTGCGCATCGTCAGGCAATGTCTCTAACGACCGTTTTGGTTACGGGAACCGCCTGACTCCCGAAAACGTCGATACAGGCAACATCAGTGAGCCTTCTATCTTCCCGCAGGTATTCTCTGTTGCGTCGGCAGATAATACTGTATCAAACACTAATTCTCTGAAGGCGGGAGAACTGGAACTCGAATACTGCGAGTGCGGCTCGACATACTGCTGCGAAGTGCTCTCAGACAAGGAATACCCTCTCACTTTCATTGATGAAGACAAGCTTCCGTATATTACGAGCGAAACTGTCGGCGGTAAGATAGCCGTATACTCGGGAAGCAGCGAAAACTACCTCTATCTTGACAAGATGTGTCTCAATTACGGAGCGGCAGGCATAATCATTGCCGACGACTCATGCATCGGCAAGTACGAATCGTATCTTTATACAACATCATTCCCCGTGGCAGTCATTACCAGAGAAGACTGCGCGGCTCTCCGTGAAAGCGCTGCTGAAACCGTAACTTTTAGCAGCGAATCTGTTCCCGACCGCTTCAATCAAGTCATAAGCGCATACAGTTCCTACGGCGTAGGTACATCGCTCGATCTCAAACCTGAAATAATGGGCATCGGAGGCAATGTGCTCTCCGCCGACTGCAACAACAAGCTGAGCCGTATGTCGGGTACATCTATGGCTTCTCCATATATCGCGGGCTGTGCAGCTCTATACGACCAGCTGATGAAAAAGCAGAACGTGAACCTCTTCGGAAAGAAAAGGTCTCAAAGGCTAAAGAGTGTACTCATGAACTCCGCTGTCCCCTACTCCGACGATGGCATTCCCATGAGCCCGAGACGTCAGGGAGCGGGGCTTGTCGCTCTCGACAAGGCGATAAACGATAAGGTCATCATGACTGGAGCTTCAGGCAAGGCGGCTATAGAGCTGCACGACGGGCTCGGCTACGAATTCGGTTTCGAGCTGAACATTACCAATATCAGCGCTGAGGATGTGACATTTACAGGCTCCAATATCACCCTCACTACCGACGGCAGCAAGTATGACGTCTCCATGAAAAAGAAAGTAATATCGGGGCAGACGCTGCTTTACGCCGATAATGACCTCGACACGGAAATTACTGTCCCCGCAGGAGAAACTGTCACCAAGACCGTTAATGTCAAGCTCCCCCCTGAACAGCTCACCTCTATCGGCAGTGTGTTCACGAGCGGCTTTTTCGTGGAGGGCTACATCTCACTCTACAACGCGGAAAACTGCTGCGATATATCCATCCCCCTGCTCGGATTCTGCGGAGACTGGTGCAAGGTACCGACAATTGATAAGGACAGATATCCACTCCTGACAAAGGTGAGCATGGGCTACAACGAAATGCGCACGGATATAAGCTTCACCAAAACAGCAGCAATGCTCAGGGATATTGTAAGCAATGATATTTACCTTCTCAACCTAAATCCCGAGAACCCCGCCGGATTCCCGGAATCGTACGAATATTCATTCACGGCTGAACAAAAGGAACAGTTCAGGCAGCTCTGCGACGGAGTGACCTATTTCTCTCCGAATAATGACGTTTTCGGCGATTACGTCGGGTGCTATTACGTTCCCTCGCGCGAAGCCTCATTTACAGGCATTGATCTGTACGACAGCAACGGAAAGCTGTTGTACTCTACCGATACCGATGATCGCAATAGCTTTGAGACCAAGCTCGCGCTGCCGTCTGCGGATGCTTATTCACTCCCCGACGGCAGATACTCGGGCAGGATAGACTCATATATCCGCTATGGCGACGGAAAAAACAAAAAGCAAAGCTACTCTGTAGAGCTTGCGATAGATACGACGCCTCCTGAGGTCGAATACGAGGAAGTCTTCGAGGGCAGCAGAAAATACCTGAGACTCAAGGCTAATGATACTTCCCTCGACGGAATATACATATTCGGCTCGAAAATAGGTCCTGTGACCGAGGAAAGCAGGGCTGCCTTCAACGCGCTCGGTCTCACACAAAGAACACTCAGCAACTGCTCTCTCCTCGAGACCGATGAAAGGATCTTCACTAACTATCCTGCTATCTCAACGTCAGAAGAGCTCACCGACTTCCAGACCGTACTCACGGGTATGATAAAGCCGAACAACTGCAAATTCTGCGATATTATCCCCGCAGAACCCGATGAGAACGGCGATTTCGTCCTTGATTATGATATAACAGGTATGCTCGAATACAGCGTTACCGTCGTTGACCGCGCCCTCAACGAGTACAGTTTCCACTCGGAATCGTCGGGGAACCCTACAGGCTTCACAGCAGGTGTGTGGAAAGGAGTGGGCGAATCCTATGATTCGTTCTATGAGTTCAGTGACGACGGCAGGGTAATAATGGCTTCTACAGATGATAAGAGCCGTTGGGGAGCAGGCTATACTATCGAGGGAAACACGTTGATATACGAACAAGCCAACGAACGTCCTATTCATGCAAAGATAAGATGGAGCGGTCCGTACAATGCATTCGTCGAATGGGAGGACGGCAGGAACGAAACGCTGATTTATAAGTTCAACAGCACAACCCTTGACGAATTTAATTTCTTCTCCGATATTGAGCTTGGGGAACTCGCACGCCGCTATTACGCCAGTCTGCACGGCTTCACGCCCGAATATGTAAGAACTTCATTCAGCTCAGAGGACACCACTATCTCCCTCTATGTCTACGACTACAAGGAAAGCAATCCCTATACCTACGATGTTTATACTGTCGACCGTGAAACCGCTATAGGCGTCAATATCACAGGTGATCCTGTCGACCTGAATGAGGTCGCTCGCCCAGATAAGAAGGGTGTATGGAGCGCGTATACAACGACCGTTGACTACGGTATGCCGCGTTATTTCAACTTCACCGAGTTCAACGGTGATAAAGGAAAAGGCGTATATGCCTACCAGTCTGACGGCATAGAGCACGAATTTGAATGCGAATTCCAAGATAAAATGATGGTGTTCTCCTTCGATTCCTACGAGGACACGGGCAAAGCTTCAAAGTCTGCAATAATCAGCCCGATTTCTGCAAATGAGATAGCGCTGATATGGGACAACGGCTTCTACGAAAAACTGAAATATCACTACAATCCCAACGAGATAAGCGATATCGGCTTCATGACAAACGAGACACTTATAGAGCTCGCGCGGAAGCACTTCAGGAGAACCACCGGTCGCATGCCTGCAAAACTCAAGGTCACATACAACGGCGAGGAAAATACCGCCTTAATAATAATATTCGAGAAAGATGATACTGAAGGCGAGCAATGGACTGAGACATACACCGTAGATGTAATAACGGGTAAGGGAACAAACGCGGACGGAATTAAGATAAACCTGCTTGACAGCTATCAGTATGCTTATGAGCTCGGAGACGTAAACGGCGACGGCAAAATAGATGCTAAGGATTCCTCGGAGATACTAGTGTATTACTCAGAGTTATCCACGGGTAAGGAGGGCGCCCTCTCCCGTGACCAACAACAAGCGGCAGACGTCAACGCAGACAGCAGAATTGACGCGAAGGACGCTTCTGCGATACTCGGCTATTATGATTACGTTTCCACGGGAGGCACGGAAAGTCTCCGCGATCATCTCTCCCCCTCCCCGAAGGGCTAAACAAATACGAAAGGCAGATATCCATTGCAGAATATCATTTTCTTTGACATCGACGGCACCCTTATCACCGAGGACGCCCGTCACCTTATACCCGACAGCACCCGCAAAGCTGTCACGCTCGCACGAGAAAACGGCTGTCTCACATTCATAAACACGGGGCGTACTGCGTTCAATGTGCTCCCGCAGGTGCGCGAACTCGGATTCGACGGGCTCATTTGCGGCTGCGGGACATATATCGAATACCGCGGCGAAGTCCTGCTGTACAACAGACTCACACAGGAGCACTGCCGCAGAATTGCCAAGTTACTGCGTGAATGCAGGGTAACTCCTGTGTACGAACACAAGGACGGCTACTTCTTCGACAGGCTCGCTCCGCGCAATGCCGATCTCGAAGACTTTCTCGTCAGCTTTGTCGAGGACGGGATAGACGTCAGCAGGCAGGTAACTTCACCCGAGTTCATCTTCGACAAGTTCGTGATATGGGAGAATCCCGACTCCGATATGGAGCGCTTCCGCCGCGAGATAGGCTGTGACTACGAGATGATAGACCGCGGTCACGGCTTCTGGGAGAATGTTCCGCGCGGTTTCTCGAAAGCTACCGCTATGGATTTCATACTCGACAAACTCGCTATACCGCGCGATAACGCCTATGCCATCGGTGACAGCATGAACGACCTCCCGATGCTGCAAGCCGTTGAGCACAGTATTGCTATGGGCGGTGCGGAGGTAATCTACCCTTACGTCTCGTACATCACCTCTCCTATTGAAGAGGACGGGATATACAACGCGCTTTTGCATTTCGGACTCATTCGTCCTGATTGACAAACAGGTACAAAAGTGATATACTTTAACCATGATAAATCAAGGAGGTACGCTTATGAAAGCACTCATAGTCATAGATATGCAGAACGATTTCACCACAGGTGTTCTCGGTAATCCGCAAACGGCTGCTGTCGTTAAGAACGTTGCAGCTATGATAAAGAAATTCCGCAAAAACGAACCCGACGGTCTCGTAATCGCTACGCTCGATACACATTTTGAGAATTACTCCGAAACACAGGAGGGCAGAAATCTGCCCGTGCCGCACTGTATCAAGGGCTCGAAGGGATGGGAAATAGTCCCCGAGGTAAAAAAAGCGCTCGGAGAGAAATGTAAATACGCGGAGAAACTCACATTCGGCTGCTATGCCCTCCCCGATATCATCGGCAAAGACACTCTGGTCGACGAGTTCATCGTCATCGGCGTATGCACTGACATCTGCGTTATCTCAAACGTTATGATACTCAAAGCTGCCTATCCCGAAGTTCCTGTAAGGGTCATCGCAGACTGCTGCGCTGGAGTATCCCCTGAAAGCCACGAAAACGCGCTCTCGGCAATGAAGGTTTGCCAAGTTCGCGTTGACGATAAATACTGATATGGAGGTCACAGCTATGAGCTACTCTTTCAATGCGGAAAAGACCGCAAATGACGTCATCAATTGGGTCAGGACATACTTTGAGGAGAACGCTTCTCCCTCGACATACGCTGTTATCGGTATCTCAGGAGGCAAGGACAGCTCTGTAGCTGCAGCAGTCTGTGCAAAGGCTCTCGGTAAAGACAGAGTTATCGGCGTGCTCATGCCGCAGGGCGTGCAGGCTGACATCTCATTCAGTCACCTCCTCGTGGACACTCTCGGCATCAAGAGCTATACCGTAAACATCGGCGACACTGTAAGCACATTCATGAACGAGCTCAGCAAACACATTGAGCCCTCTCAGCAGGCTGTCATCAACACTCCCGCACGTATCAGAATGACCACTCTCTATGCTATCGGAGCGTGTGTCGGCGCACGTGTTGTCAATACCTGCAACCTCTCCGAGGACTGGGTTGGCTACTCGACAAAATTCGGAGATGCGGCTGGAGACTTTTCTCCCCTCTCCGACCTCACTGTAACTGAGGTATTGCAGATAGGCGACTATCTCGGACTTCCTAAAGAACTCGTACACAAGGTGCCGATAGACGGTCTCTGCGGCAAAACGGACGAGGAAAACCTCGGCTTCACCTATGCTGAACTCGACCGCTATATCAGAGGTCTGACAGATCTCTCTGACAAGCCCGAGCTCAAGGCAAAGATAGACCGTATGCATGCAAACAATCTCCACAAGCTGAAGCTCATGCCCAAATTTGAGTACAAAGTATAAGCAAAAACTCCCTGAAGAATACACTTCAGGGAGTTTTTGCTTATAATAGAGGATAATCCTTTCAATCATTAGCTTCAATGTAGTCGCGTATCTCCTGCATCCGCCTGTCCCAGCTGGCACTCTCGTCAGCGCAGCGCTTCAAGTCGCCGCGCAGCACCTCGAGTTTCTCCTGCGAAAGCTCCTTCTTGTAGCGTAGCTTGTGCTCGAGACTCGCCCAGAAATCCATTGCTATCGTTCTGAGCTGCACCTCCACCTTCGTCAGGCGCTTTTCATTTTCAAGGAATATCGGTACTGCAACGATGAGGTGCAGGCTCCTGTAGCCGTTCACCTTCGGCTCTTTAATGTAATCCTTTCGTTCGATCAGGAAGATATCGTCCTGATCAAGGAAGCAGTCGGCAAGGCGGTATATGTCGTCCATAAATGAGCAAACTACGCGTACGCCCGCGATGTCCGACAGGTTCTCCTCCATATTAATGAGAGTCACGGGAACTCCCCTGTCGCTCAGCTTGTGTACTATACTGCTGTAGCTCTTTATACGAGACTGTATGAACTCTATCGGGTTGCTCTCACCATTCAGTGAGAACTGCTCGTTCAGCACGCGGAACTTCGTCTCTACCTCCATTATCGCGCATTTGTAGTAGGTGAAGAACTGCTTTATAGGTCCCGCGCCCTCTTCTATCATATCAACGAAGCTGCTTTCCGTGATATCGCCGCTCGTCACGAGGCGCATACTGCGGACAGGATCTCTCAGGTCTTGGAATGTGTTTTTCATTGTTTACTCCGAATCATTATACTTTCTGTTTCTTCTTGGCAAGCACCGCAAGGAATTCATCCTTCGGCAGCGGACGCGAAAAGTAAAAGCCCTGCAAATAGTCAACGCCTATCTCTCTGAGGAGATTGAGCTGCGCCTCTGTCTCTATACCTTCAACAAACACCTTTCTGCCCATTTGCTTTATCATACGGACTGTGTTCTCGAGAAGTATTCGTCCAAGCTCATTGTCGACAGCGGACCACATTATGCTCTTGTCTATCTTGATGATGTCGAGGTCCATAGAGAATATCGACATAACGTTCGAGTAGCCTGTACCGTAGTCGTCAAGTGAGAAGCGGAAACCCGAACGTTTTAGCTCCGAGACTATCTGCGAGAGCTGGTCGTAGTCGCTCGCAGCTACCGACTCGGTTATCTCAAAGTTTATTCGGCTGCGGTCAATTCCGTAGCGGTCCGCCTCTTCGTTTATGCTCTTCACAAACCCCGGCTTCATGCACTGGAGCACCGAAAGGTTGACGTTGATAGCTTCAATGGTGGTGTCGTCCTTTAGCTCATTGCTGAGAAGCTTGCAGACCTCACCGAGCACAAAGGTGTCAAGTACGTCAACAAGTCCCATTTGCTCGGATATAGGGATAAACTCATAGGGCGGTATCTTGCCGATAGCCTCGTCGTCAAGACGGAGCAGAGCCTCAGCGCCGTGGAGACTGCCGTCCGAGAGATTGAAAGTAGGCTGATAGTAGACCTCGAAGCTGTCCTTTTTCAGTCCGTTCACAATAGCGTTCTGTATCGCGGAACGGCGAAGGAGATAGTTAAGGTCGTTTCCGCAGAGTATCCTCTTGTCGTTGCCTTCGGGGACGGGACTATCCGCCATATAGAAGGCATCAGCCGACGATGGCAGACGCTTTGGCACGTCCGCGAACATTATCACGGCTTTCAGCAGGTACTCATTGTCATTTATCATCCACGGCATATCGAAGCGGACGAGTATCTCTGTCGCGAGATTTTTCACATGCTCCTCATCCTTGTTGAGAATGGTAAGCACAAAGGTCTGCGGATTCATATTGTAGATGAACGAGCGCGATATCTTTGTCCGCAGGTAGTCGCTCATCAGCGTGGAGAGGATATCCACGTTCTCCGAACCTGTTACTCGCGGGATAATGTCGGCGTTGGTGACCTTTATACACATTACCCACAACTCGCGCTTATTGACGATATAGTTGTTGAGGTCGAGCTGCAGTGCACGTCGGTTGTAGAAGCCCGTGTCGATGTCGATACGGTCGTCTTCTGACTCGACTGCTATCATGATTCCGAGAAGTCCTACTGATTCGGCAAACAGCTCTGCTTTAACGTCGAGGAACAGTAACTGTATAATTATCCCCGCAAGGCACACCGCAAAGAAGTATATTATAGCAATGCGGCGGTTCATAACAACGGCCTTCCAAGTATATATCATGGTGAACATACAAACCGCAAGATAAAAACCCGCCGAAAGATAGAGCGTGCCTTCTGCATATCCGCGGCAGAAGTCACGGTTCTCGTCGTAGTAGAAGAACCAGTTTATGAACGGGTTTAGGAGGAGGGCTATCTCAGTGACTATCAGCGGCAGCCCAAAGATGATCCGCCGCAATCGGGTGTAATGCGACGAAGCACCCGTGACGATATTGACGTAGACGAGCACAACAGGCGGTATCATTGCATGAAGCATAAAATAGAAGTATTCACACACCTTTATAAGTGTGAACAGGCTCTCCGATTCAAAGCGGTAAGGATAGCATAGCTCAGCTACCATCTGTGTTATAGAATTGAGCGAGAGAAGTCCCGCTATCAGCAGGAATAACTTGTTGTTGAGCTTAGCGGTGCGCTGCTGAATGAGTGTGAAAAATATGGTAGTTGTGAGGATAAGCAGCGCCGAAGCATAAAATGCTATATGAAAAAGATCGGGACGCATAAGCATTCTCCTTTGTGTATGTGTACAGCAAATGGCTGACGGGCTGAGTCAAATGGTATTTTTATACAAAATAATTATACCATAACATCCAATAATAATCAAGTATCAATATATGAATATTCAAAATTATATATCGTATACTATCCGCCCCTGCAATGAAATGCCGCCGTCGGCGTTCAGCCGGGCTCCATATACTTGCATTTTTAAATAAAATGTGCTATACTGTTACACAGATATATAAGGCTTTTCGCTTCACAAATGACAACAAAACGGAGGAATCATAAATGGTTTACGTTACAGGAGATACTCATGGCGACCTCACGCGCTTCAAAGACCCGCAGATGAAAAAGCTCCGCAAGGGCGACACGCTCATTATCTGCGGCGATTTCGGCTTCATCTGGGACGGCTCAAAACAGGAGCGCTCAGCTTTGAGGAAGCTCGCTGCCAAGGATTTCACTATCGCCTTTATCGACGGCTGTCACGAGAACTTCGATATCCTTGAAAGCTACCCCACAGAAACATGGAACGGCGGCATGGCGCGCGTCATCGCTCCGAACCTCATACACCTCATGCGCGGACAGATATACACTATCGAGGGAAAACGCATTTTCACCTTCGGAGGCGGTCACAGTCAGGACATCGAATTCAGAAGCGACACCGACTGGTGGGAGCGTGAACAGCCGACCCACGAGGAGATAATGGAGGCTGTCGACAACCTCGAAAAGCATGGCAACTCCGTAGACTACGTCATCACTCATGAGCCTCCTGCCTCTGTCAAGGACTGCCTCGGCGTAGATGTGTTCGAGCGCATAGAAGTACACGCGCTGTTCGAGGAGATAATCAAGTCGTGTACGTATCAGAAGTGGTTCTTCGGCAAATGCCACATTGACAAGAACATCCCCGTAAAGTTCTATGCGGTGTTCAATAACGTTACGCCGCTGAAATAGGGTATAAACAGTATAAAATATGCTTTTTCACGCTTCTCGTGATAATACTGTTCATTTTGAAGAATGAGTATTCAGCTCCCGCAGAATAAATCCGACAGATCCGTCATAGAATTTACCATAACTTCTTCAGGAGGAGAATTATGAAAAAATTCAGTTTGACGGATCTGCTTATTTTTGTCATTTCAGCCGAATTGGTCGGCGCATTCTCAGCCCTGCTCTCGGGCGGATTCACTGATATCTATGCCAAGCTCACGCGCCCTCCGTTCTCGCCGCCCGCTGCGGTATTTCCCATTGTGTGGACTGTACTTTACGCACTCATGGGCATTTCCGCATATCTCGTATGGCGCACTGATACTCAGGCTTCCCGCCACGCACTCGGAGTATACGCCATACAGCTCGTGATAAACTTCTCGTGGAGCATCGTTTTCTTCCGATTTGAAGCACTGCTTGCGGCAGCGATTGTAGCTGTCCTGCTCCTTGCCGCGGTCGGAGTCATGGTGTGGAGCTTCTTCGGTGTGAACAAAAAGTCCGCATATCTACAGCTCCCGTACCTCGCGTGGAGCCTCTTCGCCGCATACCTCGCAGCAGGCACATATCTGCTCAACAGGTAATTATTCTTCCAGTATTTTTGCATTGAAAACTGCCTGCCCGTGAGGTATAATTAAGTTATCCCAAGGGGGAAATCACTTATGGAGGTAATCAGTTATGTGCTTCAGAAATATCTGGTCTATTCTTTGCAAGCTATGCGGCTGCTGCTAAGATGAATGAGAAAGGACAGTCCGATTCGGGCTGTCCTTTGCTTTTATTCTTGTGTTTCGGGAGCGAGCTTTGGCAGTCTGATAGCTGTACTCGTGTATTTCATGCGGTTTACAACGAGTGCTATGAGCAGCAGTGCCGCTGCAAAGCCGCACTCTATAAGCAGGTAAGCTGCGAGACGCTTGCCGTCGAACACCTCCGAGCCGCTGAGCATCTCCACGACCTTGACGTACCAGTAAGTGGGCATGAATTTAGCAGCTGCGAGAACTCCGTCACCGAGCATAGACTGCGGGATGAATACTCCACAGAGGAAGCTCGAGCCGAGACCGATTATCTGCGTCATAAGATTCACTACCGTATCTGACGGCTCGAATGCACATATCAGCAGAGCAATGGATGTGCATACAAGCGTGTAGATGAAGCTGTTTAGCACCGCAAACCACGCATAGCCCTTGAACATTCCGCCGTTTTGTATTACTGATACCACCATTAGTGCTATCCACAGCAATGCAATGAACAGCGTGCTGCCTGCAAATACCGCCACGCTGTAGGTGATTGGCTTCATGCATGAGCAGTTCGTGCGGAAGCGGAACTCCTTCTTGCCGAGTTTCAGCAGTACGGGACAAAGTGCGTTGATGATGACAGATATGAGTATATAGGTCATATAGCGGAAGTGCGCGGAGGTCGATTCGCTGAAATCCTCTGTGCCCTTTGAGCGGACGACGGTTACCTCTGCCTCTGTGAGCACGGCTTCGGCGGCGCTCTCCTGTGCGGAGGAGATGTCCATGCCGCCTGCTGTGTAGGCTCTCACGGAGCTGACGTAGCTGTCAAGAAGCTGTGATACCATGACGGTCGCGTAGGAGTCGTGTATGTGATAGGTCGAGAACATCCCGTCCGATGCGTCGCCTGCAAGCTTCTCGGAGTAGCCGTCGTTGATGATGAGCACGTAGTCGACAGTCTCAAAGTAAAGCGCCTGCATTATCTTGTCCTTGTCGTTCTCGAGCTCTTTGAGCTTGTGCTTCCTGCCGATAAACTCGACAAGAGCTTTGCTCTCAGGTGTATCGTCCTCGTCGAAAACGGCTATCGTCATGGGCGTGTCCTTGAAGTTACTGTCAGACGCCGCAGACCTCGACATAGGTATAGATATAGCTACGAAAACGATGACATATATCATTGAGGTGAAGATGTTTTTCTTCAGTATCTTCATGAAGAGCTTAAAGACTTGCATATTTCCTCCTCCTTACCATAAGAAGTCCGAGTACATAGAAGATGAGCGATATTACAAGCATCGTCACTACCTTCGTGACGAACACCCTGTAGCCGCTGTAGAGATTGAGCGCGGATATGCTGTCCGCGACAAGAGCGGCGGGATTGATGTTGTTGAACCACGGCGCTTTTTCAGCCATTATAGGCTTCATATTGGCGACCATGAGCCCGCTGAGGAAGCACATCGTCATCGACACGCTCATGCATATGCCGACCTTCGCCCCCTGCTTCATTCTGCCGATAGAGCCGATAAAGAAGCCGAAAGCGACTCCGAGTATGCCGCCGCATATCGCTGCGACATATACGAGCGGCAGCCTGTCGCCGTAATCGACTTTCAGCACGAATGCCGTGAAGCTCACGCAGATTATCATACATATCGACTGCACTATCCACGTACCTGTGAGGCTCGCGAGTATACCTACCGACTTGGGTGTTGCCGAGCAGTTCTTGCGAGCGCCGAGCTCCGAAAGGTTTGCCTGCTGACCTATCGCAACGTGAAGTCCCGTGACTGAACCGTACATCGCTACCATTGCGATAAGGTTGTAGAAATACTGGATGTAGAAATCGAGGTTGCCTTCGGTCAGCTTTGCCTCCTCGGAGGTGTTTACCTCCTCGGAGAGCGCCGCGATGACTGCCTGCATCTTCGACGGGTCGCTCGTCATCGTATCGGTGATTATCTTCTCACGGAGCATATACTGCTCGACGAAGAGCTTGAGCACGGACTGTTCAATACCGTCGCCTGAAACTGTGAGAGTCAGCTTGTCGCCCGAGTAGATGATACCTTTGATGTCGCCGTCTTTCAGCTTTTTAAGTGCCTCTTCCTCGCTGAGGAATTCCGCATCAAGAAGCGCTTCATCTGTGCCCGATACGCTCTCGATAACTGAACGGAACACCTCGTTGTCTGCCGTCTCGACTATTGCTGTGGGGATAGCCGTGACCTTGGTCTGCTTCTCATACAGACTGCCGAAAGCTATCTTGAAGAACGTTCCGAGAATAATAGGAAAGAGTATCAGCCAGAACAGCAGGTCTCTTACTCGGAACGAGCTCTTTATCTCGTAGATCAAATTATGAAGAAACATATCTTTTCTCCTTTATTCTTCTTTGTCGCGGAGTGCCTTGCCTGTTATTTCAAGGAATACCTCGTTGAGCGTCGGGAGTTCCGAATACACGCGTCCGAAGCCGAGCTCGCGCTTCTGCAATACTTCAAGTGCGCGTATGAGATTGTGCTTGCCGCCCGAACAGCTTATCACTAGCAGCTTTTCGTCGTACTTAACGTCGTATACGTGCGGGAGTGCCCTCATTTCTGCGAGTACGTCCTCTCCGAGTCCGAGTGCTTCGATGGATATGGTCTCAGTGTTCTTTATCATGCGCTTGAGCTCGTCCTTAGTTCCTTCTGCTACCTTTCTGCCCTTGTCCATTATCGCGATACGCGTGCATATCTGCTCAACCTCCTCCATGTAGTGGGAGGTGTAGATTATCGTCACGCCGTTCTTGTTGAGCTCCTGTATGCCCTCGAGTATCTTGTTGCGGCTCTGCGGATCGACGGCTACCGTCGGCTCATCAAGGATTATCAGCTTCGGCTTGTGGGCTATGCCGCAGGCGATGTTCAGTCTGCGGAGAAGTCCTCCAGAGAGCTTCTTCGGGTAAAACTTGGTGAAGTCATCAAGTCCGACGAACTTTACCGCCTCTTCGACGTACTGCTTCCGCAGCTTCTTGTCCGTGATGTAAAGCCCGCAGAAGTAGTCGATATTCTCATAGACTGTGAGCTCATCACTGACTACGACATTCTGCATGACGACGCCTATGTCCTTCTTTATATCATAGCTCACGGGAGTCATCTTTTTGCCGAATATCTCGATGCTGCCCTTATCGAATGAGAGCAGAGAAAGCAGACAGTTTATCGTGGTCGTCTTGCCAGAACCGTTAGGTCCGAGAAGACCGAATATCTCACCCTCCTTTATTTCAAGGCTAAAGTGATCGAGCGCTACGAGCTCGCCGTATCTCTTAACGAGATTGTCTATTTTTACAACAGTTTTTTCCATATTTTACCTCCTGTATGGCATCTGTTTTCTCACTGTACTCATTATAGCTCATATGCCGCAGGATTTGAAGTGTCCCGTGTCAGTTTTTTTACATGACAAATGTCATATTCTGCTCACACAAAAAAAATAGCCGTAAGGACACAATCCTTACGGCTATCATGCTTTTCATTTTTAAAGTATCATCAGATAGGAGCTTATTTTAGAACAACTCCCCAGTTTGAACTGATCTTGTGGTACAAACGCACCTTCTCCTTCTTCTTCTGCTTCTTTAACATCAGAAGTACACCTGCTGTGATAAGAAGTGTAAGGATGACGCCGAGAACTATCATGGGAATACCTACATCAAGAAGGAAGTACAGCAGTACCCATACGATAATAGCAGCAATAAGTATAAGGGGCAGACAGAATGAAGTGAAGTTTCTGTTCTTTACCTTGATATAATGCTGGATATCGCTGATAGATAGCATTTCATAGTTACGTGCAATGAAGTTGTCCGGCTGAGCCCATTTGCAGAAAGCAGCGAGGCTGTCAAACTTTGCGTTAAAATCCTGATAATCGTGAAATTTTTAATTGAAACGAGCAACACGGTAGAGTACATTTACGCTTCCGCCCGGATTGGTCTCAGCGTCCATAACGTGAATGATCGTGCCTGCTTCAGCCTGACCTTTCACATTTTTAGTGATAAGATACTTTCGGTCTACCGCTTCATCTATATTTAGCAAATGAGTCATAAAAATACCTTCCTTGACTTTAAGAATAATACTAAACGAATGTGGATACGGCGAATCAAGTTCGCGGATGTAACAGAAGCTTTCGCTCCATATTTATTTTAACACAAGCTTACAAACTTTGCAAGACAAAATGAAGATTTTAAACAAGCTCTGCGTATTTATAAACAAGGTCTTCAAGTTTGGCTCGTAACAGCTATTGTATGCAAGCCGTACAAACCTGATACATCTGCGTACATAAGACGGAGCAAACTGCTCACATCTTCCAAGCTGCTGAAAAAGCGTTCCATTCACGCCTGATATCAAAGCTTGTTCTTGAATTTTTCGTTAGCCTTAGCAACTTTTTTTCGTTCCTTAGCCTGTTTGAGCATATCCGCCTTTGAAAGGCTCTCGCCCTCAGGGATAGCATCATCATCATCAAGGAAGCTGGAGAGGCGCTTCTTGAAAGCACCGCCGTCTCCGTTTGAAAGCATAACACTGCGTGCCTGATTTGGATTTACTCCGTGCATTGCCGAGCCCTGATAGATTGAACTCTGACCGCCTACGCCGTAGGGAGCTGCCTGCGGGAAACCGCCCTGCTGAGGATAACCGTTAGGCTGATAAACAGAACCGTGTGCTCCGCCGTTGTATGGACTTGCCTGCGGATAGCCGCCCTGCTGCGGGAAGCCCTGCTGGGGATAGCCCTGAGGATAGCCCTGCTGGGGATAACCCTGAGGATAACCCTGCTGCGGGAAGCCCTGCTGAGGATAGCCCTGAGGATACCCCTGCTGCGGGAAGCCCTGCTGGGGATAACCCTGCTGAGGATAGCCCTGAGGGTACCCCTGCTGGGGATAGCCCTGAGGATAGCCCTGCTGCGGGAAGCCCTCATGAGGATTCTCGCCGTTCTGAGGCGCGTAGGGATTATTGAATCCGCTTGCGCCCTGCTGCTGAGCATCAGCAGGCTGGTCGTAGAAGGACTTGACCTCTGAAGCTCCTGCTGCGGAGGAAGCAAAGGGATTTGACTCATCAATATCGAATCCGTTTACGAATTCTGCCGGAGCTGCAAGGGAAGCAGCCTCATCGCCTGTTGACTCCTGTGAAGCCTCGGGAGCTGTCTCCTTAGGAGCGTCAAAGTCATCGTAACCGCTCATAAAGTCCTCTACCGCATTCGGTAAGAGACTTGCGGTCTTAACCGTTTCCTCCAAGGAGAGGACAACCTCACAACTGCCGTTTTCGGGTGCTGCATTCACGAGTATTCTGAGTGCATCTTCGCTCGGTTCAAAGAAGCTGTTGTCATCTATTGTGATTATCATCATCTGGTGAGCTTTCTCACCGGCTGTTACCAACAGCATCGCCGCTACCTCTTCGGCAGGGAGAACCTCGGGATTTCCCTCGTTGATAGCAATACTCGTTACGCCTGAGAATACGTTTCCCGATTCTGCAACGATTAGTGCAAGACAGGCATCAGGGTCAGCCTCTAAATACGGGTAACGCTGCTTCAGGATACCAGCAAGGTATTTCGCAGTCTCGTAAAGTGAATTTATTTCCATATACTGCCTATTCCTTTCTAAAAGATTCTTTTCTGTTTACAAACTGATCACTATTATATTATCATTCCGTCTCAACGTGCTTTTTGAGTCTTTCTGCCTTTCTGTCGGCTGCACGCTGTTTATTGGCAGATACCTCGGAAGCTATCAGCTCCGACTTCTCCTCAAGCAGCTCCTTGTCATAGATACATGAGAGTGAGATATCATCCTCTGTTCCGAAGTGAGCACGCTTTGTAAGGTTATTGACAATGATATTCTTGAAGCTGTCAATGTCGCCCAGCTGATTTGTTATTATGGTATGATAATCAAGAAAGTCAAATTCGCTTCCAAAGGATGTATAGAGTCCGTCAGTCGAAGTGAACATGGCGATGAGCTTCTGCTTATCGCGGTAGAAAGCACTGAACAATCCGGCTGCATTTGAATTGCACATCGACGCCGTAACGTTCGCCGGGGCAGCTTCATTATACTCCATGGGCATCACAGCCTTTCCGTCATCGAAGAGAGCGACCAGTGTACCGTCACCAATCTGTACGCCGAAAGTGAACTTTTTCCCTGCGACTCCGACAATCAAGGTCGTGCCATAATATGATTCAGGCTGGATAGCTTCAAATTCCTCTTCCGTGAATTTGCTCTTTTCCTCTTCTGTTACAGGATTGTTCTTTATATGCTCTTCAACAAGACGATTCCAGTCAGAGATTATCTGCTTCTGGATATTTTTGATTATCAACTTGTGATTCTTGGGAAAGCTCTCTTCAAAGCTCTCCTTATCAGCATAAAACCTGTCTATCGTTGAGATGGTTGCCTCAACGGCAAACTTCGAGCCTATATTACTGCGAAAGTGCTTTTTGCTGCCGTGACCGTCGGCTACGACGCATACGGCATAATCATCACAGACCTTATAGGCAGAACTGTCCTGACAAACCAGACCTGTCTTTTCATGACTCGCACCCATGACCGAGTGACTGAAACCATTGAACATTAAATTTCGGACCCCTTCCAGTATTATTTATCGGGCGATAAGGTCGGTTTACCAGCCTGTATCGAAAGGAACATCGTCTGTTTCTGTTTTTCCGACAAGCTCCTGTATCTGCTGACCGAGGAGCTTCTGCTTTGCTGCAAAAACGTCCTCTTCGCCAAGCTCGTGGCTCGTATCGTCAGAGAGAGTCATACTCTTGCTTCCTATCTGAGAAGAAGTAACAGCGATGATCTTTATCATCTGTGCAAGCTGGCCGCCTGAATAAGCGTGTACAACTGTATCGGGCGAACCTGTAAATTCAGCAAGGATATTGTCGTTAGCCTCGTTGCCGATACCGAGAGCAGCTTTAAGACCGAACTTGTACCAGCTGTTAGCCTGAAGCTCCTTGAGTCCTGCCTTATAATCATCTGAGGGATAACCGTCAGTCATAAGGAAGATAACGGGAGCGAATGAAAGTGAGGGCGAATTGAGGAAGCCATTGCGCGACATTCTGACATTGAGCTCCTTCAGAGCAGCTCCAAGGCTGGTAACGCCGCTTGCACGGAGTCTTGCCCACTCAAATTCCTCTATCGGGATAGGAGTTGAATACATCCATCTTACATCAGTCGAGAAAGTGAGGACGGCTACCTTGACTTCGGTGTCAGCCTCGCCGACCTTGCGTATTTCGGGGATGAGCTCTTCCATAACGGTATTGAGCTCGCCCATCTTTTTGCCCTTCATACTTCCCGAAGTATCAATAAGGAAGAATATTACAAGGCTCTTTCTTGAAACGCCTGTTGCGCTGAGGGGATCGTCGTCGAAATCGAGCGGATCGTTTGCAGCTGAGTTAGCAGTATAATCGGGAGCAGCGGGATTCGTTGCCGCATTTGCGCCGATAATATTATCGTTATTCATAAAATACATCCTTTCAGTAAGCTGAAATTAGATTTGGGCTTTGATCTCGCCAAAGTCGATCTCGAGACCCTGCCATACCGGGAAACCCTTTCCCGGAGCTATATCGTAAAAAACGCCGTCAGGCATTTTTGCACGCCATTTTCTGTCTGAGCAATTCTTTATTCCGAGAACTCCGGGCTTCAGCTTGTTCTCGACAAGCTCTCCCGCGACCTTCATAAATTCCTCGGATTCGGGGTTCATCTCGCACTCATAGAACTTACAGCCGAGGTAGAGCGGCATACGGTAGCTCCTGTTGCTAAAACCGAGAGTTGAGAACTCCATGCCGCACTTGGGACACTTGAACGTCTTTTCTGTAGGCTGTACGAACATAGAAGCGAAATTCGTTCTTCCGCAGCCGCACATGATTATCTCGGAGCGCAGTCTGATGAAGAGCTTCTGCCATTCATTCTCGATTATACGCTTTGTCGGGTCGGTTATTCCGATAGTGAACGAGCGGATAAACGCTTCCTTTATGTAGTCGGGATAAATTCTCCAGAACTTTATAACGTTGTCGTGAATGCCTCTTACGGGACGGTTCGTAGCATCATTCGGGTCATACACGAATATTGCATTCTGACCGTAGTGCTTAAGCTCTGACGATTCGGTGAGGCATACATCTCTTACCACCTTTTCGCCCTCCATGGGGTCGCCGCGGAAGAGGAGCTTGAACAGTACGACCGCAAGCGAATACTTATCGGTCTGCACGTTCGGCTGGGCAATGCCTCTTACAACTTCGGGAGCCATATATCCCGGCTTACCGCCGATGCCGAAGTTGCTGCCGTCAGGAGCGATGTTATCACAGTCGCAGACGAGCACTGCACCGGTATTAACGTTTATGAAGAAGCCTCCGTCGTTAAGGTCCTGATAGCTCTTGCCTGCTCTGTGGAGAAGGCGGAAGGAATTAACGATATTGATAACGGCCGTTATCATAGCCGTGAGGCTGCTGAACTTGACGTCCTTCTTTACAGCCCTTCCCGTGAGCGGGTCGACCTCGAGCTTGTAGGTGTTGAGTATATCAACGAAGGAATCGAAGCCTTCAGGCTTGAGGTCCATAATATATCCGAAAGTTCCGTCCTCGGTCTCCTTTGTGAGGTATTTAGGCCAGAGGAACTTATTGTCGGGAGGACCGTCCGCGATATTGCTGCGGAGATTCTTCAGAAACTCCTTTGGCTTTTTCATTTTGTCTATGTCATACCATTTCAGCGCCCATTTCTGACCGTTGAAACGCACAAGGTATACCGTACCCTGTCCGCCGCTGCCGATAACACTTAAAACCTGTGCCTTTCCGCCGAATTCGAGTTCGACTTCCTGACCAATTTCAAGCTCTGTCATATAATTACATCCTTTCCGTTAGTGGTATGTTCTGTCATAGTATTAATCCTCTTCAATCCCTGCGGTAGTTACAAGTCTGAAATTGATACGGTTGGAAAGACAGAATTTATGTACATAAGAGTTTTCAAAGCAATGGATAGTGAGATTTGTGCAGTACGAGAAGGCGTTGGTATCGATGAACTTGACGCTGTCTGGAAGATAGAGCTTTCTGAGCTTTTCGCAGCCTGAGAACGCCTCTGCGCCGATACTGCTGACTGTATCCGGGATGTCTATCGTTTCAAGGCTCGTGCAGAACGAGAAAGTGCTGTCCTCTATCTCAAGTATGCCTGAGGGTATCTTCACCATCGCGAGTTTAGCACACTGGCAGAACGCGCCCTGCTTTATGACCCTGAGCGAATTGGGAAGCTCAAGACCTCTCAGACGCTTGCACGATGAGAACGCATACTCGCCTATCGCAAGCAACGATGAAGGAAGCTTGACTGTTCTGAGCGAACCAAAGCCGTCGAAACAAAAGCTCTCTATCTTGGTATAGCCCTCTGCTATCTCGATATTGCTTCTCAGACGGTATCTTACAGCATCTATCGGTCTGAACACCTTATCGTCGATGCTCACGCGCGCCGCCTTCTTTTCGGTCACGGGTTCGGGTTCGTTGTCGTCGTTGACTATCCTCAGCGGCGATTCATACGGCCAGCCGATAAGATAGGTGAAGCAGGCAATAACGAATTCCGCAGCATTTTCAGCAAGGAACACATCGCCGAGCATGAAGCTCTTCGCCTTCATGATGGCTATCTCCCTGTTATCGTCCGCAAGAAGCATCTTGAACACGCCCTGATTGTACATGTTCTGCAGCAAACGGCGTTCCTTGTCATGGTCGGGGATGTGGTCATAGAGCAGACCGATAAACTGTTTTTTGTTCATTACCGCTCTCGGACCGTTGTCCACGACTATAGCTCTTAGCTGATGCTGAAATTCGATAGTGTTCTCAAAGCCCTCGATCGTCTGCGGAACAGGTGCTCCGCAGGACGGGCAGGCGACATATTTGGTTTTTAATTCAGTACCGCATTTTTCGCACTGCATAGTTTCCCTCCTGATATTAACGCTCAGCGAAGAGGGGCAGCATTAAAAAACTGCTGCAAGCCAAGCAAAATTGTATTAAAATCGTAATCTATTATAGTTTAATTATATCACTTATTGGTATAAAAGTCAAGGAACATAACGCCGAACATACGGCATCATTTTGCACATATTGTACAAACCCCCATATTCGTTTTCACGCATTATGTCGCAGGATAATTTAAAAAGTAATAATTGCCTAAATGTTATAATATAAATCTACAATTCTTTTATTTCATATCCTTGACCAGAACTTCATTTATGCTCTCTACAAGCGACGTGATCTTGGATACCGACTCCTTTATCGCTACCGAGCTCTCGTTCGTTGTGTTGACATTGTCGTCAAGGTCGCTGAAAGCATCGATAGTCATATTGAGTATACCGATAAGCTGTTCAACGCTTTCTGCGTCCATCGTCGGATTTTCGGAGCAGAATGTAACGATATTCTGAAGAAGATCCTTAACTACCTCAGCACGCTCCTTTGTAGCAGAGGTCGATTCGTCGATAGAATCCATGCTGCTGGTGATATTGACGATATCCTCTTTCAGCTTATCCGAAAGCTCAAGACATTCAGATGCGACTTCCTCAAGCTTTTCATTCTTTATAGAGAGGGTCGAATGTCTCGCCAGAAGTACTGATTTCGCGTGGATAATGCAGTTATCGGGCGTATTCAGTCCGCGCGCTATCGCAATAGCCATGTCCTTGCAGGAATTGAATCCGCAGGCGTGGCAGTTGAACTCTCTGTCCTCCTTGGAGTGCTTTCCCATTTTTTTATAAATGGGTTCGAGCTGCTGGTCAGACGGAACAGGCGAAGGAACTGACGGCTTGTAGTTGCGCAGGAAATCAGATTGACGGAGCTCCTCATCGAAGCGCTTGAAGAGCTTGTCGTCGCCTCTGCCCATGAATCCAGACTTGCGGCGGTTCTTCGCTTCATTCTCGACCTTTCTCATTACGTCCATAACATCGAAAACGGTCTGATTCGTCTGAGCGGCAGGTCCGATGTTGCAACCGAAATCACAAGAAAGAACATCGAATAACTGCGGATGCTTTACTTCAGGCATCCTTGCATACATATTCAGCTCGTCGTATACATTCCGAACGCCCTTTGATGTCGTTATATTGATATCGGGGTCATGGAGCCAGAGATTGTCTCTCAGTCCGCCGGGACGCGAGTAGATGCTTCCCATCTGCCCCTGAACATCATCAAATCTATACTCAAAGCTGTCATTTGTATCGGCAGGAAAGCTTATGCCGTTTCTTTCAAAGTAATCCATAAGCTTGTCGATAGTAATATTATAATCTATGAGCCCCGTATCCAAAAACTCTGTTTTTTTAGCGATACAGGTCGAAAGATAAGCAATTGGGTTATTGCGGCGCAGGTACTGCTTCACGTAGATAGCCGAACAGGCAGCAGGGCTGTGGATAGGTGAAAGGTTTTGCAGCATCTGCGGCTGATAAGTCTCTATGTACTTAACGACAGCAGCGCACTGCTGAGTAACGCGATTTCCCATAGTCCCCTGTTCAATGGCTCTTATGTGTACCCAAGTGCATATGTCAGCACCGAAAGCGCCGTCATACACGGTACATCCCTGCCCTTTGAACCAGTCGAGAACACCCTTCCATTTCGTGGGAAGAGCCGCCTTAATGGCAGGAGAAACGATGAGAATGAGCTTTTCTTTTATAAGGTGTGACATTCCCTCTTCGGTATCGTCGATATAATCTCTTGCTCCGTGATTACATGTACGTACACATTCTCCGCAGGCAATGCATTTGTCGGGATTTACGGATATTATGAATCTGCCGTTATCGAGTTGTTTGACAATATTAGCTTCGGGTGCTGGACAGCTTCTGATACATGAATTACAGCCTGTACATTTCTCGGGCTTAACAATAATCAATTCATTCATCGTGTGGTACTCCTTGTATATCTAAGAAATAGAATTATACTATTATTTTTCCTTCAGAGCTTTAGCCTGCTTGACAAGTGCAGCAAGGTCTATCTTGCCGTTCTTGCCTTTGTTACTGCTCTGACTTTTATCCGATGCTTCTGATTTGTCATCCCCCGCGCCGACAGCAGGAGCCTCCTGCTTTTCAGCCGCGGTCTCTTCTTCCGACGGCTCTGTTTCGAGCTCAGTTTTTTTCTTTGGCTTTTCTTCACTTTCAAGAGGAGCCGTCCTTACGGGACGCTCAGGATATTCGGGAGCGAATCTCACTTTGTCCTCCGAATCGGAATCGCCGCTCGTCTTGAATGTCTCCTCTGTTTTGCCGAGGAGCTCCTCGCATCCTCCGATGCTGTCTGTGCTGCTCTCCTTGAAGCTGTCAAGCGCCGCTTTCAGTTCTCCGAGCTGACCGCCGAGCTCATTGAGCTTCGCAAGCACCGACTCTCTCGCACTGTCAAGGGCAGCCGCCTTTTGACTTTCCGCCGTATTCTTGGCATCTGCGATTATCTCGGCAGCTTTGCACTCTGCCTCGTATATAATCATAGCGCTCTCATCGTTCGCATATGCGACCGACCTTTCAGCAGCTGCGGCAGCCGAGCTTTCAAGCTCCTCAGCCTTTTCCTTTGCAGTTTCTTCGAGCATATTAGCTGATTTTTTTGCTTCAATAAAGACTGTGCTCAAAGCTACCGCCTCGTCGTCAACCTTAGCAGCTGCGAGCTGAGTATTGGCTTCTGTCAGCTTTGAATTTGCTTCCTCCAGCGAAGCTGTCAGCCTTTTTATCTCTTCCTCATAATTTTGTTTTTCGCCCTCGGCAGTCTCGAGCTTAACGGCAAGCTCTTCACTGCGTACCTGAGCTTCTGTCAGCTTTGCTCTCTCTTCAGCAAGGACTGTCTCCACGCTTTCGCGTATATCCCTGCCTTCCTTACTGCTTTCGAGCAGGAACTTCGTCTCGCGCAGTTCGTTCTTCAATTCAAATATTTCCTCGTTCAAAGAATCAATCCTGCGCAGTACATCAGCCTTGTCGTATCCGCCGTATGTAACTGTTCTAAAAAAATGAGACTCAGCCATTTCCTTATTTCCCCCCAAGATATTTGAATTCTGTCGGCACACACTCTTCATCAGTGTAATCTTTGCCCGACGTTATCAGTATAAACACTTCTTATTATACTACATAATAAAAGTAAAGTCAATATATATTAAACAATAATGTGGTAAGGAACTGTCAATTTTTAACAAATCAGTACTTTGCTCAGTAGCCGTATACTCCATCATGTACAAAACGGCGTCATTACCACTCGGATTCGCACGAGCTGATAAGTGCCTGTACCTCGGGTTTTTCGTAAAGTCCGAGGTCGAAAAGCTTATCCGCCTGCTTGCGAGTTATTGAGCCGCGCTCAGAGTGAACATACAAACTGTGACTGCGCTCCTTGCCGTCCCACGAATCAATGACCTCAAGCCAGCCCTTTCGGTGAAGTGTCAGCTCAGGGTATTTTTCGGTGCTGTACAGCGTGCGCACGATAGTCTCGGCGCATTTGTTGTGGCTTGTATAGCCGCATGAATAGGTATCGCCCTCGGGAGATATCCACCCAAGCTTGAAAGCAGGGTCGTTATGCTTGAACATTCTCTCCAGCGGGAGAGGAAATGCCTTATCCGATTCGATGACCTCGACAAAATGCTTGTCATTGGGGTCAAATCTGTAGTATCCTCCCCTGTCGTCAAAAACTACAGGAAGCTGTTCCTCGCGGATGATCCCCTCAAAGCCTGTTCCTTCGACCTCTGCGAGCGAATCCGCATAGCGATAGCAATACTGCCCCGTATCGTTCGTATATACGGCGTATTTTTTCATTCTGAAATTATCCTCCTTGATTTTCCCATATTACCTTTATATCGCACAATATTCCATTCTTTTTAATTTTAGCGCGATTACACCCGTTTGTCAAGAGCGATATCCGCAATTATTGGCAGTTTTCGTATGATTTGACAATTTTTGGCAAGTTGACTAAAATCTGCTCTGCAATAAAGCAGAATGACCAACTGTGCAATAATTTAAGTATCGTTTAAGACCAATGATTCCAGAAGTTCCTGCTTTTCATAAAAAACCGCCCCGTGTTTCCACGGGGCGGTCGGCATATTACATATTCACAACGGTATTAACCATATTTCCGCCGTTCATCTTAGCGTTTCTCATCGTAGTGTCAAGCTTTACAAGAAGCGAGTTTACGTTTAGGCAGTCACCGGGGAGATAATGGTATGCTGCACCCGAAACTGTGAGCTGAACGGTGAGGTTGAGTACAGTAAAGGGAGCGCTCATAACAGCATGTATCTTAGGTATGAACGCCATAGACTGGCTCTCTGTGAATTCCTTGTTGAATACAAAGCAGAACTCGTTGCCTGTGATATTGTATATCTCAGCAACGCTGCCGAATTCCTCCTTGAGCTTCTCGGCAATAGCAGCGAGGTACTCGTCACCGAACTCATAACCGTATGTATCGTTGATGATGCGGAAGTTATCCATATCGAATACAGCAATATTGAAGCGGTCTGATTCAAGACGTCCGCTGATATCGTTATCGAGCGCATAGCGGTTCTTCATACCTGTAAGGAGGTTTGTAAGAGCGAGATCCGAAGCCTTCTGTCTTGTGGACTTGAGCTTTGCGCCGACCTCCTTGAGGTTCTTCTCACGCTCCTCAAGTTCGATACGAGCCTTTCTTGCTCTTCTTGCAGCTATGAATATAGCGAGCTCGCCAAGAACAAGGATAGCAGCCATTATAAGCTCAGTAACAACGAATATCTTACCTGTTTTTGCCTGCTGTCTTGCAGTGTTAGCAGCATTTATACCGATAGTAGCGATGAGATACTCGGTAGCAGTAGTTTCAAGAGGATAGATGTCCTGAGTGTAAACATCCTTCAAGCTTTCAGAATCTGAGAATCCTTCTCCATTTTTTATGGGTTCAAGAGCCTCTGAAAGGCGGTCATTATAAGCCTCAAGGAAAACTCTTGCGCGGCGGCAGCTCTTAACGGTCGCATCGCTGAGTCCCTCAAAGTTTTCAAAGGTTTCAAGTTTTTCACTGATAGATTCAAAGGAGCCGTCGATACTTTCAGCAACAGCCGCCTGACTCTGGACAGTACCGATATCAGCGATAATCGTAAGAACTCGCTGGTTGATACTCTGCAGCTCACCGTTGACAGAGTTGATAGTATTCATCGTAGTGGAGGTCTTTGAACCAACCTGTGTGATGTTGTTGAAGAGATAATAAACGAGTACCATGTTTGCTGCGGTTACCAATGCGAGCAGGATAGCAGCAAGCGTATATGCAGTGGAACGGTTTGTATTATTAGCTTTTGCCATTACTCTGACCTCCTTTAAACTCTTTCGGGATACAGCAGGAGCTGAATAATGTCATCATTGATATTCTTTGCAGATATCCATGTAACGCCCGTATCCAGCGAACCCGTAACACCGCTGCCCTGAGAAGCCTGTATAGCGTATCTTGTTCCAATATAACCGATGTTGTAAGGATTCTGAATGATAGTACCGTCAAGCACGCCCGACTTGATGTACTTGAGCTCCTGCTCGTCCGAATTGAAGCCTACAACAGTTATCGAATCAGCAAGATCAAGCTCTTCTATAGCCTGACAAGCGCCGAGAGTAGTATTCGTATTTGTTGTGTACAGAATGCTGATATCGCTGTTTTCGGTCAGAAGCTTCTTAGCCTCCTCATATGCAGCCTCCTGAGTACCACAGCGCTGACCCTCAATAAAGTATGAGCTGATATCCATGGAAGCACCGCCCTGTCCTGCTCCCTCAGGAGGTCCGCCATGAGTCGTTTCCTCGGTGGCCTCTGCCTTAGTGGTTTCCTCTGTCGCTGATGCATCTCCGCCCAAAGCAGCCTGGACAGCAGCTTCTACAGCCTTGTCAGAAGCGCCCGCGGCTACCGAACGTACTGCGCCCTCTGCTGCAGTCTTTACTGCTGCTTCAGGAGCACCAGCCGCTGAAGCCTGAGCAACCGCAGATTTTGCAGCATTCAGCATAGCTTCGGTGGGCTTGTCCTTATCATCAGCCTTAGCAGAAGCCGGAGCCTGCCCCTGAGGAGACTGCGCCTGAGCAGCAGCCTGTTCTGCAGCAGCCTTAGCCTTTGCCTCAGCACGCTTGCCAATTAACTGACCAAGCAGAGGAGAATATGTAGCTCTGAAGCCCGTGATACGGAGCTCAGCTGTAGAAGCAGTATGACCAATCATTGCGACCTTTCCTATCTCCTCTTCATCCGAGAGCTCATCGAGGTAAAGGCGTGCTGCATTTCTTGCAGCAACAGCGCCGCCGTCGAAGTCGGTCGAACCAACGTAAGATACTATCTTATCATAGTTTGCACGCGAGTTGATATTGACTATCTTGATGCCCTTGCTCGTAGCTCTGTCAAACACCTCATTGAGCTCGTTCGTGTCGTTGGGAGCGATAACTATCGCCTTTGCGCCCTCTTTGATAGCTTCGTTGATATACTCTATCTGGCTTGCGTAGTCATTATCACTCGAAGCACAGTAGTAGAGCATCTCATATCCCATTTCCTCACAGCAGTCATCAGCGCCCTTTTTGACCTCTTCCCAGAATGAGACCTTCTCATTTTTACAGATGACAGCGATTTTTCCGCCAACGTCCTTCGGCTTACCGCAGGCTGTAGCAGAAACAAGCATTGTCAGTGATACAGAACATGCTGCAATTCTTTGAAAAATGCCATTTCTTTTCATTTTGTTCATGAAAATGAACCTCCTTATTCCTTATATTTCCCCTGTTTCTTCGGATAAAGCAAGAGAATTGATACTGTTTCGCGGAAAGCCTTTGGGACGTGAGCGGCGTCTCCGCAAAACATTTTTGCTCATTAGTAATATGTTATCCCCGACATGAGCTTCACGTACATATATATTTTATCATATTTCTCTGAAAAAAACAATAATTAAGTATGAACAATTTATTTGTTATTTTGCCGATATTTTCGATTTAAAACTGTCAAATTGTATAATTTTTTTACTGTCGGTTATTCCGGATTAAAAAACAACCATCAGTAAACTTATAGTTTAGCTAACAAAAAAACGAGTTTACAATGTACGGCTTGGGATGACATTGTGTGGAATCCAGCTCCTGTTCCTTATTTTTCTGAAAAATTGTGTTATAAGCGGTGAGTCCCCCGCGGGCGGTTTCGCAGCAAAGATAAAAAAGGCAATTTGTCTCCGCGCGCCTTGCTATTATCGTTAGAATGTGATATAATCATATTATCAATGTGAAGGGAGCAGCTTATGGGTATCATACTGGACAAGCTCGCACTGCTGTTTCTGTGTGCGATAAGCTTTTCATTTTCGAACAGCAGCGTCATTTCCGTAGCGTGCCTGCTCATGCTCATTATAGCCTCGTCTCTCGCCGAGGTATTCAAAGAGCAGCGATTCTGCTGGTTATTCCCGCTCGCATACTCCTGCGGCTGCATATTTCTGCCCGAGCTGTTTTGCGGAGCTCCGCTTCTCCTTTACGACAGCCTCCGCACGAAGAAATTGTATACTGCGCTCCCGCTCTTCGCGGCAGCACTAAAGCTTGAACATTTCAAGCAACTCCAGCTCCTGATACTGCTCGCAGGGCTCTTCATTGCAGCAGTATTCTATCTGCGGGTATTCCGCCTTGAAGAACAGATTGGCTTTCTGCGCTCCATGAGGGACGAGGTCGCCGAGAAGAATCATGAGCTCGATGACCGCAACAGAGAACTTGCCGTTGCGCAGGACAACGAGGTGCGTATCGCTACGCTCCGAGAGCGCAACCGTATCGCCAGAGAGATACACGACAACGTAGGACATATGCTGACGCGTTCGCTTTTGCAGTCGGGAGCTCTTATCGTCATAAACAAGGACGAGAATATGAAAGAGCCACTTGAGGAGCTGCGCTCCACGCTCGACAGTGCCATGACCAGTATCCGTCAGAGCGTACACGACCTCCACGACGACTCCCTCGACCTGCGCAAGGTCATCGAAGACAGTGCCTCTGCTGCCGATGAGCGGTTCACGGTAAAGCTCGACTATGATATCAGCAGCAGTGCTCCCGCGAAGATAAAGCTGTGTATCGCAGGTATCGTCAAAGAAGGAGTTTCTAACGCGATAAAGCATTCGAGCGGCGATAAGCTCGATATATCCGTCCGTGAGCACCCCGCCTTCTATCAACTGCTGATAATGGACAACGGAAGCTCGGACACCATAAACGAAACAGGCATCGGGCTGAAAAATATGCGGGACAGAGTGGAAAGCGTGGGCGGATTCATCAGCTTCACTCCCTCCGACGAGGGGTTCCGCGTGTTCGCTTCGATACCCAAGAATAAGGAGAACGTATGAATATTGCAGTAATAGATGATGACAAACTCGTAGCACTCTCGCTGAAAACGATACTCGAAAGTACGGAGAATATAACCGTCACGGCAATGGGCTCGAACGGCGAAGAAGCTATCTCTATTTACCGTGAGAAACACCCCGACGTTATGCTCATGGACATACGAATGGAGGGCATGACCGGTCTCGAGGCAGGAACTCAGATACTCGCGGAAGATCCGTACGCCCGCATACTCTACCTCACTACATTCGCAGACGACGAATACATAATCAAAGCACTGAATATGGGAGCAAAGGGCTATATCCTCAAACAGGACTTCGACGGTATAGCTCCCGCGCTCGAAGCTGTAATGAACGGGCAGACCGTATTCGGCGAGCGCATCATCACCAAGATACCCGAGCTGATGAAGCCAAAGAGCGACTACGACTTCGCCTCTCACGGGATAAACGACAAGGAGCGTGAGATAATGGAGCTCGTCGCAGAGGGGCTCAGCAACAAGGAGATAGCCGCAAAGCTCTATCTCGGGGACGGCACAGTCCGCAACTACATAAGCACACTGCTCGAAAAGCTCTGCCTCCGCGACAGGACGCAGCTTGCGGTATACTATTATACAGAGGTAAAAAAATAATGTGCCTAAGGCACACCGATATTATTCACTATTCATTAAAATAGCCGTAAAGAAGCAAACGCTTCTTTACGGCTATTTCTGTTTACCACTTCCACTCCGAGAAAGTCTTGGAAGCGGCTGATTTCATTGTGTATCCCTTTTTCTTGCAGTACTCATTGACTGCGGCAACTGCTATGAGGACAACTCCCACGATGAAGAGGTATATCCACCAGCCCATAGTCGCAAAGTACTTTCTTGTGGAATAAATAGTGATGATAACGAGAGCTATGGACGATACCGCAAACCATGTCTTGTTCTTGGTATAGAAGGCGATGAGGAGTATCGCAGCAGTCGTACCGAGTACGAATATCGTATTGGCAGCACTGTGGAATACCATAGCGTCAATGATAAGACCGATGAACGCGATAACGAAGAGTATCTCCGAGGTTATCCTCGAAGCGAGCTTGTGCTGCTTCCAGATGAATCTGTAGGCAAGTCCGAGCAGAGCGATTATCGCGAGGGTTATCTTGCTGTTGATGATTGAGGAATCGGACATGAGGAACGGTCTCGTTATGCAGGCAAGCGCCGCGATGAAGGCGGATACCGAGAGCATTACCGCCGCAACGTCCTTGTTTGTCTTCTTCTTGATGAAGCAGGCAAGGAATACTGCGAGAGCCATTAGTCTGAGGAATATAGACAGGCGGTTGAATGTCGGGAAGCCGACCACACACATCCATGAGCTGAGCAGTAAAACATCAGTATGCGTCCTTTTGTCCTTGACAGCGACAATGGACTCGGGGAAGATGAAGCGCGATATCACAAGCAGTACCACAAAGAGACCGAACATCGAGAACATAGGTATGTCCTTGTTATCGCAGAAGTGGTCGAGGATGCGGTAGGTAAGGAGTATGAGGCTTATGACCGCTCCGGCTGCCGTAATGTTGCAGCTCATGAAGTGTGAAACGATGAAGTGTACCACGCATATAGCGATAGTTACTGCGAAAAGCTCGCTGTAACCCGTGCAGCAGAGAAGTACAGCTCCCGCCGCTATCATGTTCGAGTAGAGCACTACCTCAGTCTTGAGAGGGTGGTGCGCATGGAAGTTGAACGCGAACTTCGGCATATACATAAGCAGAAGCGTCACCGCCATGTAGATGATAACGAGACCGCCGAAAACGAGTGTGAGTATCTCGTTATACTGCTCCTTGCCGTTGAGCTCATAAAGCCTGTTGTTAAGATAGAGAGCCGTAAAGAACGGAAGTATCGGAGCGGAGATGCCTGCTGTTATCTGTATGCCTGTCTCCTTGTGGAGGGTGTAGCAGGTAATGATGAAGGAAACAGCTATCGGTACTACGAGGTTCATGCCGTAGTATCTTTCGTTGTCGGCAAGAAGAGAGAGCAGAGCTCCGAATACCGCAAAGCCGAATGCGATAACCTTTGAAGCAGCAAAGCTCTTGGGTGCAAAGAGATTTATCACGTATATTGCCAATGCGATGAACGCAAAGAATACCATGACGAAATCCACGCCGTATTTGGCTTTGAGACCGAATACAGCCACGAATGCGGTATACACCGCCACTACGTTGAGCACAACGAAGAGCCACGCCTGCTTCTTGATTATACCATAGAGGAAGCACTGGAGAATGATGACTCCGAGGATAAAGAACGTAAAGGGAGTTGCGCTGAAAGTTGTCCAGAACACGTATCCGAAAGCCAGCGCAGCAAAGAGCACCGATGTTATATCACCGATTATTACGGTCGGGAGCTCGAACTTAGTACCCTTCTGCGGCTTGAGGATATGTACGAACGCAGTTATTATAAACTGCACCATAATGATAACGGGAGCAAACTGCTCGTAGCTGTCGGTTATCTGTACCGCAAGGAACAGCAGACATACAGATACAAACGAGAAGCCTATATAGGTGAAGGCTATCTTCTTGTACAGCGGATACGCCAGCAGCGAAGCTGCCGCAATGATTAACGCACCCGTCGCGTACAGCAGAGCTGCACCGTCGCCTTTGAGGCTGAACCACTCGCCGAAGAGCTTGTAGCCGCCTGCTGTTATCAGCGATACAACTGACAGAAGCGTACCCATTATGTAGAATGCGGCAGATGTCAGGTCAAGCTTAGCGAGTGCCTTGAGCACCGCGCTTATGAGCAACGAGACTACCGCTGCTCCAAGGATTATGAACACCTTTGCAACGTCCGACAGCTTGACCCAGTTCGCCGCCACGAACGTTACGGCAGAAAGCATTATAAAGGACGAGCCTATCATAAGCAGAACAGTCGAGGTGTTGAACTTGCCCTTCAGCGAGAAGGACTTCTGCGGTATGGGTCTGCCCTGTGCGTCATACTGCAAGGGCACGCTCCCCTTCTTATTATTGGTATCGGTCACAATGAGGAAGATGATGACCCCTATTATGACCAGAGGCACAGCCATTCTGAACATAAGTGAAATAAGAGCAAAAGTCAGATCAGTTCCTATCATAGCTACCATCCTTTCTGTATGTTTATGCGGGATATCTTATGCTTATATATTAGCACAGTCTTTGCCGGAGCGTAAGGTGTCAAAGGTCACTTTCTCCGTGACATTTGTAATTCTGTTTTAATTCTATCATCCATCGCGCAGGTTGTCAATGAACAATATTATTACAAGGTAACCATTCTGTTACTTGACATCATTCTTTGCCTTTTTCCTGACATCGTGACCCAGAGCACGCATTATCTTGACTCCCTCGCGAAGCTTCAGTGCCCGTACCATATAGCACGAACTCGCCTCTCCGCAAAACCATATCAGCACATTGCACTTCCCTGACGGCTTTTGCAGAAGCGACTGCCTGAGCTCCACCTTAACGATGTTGTTCTTGTGCGCTATGACCGTATGGAAAGCCGTCCACTTCGCACATCTGACGATGACCTTATCGTCCTTGACGGAGACTCCGCTCGTGAGCATAGCCACTGTTTTGACGAGCACGAGCCACATCAGCGGTATCTCTATCATAACCGCTAAAAAGAAAGACAGCTCCGCAAACTGCGGGAACAGGTCCTCGAAAATATAGTACACGGGGAAAACGCAGTTTGCGGCAAGTATCGGGTTGAAAAGGTAGCTCAGGAATCCCGACCACCCGGAGCGGAAATCGAGCCTGCGAGTGCTTGAAATTCCAATCTTTTCAAGTCCGCTGCCGAGATTCTTCTCACGGCGTATCGGCATGAGCACAGGCAGATGTCTCGAATCGTAGCCATATCCCGCACAGCTGATATTGACCGTTACCGTTTTCAGGAACTTCATTATCAGGGTCTGACGGAGATCCGTATAGTTGATATGAGCGGTATTTATGCGGTATTCACGCCTGTTGGTAATGCCGCACTTGACATTTATGCTGTGTCTGTCGGCTACTATTTTGAAATGCGAGTACCTGAGCAGATTGATGATGAATGAAAGCAACCATGCCGCCGCAATGAACGTACCGAATCCGACAGCCGCATCGGGAATGCGGAGCAGCCACCTGTGTGTGAATCTTTCCGTAGTCTCGGTTATACGGTTCAGCCATACTGTAATTATGTCCTGAGCGATACTGCCACCCTTGAGAAAAAACATCGCCATATAAATCGCGCCCGAAAAACCGCTCGAAAAGAACGCCGAAAAGAGCACGACGGATATCATATTCGCCTTTGGCATATCGTCGACACGTTTTTCACGGTCAACATCAGGGATACGGCTCATAAGCTCACTGCATACCTTTCTCGTAACGAGCAGGCGCATATCGGTCGCCTTGAAGATACCCGCACGGGTATCGCAGCTGAACTTCATACCTCCAAACGGTATCATAAGCCACGGACGCTCTGCATTCGCAACACTTATTCTATCGAGCGGTATAGTCTTTCGATATCTTATGATGACACCTCCGCGCTGAGTGATATTTCTGTCACTGATGATGATCTGTGCGAAGTACCACCTGACAAAGCCAAAAACGATGATGAGACCGATAACGGCTATATCCTGCCATGCTCCTCTCGCCCACTCATAGAGGCGGCGGGCATCCATCTGCAAAATGGAGAGACCGCGGAGCAGCGGAAAAATAAGGAGCCAGATATTCCTTGCGGAATAGCGCAGTATGCGCAGAGGATGCTCATGGCAGGTCATTTCTCCGCCTCCTTTTCGGGAGCTCCTGTCTTGCGGAGGATATAAAGCGCATCCTCCTGCTTCAGGAAGAGAAGTCTGAGCTGTCCGCCGTACACAAAGAATACGACAAAATTAAGTCCCGTATACTGTGAAAAAGGCGTGGTGATAACGGTCGTGTACTGCACTGTTGAATACAGCACCGACTGGTGAGAAATGAAATAAACTCCGCTGTGCTTGGTTATTTCAGTGTCGGTGGTATCGTAGCTCAGCGACTTGAAATACAGCGGCAGATATATGCAGATGAAGAAGATATCGACAGTAAGGATAGCGATACCGATTATAGCGAGCACTATAGTCAGGGAAATATACATCCTTACTGCAAAGAAAAGCAGCAAAGATACTGCTACTATGACGAGTCTCAGCGTCAGAAGGGCGTGTTTATCGGGCTTGAAGCTTCTCATTGCTGCCTCCTTTCATGATACCGCCATAAAAGCGAAGAATTAAACATATCATATTATAACACAAAATCGCTGCAATAGCAAGCCGCACAGCACATTTTTAGCACAAACATTTTCGTGTACTGCTTTCTCGGCATATAAAGCAAACAGTAATAGTTATTTCACACGGAGGTCACTTATGCAAAAGATACTTGAAAGGCTGAACAGCACGGTCTGGGGAGTTCCTCTCATCGCCGTTCTCCTCGGCACAGGGCTGCTTTACACGTTACGCCTCGGATTCGTTCAATTCAGGCTGCCAAAACTCCTGATACAAGCAAAAAACAGCGGCATTTTCCGAAAAAAGCAGTTAAAAACAGTCTGTATGAGCCTCGGAGCTTCCATGGGCACGGGAAATATCACGGGAACAGCCTCTGCCCTTGCTGTCGGCGGAGCGGGAGCTGTGCTGTGGATGTGGGTGTCGTCATTTCTCGGAATGGCGCTCGTTTACGCTGAAAACACGCTGTCGGCAGTCTATGGCAGCGAAAAAGTCAAGGGGCCCATGGCATATCTCTCACGCGGTCTCGGCTCACGGATAGCAGCTCTGTTTTTCGCCGTATTCTGCGTATTTGCCTCCTTTGGCATGGGCGGCATGGTACAGGTCAACACTTTCGCTGAGAGCTTTTACGGTTGCGCAGGAGAGCACCGTGTCTTCACTGCCATAGCTGCATTCCTCCTGATATCGGCAATAATCTTCGGCGGAGCACGCCGAATCGGCACAGCCGCGCAGTATATGCTCCCTCTCGCGGGTATAGCCTATGCCGCTGTCTGCATACCCGTTATCGCGCTGAACCGCGAACAGCTTCCCGTCGTGATATCGCGGATATTCGGCGAAGCTCTTGGATTTCGGCAGGCAGCAGGCGGACTCGCGGGACAAGCGATAGCCATCGGTATCAGGCGCGGAATATTCTCAAACGAAGCGGGGCTCGGAAGCTCTCCCCTGCTGCACAGCTCTGCGGATAATATGAGCTCTCAGGCGGCATGGAGCATGGCGGAAGTTCTCGCGGACACGGTCTGCTGCACGCTGACGGCGGTCACGGTGCTGTGCGCGTGCGATACATATTCCGCTGCCGACTCGCTCACCTGTCTCCTCGGGAGCGCGGCTGTCCCCTTCCTTATCGCTGTAAACGGGCTTTTTGCGCTCTGCACCGTCATCGGCTGGTACTACTGCGGCGAGACAGCTTTTCTCCACCTTACACACGGCAGGGCCCAGCGACTATTCTGTCTCATATTTGCCGCAATTTCGGCTTCAGGAGCAGTTTTCAGAGCACCCGCAGTATGGACTCTCTCCGACATTTTCAACGGTCTTATGGCTTTTCCAAACCTGCTTGGACTGATAATGCTCCGCAAAGATGTCAATCGTGAATAAACTGCATGATTTCGGGCAAGCTTACTGTAAAAACAGGGAGGACAAAATTATGGCTTATATCGGTGAAAATGCACATTTCAGCTTCCGCAGCAGTCTCTGTGAGGCACTGCCGCATGCTACGGTCAGTTCGGCAGAGACAGCTGCTCTTGGACGAACTCTCACCCGCTTTTTCGAGCGTTTCTGCGTGGGCAGTGAGGACTACAAACGCCTGAGCACGCTTTACGCTTTATGCAGCGGCATATCCGAATGCGGCGGTGAAGTCTGCATATGCGAAAGCACGGATATGCCGTCGTTTCGCTTTGGACTGCCGCTCCTGTCAGCGGATTGCGGAGTGTTCATCAGCGGCAGCAGCTCCTTGAAAATAGCCTTTTTCGATAATCGCGGCTTTGAGCTCCCTCAAAGACAGCTCGCAGAGATAATGCGTGCGGAAGCTCCCGAGCCTGTCGAAAAATCGGGCAGTATAAGCGCAATGACCTCTTTTGGGAACATATACGTCAACAACCTCCGCGACAGTCTCGGCGGGCTGACCGAGCCTATCCCCGCCGGTATAAGCTGTGGCAGCAGAGCCGTCCGTATGCTCTGGCAGCAATTCTTCACGGGCGAAGACGAAGAGCTCGTGCTCCAGATATCCGAAAGCGGCAGCCGCGTGAACGCCTACTCCACGAAATGCGGCTATATTTCGGCAGATAAACTAACTCTCGCCTACTGTATCAAGGCTTTGCGTGCAGGCGATACCGTACTTCTGCCCGACGATTTTCACTACGCCGCTGAGCTGTGCGGCAGTCTCCACAACGGAGTTATACTGCGCTATCCCGCCGAAAACGGCGTCCCGGACGTAAGCGGGCAGTCGCGATTCCTGCGCGACCCGCTCTATATGTGTGCCGACCTGCTCCACGACCGTGAGGAGTTCTTCTCACTGATGTCCGAGCTGCCGCAGATATCTGGTGCGCGCCGCGAGATAGCTTTCACGAACGCCGAGAGCTACTGCAAGCCCAAGAAGCTCCAGACCTCCCGCGGGCGCGTCATCATCACCCGCAGCGGCAGAAATATGCTTTCGGTGCTCGCTCAGACGTTCTCCGCCGAGGCGTCAGCGGAGCTCTGTGCGGAATGGTGCGAAAAACTGCGAAAAACCGATAAATGCCGCCGTCCGCCCGAGAGCTTTGTCTGATTTTGCTATTGACATATCTTTCCGATTTTAGTATAATAGTAATTGTATAGCTACGTCCTGCCGTATTTTCCGGCAAGACACGATATCAAGGCTTTTATGGCGCAACGCCATTAAGATAAAATATTTTATCCTTTCGTTCGGATAAAAAAGACGGCTCAAAGGAAGCAGCCTGAAACGGTACCCTCAGAATCTACCGTGCTCTTTTCAACCCGCAAAATCTGCAATACGTTACTCCATACGGGTCCCACGCCGTCCTCAGACAACTAAAGTATTTGAAAGTGAGGTCATATAGTGAACGAGAATAACAACAATAATAACCAGAAAAAGACCCGCAGGAGCACAGGCGGAAGCACTGCTGCGCCCAAAAAGCGAGTATACAGGAAGAAATCAGCGGCTAATGATGCTGCTGCACAGGCTAACAAGCCCGCCGCGAAGTCTGCAAAGCCAGCTAACAAGAACGCCGCTCCCGCAAAGGAGAAGAAGACTCGTCAGCCCAAGGAGGTCAGAAAGACTCCCGTCAAGATAATCCCCCTCGGCGGTCTCAACGAGATAGGCAAGAATATGACTGTTTTCGAGTGCTCGAACGATATATTCATACTCGACTGCGGTCTCGCCTTCCCCGATGCGGATATGCCGGGTGTTGACATAGTTATCCCCGATTTTACTTACGTTGAGCGCAACGCCGAGAAGATACGCGGCATAGTCATCACTCACGGTCACGAGGACCATATCGGCGGACTCGCTTACCTTCTGAAGAAGGTCAATGTCCCCGTATACGGCACAAGGCTCACTATCGGTCTCATCGAGGCAAAGCTGAAGGAGCAGGGGCTCCTCGGCAAGGTGACGCTCAACGTCATCGCTCCGAAAAAGACCGTGAAAATGGGCTGTATGGCTGTTGAATTCATCAAAGTGAACCACTCAATACCTGATTCTGTCGGCATGGCTATACACACTCCCGCGGGAGTAATCGTACACACAGGCGACTTCAAGGTCGACTACTCCCCTATCGACGGCGAGATAATCGACCTTGCACGCTTCGGCGAGCTTGGCAGCAAGGGCGTTCTCGCGCTCATGGCTGACTCCACGAATGCAGAGCGTATGGGCTATACCCACTCGGAGCGTACCGTCGGCGAGTCCTTCGACCGTCTCTTCAAGAAGGGCGAGGGCAAGCGCATCATCATCGCGACATTCTCGTCGAATATCCACCGCGTACAGCAGATAATCAACTGTGCCGAGCGCTACGGCAGAAAGGTCGCAGTCTTCGGCAGAAGCATGATAAACGTCATAAATACGGCGATAGAACTCGGTTACCTTGACGTGCCCGACGGCATCATCATCGACATCGAAATGATGAACAAGTACGAGAGCGAACGCATCGTTCTCATTACTACGGGAAGTCAGGGCGAGCCTATGTCCGCGCTCACGCGAATGGCGATGAACGACCACAAGAAGGTCAACATCACGCCTATGGACTTCATCATCATATCGGCTACCCCAATCCCGGGCAACGAGAAGTTCGTTACACGAGTTGTCAACGAGCTCATGAAATCGGGTGCTGAGGTCGTATACGAAGCTATGTACGAGGTACACGTTTCGGGACACGCCTGTCAGGAGGAGCTCAAGCTCATGCAGGCACTCACCAAGCCCAAGTTCTTCATACCCGTACACGGCGAGTACAAGCACCTCAAGAAGCACGCCGACCTCGCACGTCAGATGGGCATACCCAAGGAAAATGTAATAATAGCAGAAATAGGCAACGTCATCGAGACCGACGGCGTTTCCATGAAGATAGTATCTCAGGTGCCGTCGGGACGTGTCCTCGTTGACGGTCTCGGAGTCGGAGACGTAGGCTCTATCGTTCTCCGCGACAGAAAGCACCTTGCACAGGATGGTCTTATTATAATAGTAATCGGTATCGAGAAGGCGACCAATGAGATAGTCGCAGGTCCCGATATCATCTCTCGCGGATTCGTATATGTTAGAGAGTCCGACGAGCTCATCAGTCAGGCTAAAGCTGTCCTCAGCAATACACTTGCGGGCTGCTCTTATGCTGAGCTCCGCGAGTGGAACAGCCTCAAGGGCAAGATGCGTGACGCTCTCTCCGACTACATCTACGAAAAGACCAAGCGCAGCCCGATGATACTCCCGATTATCATGGAGACCTGATGAACAAGATACCATAAGCAACAGACAAGAGTTGAGAGTCAAGAAACAGGAGAGGAGGCGAAGGGTTGAAAACAAAGTTTCCTGTGATATATTTCGTTCCGCTGGCGATACTGCTCGCGGATATCACATTCGTTTCGGCAGCCGTATATACGGAGCGTTATGTTCCAGCGCTTATCGGCTGCGGCATAGCCTGTGCGCTGATTCTCATAACTATGATAGTCTCGCTGGTCTACTCCAAGAACTCGCTCAGGCACTTCTCGAAAATGAACACTCACCTCGAGACCTCCGCGGCACAGTATATGCACACACTGCCTGCTCCCGTCGCGATAATCAACGACAGTCGGGACATCGTGTGGTACAATCAGGTGTTTGCAGAGAAAATAAGCCTCGGCTCTGACGCCTACGGACGCAGCTTTGGCGATTTCGTACAGCTCGACCTCGACTCGCTGCTGACCGACGGCTTCGCTTACTGTCACGTCAACGGCTCGGTATACAAGGTCGTAAGTGAGGAGTTCAAGGAGAAAGATTTATTCTTCAGCATCATCCACTTCAGCGACGAGACCTCTTACTTCAACCTCAGAAAGCGCTTTGACGAAGAGCATCCGAACGTGGTCATCCTCTCAATAGACAACTACGACGAGATAATGCAGAACGCCAAGGAGAGCGAAAAAGCGCTGGCCTCGGTCGAGACGGAGCAGCTCATAGAGAAGTTCATGAGCAGCACGAACGGCTTCATCAAGAAGATATCCTCGAACACCTTCTACGCGGTCATCGAGAACCGCCACCTTGAAGAAAAGATAACAAATAAGTTCAAGATACTGGATATGGCTCGCAATATCAAGATAGCGGGCAAGTATCCCCTCACCTTCTCTATCGGCGTGGGACAAGGCGCTGCCTCCCACGCAGAGAGCGAGAAGATCGCCCGTCAGTGCCTTGATATGGCACTCGGACGCGGCGGCGACCAAGCCGTAGTCAAGACGGACAGCGGCTTCCGCTTCTTCGGCGGCGTGTCCAAGGGCGTGGAAAAGATGTCGCGCGCCAAGACGCGTATCATCGCAAACGCTATGGAGGACGTCATCCGCAACTCCAACAAGGTCTACATCATGGGTCACCGCTTCGGAGACCTCGATTCAGTCGGCGCTTCATGCGGTCTTGCGGGAGCTGTAAGGCTTCTCGGCAAAGAGGTACATATCGTCGTAGACAGGAACAAGAACCTCGCCTCGCACCTTATAGACCTCGTAGAATCACAGTCAGAGAAAGACCTGTTCATTCCGCCGTCTGCGGCTGTATCATCGGTTGAAAACAACGACCTGCTCATCGTAGTCGACACCCACAACCGTGACTTCATCGAGAGCCGTGAGCTCTATGACAGGATAAAGCGCGTGATAATAGTCGACCACCACCGCAAGACGGTAAACTATATCGACAATGCGGTCATCTTCCACCACGAGCCGTACGCTTCGTCGGCTTCGGAAATGGTGACCGAACTCATACAGTATTTCAGCTTCGACACTGACGATAACCTCCCAAGCATATGCGCGGAGGCTCTGCTCTCGGGCATCATGCTCGACACCAAGAATTTCGTTATGCGCACAGGCGTTAGGACCTTTGAAGCCGCCGCTTACCTCAAAAAACAGGGCGCGGATACAGTATCCGTAAAGCTTCTCTTCTCGAACTCCTTCGACGCATACAAGCGCAAGACGCAGGTAGTCGCGAACGCGAAGCTCCACAAGAAGTGTGCTATCGCAGTCGCTGACTTCAAGTCGGACGATATCCGCGTAGTCGCTCCGCAGGCAGCCGACGAGCTGCTCAGTATCTCCGACGTTGACGCATCGTTCGTGGTCTACTCCACGGGCAGTGTCACCAATATATCTGCCCGCTCGCTCGGCGCACTGAATGTTCAGGTCGTAATGGAGGAGCTCGGCGGAGGCGGTCACCAGACAATGGCTGCCGCTCAGCTTGAAAACACCTCCCTTCAGGAGGCTGTAAAGCTTCTCATAAATGCCATAGATTCACGGCAGGAAGAGACATACACCGAATAAACCGAAAGGATTGGATAATATGAAGGTAATCTATTTACAGGACGTAAAAGGCTCGGGCAAAAAGGGCGAAATGAAAAACGTAGCTGACGGCTATGCAAGAAATATGCTCCTCCCCAAGGGCCTCGCTGTAGAGGCTACTCCCGAGAACATCAACAAGCTCAACGGACAGAAGGCTTCCGCTCAGCACAAGATAGACATGGACGTCAAGGCTGCCAATGAGGCTGCTGCCGCTGTAAAGGGCAAGCAGGTCGTTATCAAGGCAAAGGCAGGCTCAAACGACAGGCTCTTCGGCTCTGTGACTTCTGCTCACGTGGCTGAGGCGCTCGACGCACAGTTCGGCATCAAGGTCGACAAGAAGAAGATAACTCTCAGCACCGATATCAAGAACTTCGGATCGTACAAGGCTACAATAAAGTTCTACACCGGCATATCCGAGACCGTTGATGTCGAGGTAATCGAAGGATAATGGAAAACAGCATAATGATACCCGACAGCGACCTTCCGCACAGCACCGACGCCGAACAGTCCGTCATCGGAGCCATTCTCTCCGACCCGACCGTAGCTCCGCTGGTCATTGAAAAGGTCAGAGCCGAGTATTTCTTCACGGAACAGCACAAGGCTATCTTCGGTATCATAGTACGTATGTTCACATCGGGTATGCCGATAGACATCGTAACTGTGCTGAACGAAGCCGAGAAAATGCATATTTTCGAGTCGCCTGCCGAGGGCAGACGCTACCTCGCTGAGATAGCGAATACCCTCCCTACGACCGAGAATATCGAAAGCTACTGCAAGATAGTCGCGGACAAATACCTCATAAGAAGCCTCGGCTATACCGCGAAAACCATCCTCGAGGAGATACACGGAGGCGAACAGGACGCATCCCTCCTGCTCGACTCCGCTGAACAGCGTATCTACGATATAAGACAAGGCAGAAGCGTACAGGGGCTTGCTCCCATCGGCGACGCCGTCCTTGAGGCATACGATCGTCTCGGCAAGATAACAGGTGAGGACAAGGACAAGTACGTCGGTGCAAAGACGGGATATACTCTCCTTGATACGATAACATCTGGTCTGAACAAGTCAGACCTCATCATCATCGCTGCCCGCCCCGGTATGGGCAAGACTTCATTCGCGATGAATATCGCTACAAACGTCGCTCGCAGGGAGAACGCCAAGGACGTCGTTATATTCAACCTCGAAATGTCCAAAGAGCAGCTCGCGACGCGTCTGCTCTCAACGGAGGCGCTCGTTGAGTCGAGCTCGCTCCGAAACGGACGCATACAGAGCGACGAATGGGCAAGACTTGCCGCAAGCGCCGCCTACCTCAGCACATTCCCTATGTATATAGACGATACCGCCAGCATGACAGTACAGCAGATGAAGGCGAAGCTCCGCCGAGTTAAAGACCTCGGACTCGTCATTATCGACTATCTACAGCTCATGGAATCGACCTCGAAGTCAGACAACCGTGTTACCGTCATCTCCGAGATAACACGTCAGCTGAAGGTAATGGCTAAGGAGCTGAACGTTCCCGTCGTGCTCCTGTCACAGCTCTCGCGTGCAGTTGAAAGCAGAAACGACAAGCGCCCGATGCTCTCAGACCTGCGTGAATCGGGTTCTATCGAGCAGGACGCCGACATCGTTCTCTTCCTCTACCGCGACGCGTACTACAACAAGGAGAGCACGCGCCAGAACGTTTCCGAGTGTATCGTCGCCAAGAACCGTCACGGTGAAGTCGGCTCGGTCGAGCTCATATGGGACGGTCAGTTCACCCGATTCTCCAATATGGACACTTCTACTCCGCCCGAGGGATAATATGTTAGAAAAAATCGTTAAGCTCTCGCATAAATACAATATGTTCAACAGCGGCGACATCGTTGTCTGCGGTCTCTCGGGAGGCGCAGACAGCGTTTGTCTTTTACTGAGTCTTTGCGAGCTCCGCGAAAGGCTCGGGATACAGGTCGAAGCCCTACACGTCAACCACTGTCTGCGCGGCAGTGAGAGCGACCGCGATGAAGAGTTCTGCCGCAGTCTCTGCGAGAGGCTCGGAGTGCTGTTCACCGCGGAGAGGTGTGACGTCAGCGGATATGCGGCTGAGAAGTCGCTCTCTACCGAGCTTGCCGCGCGCGAGCTCAGATATGATATCTTCCGCAGAAATACTCAGGGCAAATTGTTAGCCACGGCTCACAATGCTGACGACGACCTCGAAACCGTACTGCTAAACCTCGCAAGAGGTACGGCTCTGAAAGGACTTGCGGGGATACCTCCCGTCCGAGGGAACATCGTGCGTCCCATGCTTGCAGTCACACGTGCCGAAATAGAGGCTTTTCTCGCCGATTGCGGTCAGGAATTCGTCACCGACAGCACTAACCTCTCCGACGACTACACCCGCAATAAGATACGCCACCGCATCATCCCGCTACTGCGAGATATAAATCCGTCGCTGAACTCAACATTCATCAGCTCGGTGGACGGTCTGCGCGACGAAAACGCCTATATAGAGGCGATGACGGACTCCGCCGAGCATGAGTGCCTGTCGGGAAATAAGCTGACGGGACTCGCGGGATACGACACCGTGATACGTTCGCGGTGCATATCAAGACTGCTTGTCAGGAACAGACTGCCCGTCTCGCACGAGAGGCTGCGCGAATGCGAGCAGATACTCGTACACGGCGGAAAGCTCAGTGTTTCAGGAGATATCTACTTCATCTCGGACGGCAATTCCGCAGAACTGAAAGTTATCCCCGTGAAGGAAGCTCCCGAGGAGACATCGGCTCCGCTGAAGGTCGGTGAAAACTCAATATTCAGAGGTGTAACACTGATATGCGAGCTTATTGGCAAGGAAGAATACGATAAGCGGCGAGATGTTAACAAAAAATTAACATTTTACGTGTTGGATTATGATAAAATAAAAGGTGAAGCTGTGCTTAGAAGCCGTAGGAACGGCGATAAGATACAGCTCCGCGGACGTGACTTCCGCTCGTCCGTGAAAAAACTAATCAATGAAAAGATCCCGCCCGAGGAGAGAAGCACTCTTCACTTCATCGAGGACAGTGAGGGTACTGTTTTCGCCGAGAAGCTCGGTATCGCTCAGCGCGTCGCTCCCGACGGGAATACTAAGCGGCTGTTTGTCATTTCAGTCGTGAATGATAAACAGGAATGGAGTGGATCAATTGACACCAAGAAGAAATAAAGGCATACTTACCTACATCTTTATCATACTCATCGCAGTTTTCTGTATCTATTTCGTAAGCTCAAAGTTCGCAGACAATGCCGAGCACGTCGACTATACTACCATTATCGAGTATTTCGACAACTACCGCGTGTCCTACTATGAGCTCGACCTCGGTACGGGAGAACTCACTTACGAGCTTGACGGCGAGGAAGGAAAGAAGAAGTACAATGTTCCCAATGTGGACATCTTCCTCATGGACACCAAGGACTACCGTCAGAACTACAACGCAAACCATGATGAGCCTCTTAAACAGGACTACATCAAGATAACCGACAGAACATGGCTCTATTCGATAGTACCCGTGGTACTCACGGTGCTGCTCGGTATCGGCATACTCTACTTCCTGATGAAGCAGAGCAGCGGCGGCGGGAAGTATACCTCCTTCGGCAAGGCTACTCTGAAAGCACAGGCCGACACCCGCAAGGCTACATTCGCGGATGTGGCGGGTGCAGATGAGGAAAAACAGGAATTGCAGGAGATAGTCGACTTCCTCAAACATCCCAACAAATACGCAAGCATAGGTGCTAAAGTTCCGAAGGGCGTACTGCTCCTCGGCCCTCCCGGTACAGGTAAGACCCTCCTCGCAAGAGCTGTTGCAGGCGAGGTAGGCTGCCCGTTCTTCCCGATATCGGGCTCGGACTTCGTTGAGATGTTCGTCGGCGTCGGAGCTTCACGTGTGCGCGACCTCTTCGAGCAGGCTAAAAAGCACGCTCCCTCGATAATCTTCATCGACGAGATAGACGCCGTAGGCCGCCACAGAGGTGCAGGACTCGGAGGCGGTCACGACGAGCGCGAGCAGACCCTCAATCAGCTCCTCGTTGAAATGGACGGCTTTACAGGCAATGAAAGCGTTATCGTTATCGCTGCTACTAACCGCCGCGATATTCTCGACCCTGCCCTGCTTCGTCCGGGCCGTTTTGACAGACAGATAGTTGTCGGATATCCCGATGTCAAGGGCAGAGAGGATATCCTCAAAGTCCACGCAAAGAACAAGCCCCTCGGTCCTGACGTTGACCTCAAAGTCATTGCGCAGACAACACAGGGCTTTACAGGTGCAGACCTCGAGAATCTCCTCAATGAAGCAGCTCTCCTCGCAGCCCGCAATAACAGAAAGGCTATCACCGAGAAGGACATCGAAGAGGCTACACTTAAAGTTATCGCCGGTCCCGAAAAGAAGTCGCGTATCGTCACCGAACACGACAAGAAGGTCACTGCCTACCACGAGGCAGGTCACGCTGTTGCGGCGTATAACCTCCCCACGCAGGATAAGGTGCATCAGGTAACGATAATCCAGCGCGGCATGGCGGCTGGTCTGACGGTGACCCGTCCCGATACAGATGACAGACACGTCTCGCGAAATCAGATGCGCGAGAACATCATAATGCTGCTCGGCGGACGAGTTGCGGAAGAGATATTCCTCGACGATATCTGCACGGGCGCATCAAATGATATCGAAAGGGCTACTAATGTTGCACGCAGTATGGTAACAAAATACGGCTTCTCCGATAAGATAGGAACAGTCGTTTACGGCTCTGACAGCGATGAGGTCTTCCTCGGCAAGGACTACGGTCACACCAAGAATTACAGTGAGGCTATCGCGGCAGAGATAGACGAAGAAGTCAAGGCTATCATAGAGAAGGCTTACTCTGAGTGCAAAGTGATAATCAAGGCTAATACCGAGAAAATGCATCTTCTCGCAAAGTATCTGCTCAAATTCGAAAAGATAAACGGCGACGACTTCGAGCGCCTGATGAAGGGTGAGATAACCGAAGCTGATATCGAAAAGGAAGAACAGGTCAAGGAGGAAGCTCCGAAAACCGAAGAATCTGCCGAATCCGACTCAAATAACAAATCGAATGATTAATACCAAGACCCGCAGTTATAAACTGCGGGTCTTTTCAATATGCGCCTCCGACAACTGGAAATATGCCATAAGATGTTGACTAATCAGTTTTTTTGTGGTAAAATAGTATAGTGAAATACTATTCCACTTTTAAGGAGGTCTCATCATGGCAAGAGAAGATATCGACTACGTCTGGACTGACAAAAAAAGAACGCTTTTCGGGCTCCCGTGGTCGTTCACGCGCTATTACCTCACTGAAACCAAATTCATAACTCAGGTCGGCTTCCTCACTGTAAAGGAGGACGAGATAGACCTGTACAAAATAATCGACAAGTCTGTCAGCAGACCGCTCTTCCAGCGTATGTTCGGCTGCGGTACTATCACTATCCACTCCAAGGACGCCGATACCCCGACGAAGATCGTTCACTGCGTTAAGAACGTCCGTCAGGTATCCAACCTAATAGACAAGTATCTCAACCGTATGCGCGACAGATACGGCATTCGCGGCAGAGATATGGTCGGTATCATGCACGGAGACCACTGCGATCACGACCACGACGATTATGACCATGACCACTACGACTATTGAGCTTTCGGAGTATAAAAATGTTACCTTTCATAAAAGAAAAAGTTTCAACATGGGATAAGCTCAAAGCTGAGACCCGCCCTATCTTCATCTACGGTATGGGTGACGGAGCTTTGAAGATAATGTCCGTTTTCAGAGAAAAAGGTATAGTTCTTTCTGGCATTTTCGCAAGTGATGATTTTGTGCGCGGTCACTCCTTTGAGGGCTATCGAGTACACAAGCTGTCAGAAATAGAAGAAATGGTCGACGATTTCGTAGTCGTACTTGCCTTCGCGGCAGGCTATCAGGAGATAGTCGACAAGATCCACGAGATTGCTGCCAAGCATCCCCTGCTCGTTCCCGATGTACCTGTAGCGGGCGGCGGTCTGTTCACATATGAATACTGCGTCGAGAACGCTGAGAAGATACAGCAGGTGTATGACAGCCTCGCGGACGACTACTCACGCAAAGTCTACGCCAATATCATCAACTTCAAGATAAGCGGCAATATCGACTATCTCACAAGCGTCACTACTCCCAAGGCTGAGATATACAAGGATATTATAAAGCCACATATGTACGAGACATACGTCGACCTCGGCGCTTACAACGGCGACACTATCCGAGAGATGCTCGAGTTCACCCATGGCAGATACGCTGCGATATACGCTCTCGAGCCCGACAGGAAGAACTTCAAAAAGCTTGCTAAATTCGTGGACGGTATGCCTCATGTCTACGCGTTCAACGCCGCCGTGTGGAGCACGGATACCGAGCTACCGTTCGCTTCCAAGGCTGGCAGGCAGTCGGCTATTTCAGCTACTGCGGAGACAACGGTCGAAGCTCGCTCCGTCGACAGCATTCTCGGAAAGCGCGCAGCTACAATAATAAAAATGGACGTAGAGGGATTCGAGCGCGAGGCTATATGGGGAGCTTCCCAGAATATCGCCCGCAATTCGCCGAAGATGATGGTCTCGCTCTACCACAGGAACGAGGATATCTTCGAGCTTCCGCTCTTGCTCAAGACGATAAATCCCAATTACAAGCTCTATATCAGGCATCAGCTCTATATCCCCGCATGGGAAACGAATCTGTATGCAATAGTGTAAAAGAGTAACGGTCACCGAAATGGTGACCGTTTTCTTTACTAAAAAACGCAGAGATTACTTCCGCTGCTGATAAACTACAACGCAAACAAAGGTTCTAAGAAGCTCTGCCATAGTCCAGAGACAGAGTCTCTGGTTATATGAGCTTTCTCTCGTCGCAGTATTCGCATTCGAGGAGAGTTTCGTCCCCGCCCGAGCGGAAACTCTTAGGAAGATATTCTTCGTGGTTGGTGATACAGCGTGGGTTATCGCAACGCACGCCGCCGTATATCTTACCCTTTAAGGTCTCGGAGCTCTTCTTGTCACTGAGGATCATCATTATCAGTGCCATTCTCGCAAATACGCCGTATTTCGCCTGCGTGAAGTACATAGCACGCGGATCCTCATCGACTTCTACAGTTATCTCGTCAACTCTCGGCAGCGGATGCATAACTATCATATCCTGCCTTGCGAGCTGCATCTTCTTCTTGTCGAGAACATAGGTATTTTTCTGTGCGAGGTACTCCTCCTCGCTGTCGAAGCGCTCCTGCTGAATACGCGTCATATAGAGCACGTCCAGCTTACCTATCGCCTCTTCAAGTGTGTGGACTTCCTCATATGTACTGCCGTTAGCCTTGATGATGTCCTTAATGTAGACGGGCATTTTCAACTTGGGAGTGGAGATAAAAATGAACTTGTTGTTTTCGAGCATACTCAGTGCCTTGCAGAGCGAATGAACAGTTCTGCCATTGATGAGGTCGCCGCACATACCTATAGTGAGTCCCGACAGCCGTTTCTTCTCGATTTTGAGCGTGAGCAGGTCTGTGAGAGTCTGCGTGGGGTGGAGGTGACCGCCGTCGCCCGCGTTGATGACGGGACAGTCAGCCGTCAGCGAAGCCGCCTTTGCAGCACCCGCGACAGGGTGACGGATAACGAGGATATCGGCGTAGCTGCTGACTATCTTGGTGGTATCCTTGATAGTCTCGCCCTTTGCGACTGATGAATTTGCAGGATTATCGAAGCCGATTATCCTGCCTCCGAGGCGTAGCATAGCGGTCTGGAAGGACATCTGTGTACGCGTGGAGGGCTCGTAGAAGAGGGTCGCCATGACCTTTCCCTCACACTCGTGAGCATACTTGACGGGGTCATTCTTGATATCCTCACCGAGCTCGATGAGCTTTTTCCACCAAGCCACAGGAAAGTCGTTGAGGTCGATGAGATGCTGATATTCTGACTGCATATTTTTTACCTCCGTTATCTTTTACAGTATCTTGCTACCGTTCATCATCATTTCAAACTGCACGCCGAGGAACTCCGACGCTCTGCGGCAAAGGAGCATACGGTTCATGAATATCTCGAAGTATTCCATGACCGAAGAAATCTCCGTATCTATCTGTAATTCAAGGATTATCGAGGTGTTGTCGTCGTTGAAGTGTACCTTTGAGAGCTCGACCGCATAGTTGACACGGTCGTGGATATCGAATGTGAGCAGGTCGTTGTTGCGGACTCTGCTCCTGCGGACATCGGTCTTGTCGCCGATTATCATAGCTGCGGAGATAGGGTCGAGCGGCATACCCGTACCCTCGTCGTGGTTGCCTATCGCGGCGATGACGGAGCATATCTCCGAGGCGGGCATACTGAGGTTGTCGAGCAGACGGAACGCCATAACAGCGCCGCTCTGAGCGTGGTCGATGCGGTTGATGACGTTGCCGATGTCGTGCATCATCGAGGCGATACGCGCGAGCTCGATAGTGCGCTCATCGTAGCCGAGGCGCTCAAGTATCATCGCAGACGTTGCTGCAACGCGTTCAACGTGCGGGAAAGAGTGCTCTGTATAGCCCATAGCTTCGAGAGTCTTGTCGGCACGCTGAATATACTCCATTATGTCGGGATTCTGCTTGATGTATTTATATGTTACCAAACTTGCCATTTAAGCTGTCCTTTCGGCGGAGCTGTACGCTCCGTTATTTTCAAAGTAGACCTTATACC
>JAGCHA010000002.1 GCA_017649325.1 Ruminococcus sp.
AACAGATACAAAACTGCCGTCGGCTTTGAGTCGGCGGCAAAGCTGTTATGCGCTGTGGGAATGGCTATCAGGAAGGCTTTAACTCCTGCAAAAAGATTTTTTGAAATTTTTTGAAATACTTTGTAACGTTTCTGTACTTAGTCCGTCTAACCAACAGAAGCCAAGGAAGGAGGTGCGATGATTGGACAAAAAGACTGCCGAAAAGCTGTACGAGACCTGCTATATGCAGGTGTATTCCTACGTGATGACCCTCGCAAAGAACAGCCACAAAGCTCAGGAGATAACTCAGGAGACCTTCTTCAAGGCAATGACCACCAAGCAGACCTTCCGCGGCGAATCCGAGTGTCTCTCATGGCTGTGCGCTATCGCGAAGAACGTCTTTATCGACGAGACGCGGCGCAATTCACGATATCAGGAAGAGCCTGACGAGCCTCTCGCAGACATCAACACCGATATAGAGCAGAGCATTACCGACTCCGAGACGTCATTCAGGATACATATGTTGCTGCACGACATGGAAGAGCCGTACAAGGAAGTCTTTGAGCTGCGCGTGTTCGGCGAGCTGTCGTTCACTCAGATAGGAGCGATATTCCAAAAGACCGAAACATGGGCACGCGTCACCTATCACCGCGCCAGACTGAAGCTCAAGGAAAGGATGGATAAGAATGAAATATAACTGTGATATGATAGCCGACCTGCTGCCGCTTTATATCGACAAGGCGTGCAGCAAGTCGAGCGAAGAAGCAGTCGAGCAGCACCTCAGCGAGTGTCAGGCTTGCTCGGGACTGCTCGCGGATATGCAGAAATGCGACACCGCTATCGACAAAGCTATTGCCAAGGAACGCACCGAGGTCATCTCCAAGCAGGCGAAGTTCTTCAAGCGCCGCACAGCCATAGCGGGCTGCATAATCGGAGCATTATTCGCGCTGCCGATACTTGTCTGCCTCATAGTCAACATTGCAACTGGTGCGGGACTTACTTGGTTCTTCATCGTGCTTGCGGCAATGCTGATACCCGCATCGCTCATCGTGGTGCCGCTGATGGTACCCGACAACCGCTTCCTGTGGACAGTCGGCTCCTTCACCGCGAGCCTGCTGCTGCTCTATGCGGTATGCTGCATATACTCGCACGGAAGCTGGTTCTTCATCGCGGCGTCGGCAACGCTGTTCGGGCTCTCGATACCGCTGATGCCATTCGTCGTTTTCAGCAAGTCCGCCGCGAAACTCCTTGGTAACAACAAGGGGCTGATGGCTGTAGGCACTATCACTCTGACCTATGCACTGATGATGCTCTGCATAGGCATAAAGGCAGGCTCACTCAGCTTCTTCCGCTATGCTGCGGCATTTTCACTGCCGTTCCTGATATTCATGTGGGCGATATTCGCGCTGATACGCTATCCCAAGTGGAACGGGCTGTTCAAAGCCGCCTCATGCATACTTGCAGGCTCGCTGATATACTTTTTCAACGACACTATCGTCTACCTCATACTCGGCGACGGACTGTATTTCCCCGCATTTGACGCCTCCCTCACGACGACCGACAGCCTCAACAGCGTGATATGCTGGAGCGTGCTCGTGCTCGGAACTGTTATTGCCGCAGTATTCGCGGTGATCGGAGCCATAAAACTTGCCAATAAGGATAAAAAGGAGATAAAAAAATGAAAACTGCTGCTAAAATAATGACTGCACTTACTGCTGCTTCAATGATATTCCCGCTCACGAGCTGCGTACTCAGCTACAACGTCAATGTATACGACCACGCAGGGAACTACTCTGCGGGAGACTTCGAGACCACGGCCGCGATAACCGACCTCGATATCGACTGGAGCGCCGGCAATGTGGACGTTTCCTGCCATGACAAGGACACTGTCACTGTCACCGAGACCTGCAACGTCGAGCTGAATGAGGCTCAGCAGGTACACACATGGCTCGACGGCAGCACACTGCATATCCGCTACTGCAAGTCGGGCACAAACTTCAATCTTGAAAATGCCGAAAAGAAGCTCGAAGTAAAGCTCCCAAAGAATACTGAGCTGAAAAACCTGCGCTACGACGGCTCGTCGGCGGGCTCGCACTTCGACGGTATCTACGCCGAGAATTTCAGCATTGATACCTCCTCGGGAGCAGCACAGCTCGACAGCTGCTCCGCCGATGTCTTCGACATTGACGCCTCGTCGGGCAATATTTACCTCACACAGACAGGCGAGTCCGACAAGATAAACATCGACACCTCATCGGGCTGCATAAACCTCGAAGCAGAGACTGTCACGGAGCTTCGCACCGACTGCTCCTCGGGCAAGGCAGAAATTGACATAAAGAGCGCCGAGAAGATAAGCACGAATTCGTCGAGCGGAGATGTCAAGCTTCGCCTCGGAGCAATGCCCTCCGAGATAAAAATGGACGCATCATCGGGCGATATAACGCTGTGGCTGCCGAAGGATGCGGACTTCACAGCTGACATAGACACTTCGTCGGGCAGCTTTGACTGTGATATTCCCTTCACGAAGAAGGACGATACCTACGTTTGCGGCGACGGTACGAACAAGCTCGAGATAGACACATCATCGGGAGACGTGAAGATATTAACGGAGTAATAATAAACGAAACAGCCATAAAGGATATGCTTTCCTTTATGGCTGTTTTAAATAAGAAAGAATAGAGAATAATTTCGGTGTGCCTTGCGGCACGCTTCTCAGAACATATCGCCTCAGGCGATTCTGCTATTCTTCTTTATTATTTAGCGAGAATGATAAAGATGTCTTTATCACTCTCATTTTCAGCTCTCGCCCTCTGAGTAGCTGAATTCAGGCTGAATATGCTCAGTCGCCTTGCTGAACTGCGTCTCGTAGAGCTGAGTATACACGCCGCCCGCTCCGACGAGCTCCTGATGAGTGCCGCGCTCGGCTATCTCGCCGTCCTTGATGACGAGTATCTCGTCTGCAGCAAGAATCGTAGAGAGTCTGTGGGCGATGAGTATACTCGTGCGCGAGGCGATGAGAGGCTCTATCGCGTCCTGAATCTTCTGCTCGGATATGGAATCGAGAGCTGAGGTCGCCTCGTCGAATATCATCAGAGCGGGGTCTTTCAGCAGTATACGAGCAATAGATATGCGCTGCTTCTCGCCGCCCGAGAGCTTCAAGCCACGGTTGCCGACAACTGTGTCAAGCCCCGTCTCCTGCTTCTCGATGAAGTCGTAGATGTTAGCACGCTTGCACGCCTCGATGAGCTCCGCCTCTGTGGCGTCTGGCTTGGCATAGAGCAGGTTCTCGCGTATCGTACCGTTGAAGAGGTAGGTCTCCTGACTGACAATACCGATGTTCTCGCGGAGGAAACTGAGGTCAAGGCTGCGGACATCACTGCCGTCGAACAGCACACTGCCGCCGATGACATCATAAAATCGCGGGATAAGATTTATGAGCGTGCTCTTGCCCGATCCTGACGGTCCGACGATAGCAATGCACTTGCCCTTGCTGAGTCTGAAGCTGATATCATGAAGTATTTCGCGCTCAGGCTCATAATAAAAGCGCACATTGCGGAACTCGACCTCTCCCTCAGCGGAGCTCGGACGAACAGCATCGGGAGCATTCTCTATTTCGGGCTTCATGTCGTAGTAGTCGAAGATACGGGTAAACATCGCCATAGAGCGTATCCAGTCCACCTGTATGTTCAGGAGCTGATTCACGGGCATATACATCTTGCCGAGCAGTGCCACGAGAACGCTTATCTGTCCTACGGTTATCGTCTTGTCAAAGCGCATCATTATGATACCGCCGACGAGGTATATCAGCATAGGACCGATGTTTGTGAAAGTTCCGAGCGCCATGCGGAACCATCTGCCCGCCATACTCTCCTTGATGTTGAGCCCTATCATTTTGCGGTTGACCGACTCGTAGTGGTCATACTCCTTCTTCTCCATGCCGAACTGCTTCACGAGTAGCTGTCCGCTGACGGAAAGGGTCTCGTTGAGTATGCCGTTTATCTCGTCGCTGCAAGCCTGCGAGTCTTTCGTTATCGACCAGCGGCGCTTGCCCGCGCTCCTCGTCGGGATAACGAACAGCGGCACTACCGCAATGCCTACGAGAGCGAGCTTCCAGTTTTCGCTGAACATCAGTATCAATGCGACGGTCAGCGTGATAGTATTCGAGATTATGCTTGTCAGGGTGCTTGTGATTATCTGCTGAACACCTGAGATATCGCTCGTCATGCGTGTGATGATATCGCCCTGATTATTGCTTGTAAAGAAGCGCATGGACATCTTTTGCAGGTGAGCGTACATAGAGTTTCGCATATCGAACGTGATGTGCTGAGCTATCCACGTATTGAGGTAGCTCTCGAGTATACCTATGAGGTTCGCAAGTAGAGTTACTCCGAACGAGAGCAGTATGTACAGCACAAGCGCACGCATATTCTGCGCGATGAGACCCTCGTCGATTATCCGTCCTGTCAGCACCGACGGCAGCAGAGTAAGTACAGCCGAACAGAGTATCGCTGCAAGAACGAAGAGCATTTGCAGCTTGTACGGAAGCAGGTATGAGAATATACGCTTTATGAGCTTTTTTGTCACTTTCGGCTTGTTCTTTTTTTCTTCATCGGTCAGGTAACCCGGACCGAGTCTGCCATTCGGCGGCGGCATAGACATTCCTCCTGTACGTTTTTATAACAATCAAATTATAAACCAAATACACGGAATTGTCAATCCAAAAAGAAGGACGCACGCTGAGCGTGCGTCTTTCTTCATAGATACAGGGAAGGAGGTCAATTCCTGGCGATTATCTTTTTTGTCTGCGACAGAGTCATAGCCGTATATACCTCCTGGCTTCTTCTCTGTCTGATGATGTAGATACAGAAGGCGGTCACAGTGGTGATGAGCTCGGATATCGGTACAGCCAGCCATACAAGCCCTATGCTGTGGAGGATATATGCAAGAAATACGGCAGGTATGACGAGTAACGTACCTCTCAGCAGGGATATCACCTGTGCTATGTGCGGCTTTTCGTCTGCGGAGAAAAATACCGACATTATCACGTTGACCCCCATGAACGGCATATACAGGAAGTAGCTTCTGAGTCCGCTCTCGGCTATCTCACGCATTCTTCCGTCGTCTGAGCTGTTGAATACGCTCACTATCAGCGAGGTGTGAACAAACACCATAACATAAGACAATACTGCAAGAATGACAGAGGTCGTCACTGACAGCCGCAGCAGATACTTTATAGCGGAATCCGCACTGCGCCCGTGATAACGGCACATCAGCGGCTGAACGCCGCTCGCAAGACCGATGAAAACTGCCGTGAACACTATCGCGATATTGGCTATGACGCCGTATGAGGCAATGCCTGTATTTCCCATAAGGCGGTAGATAACGAAGTTGAAAACGAGTATGACCAGTCCTCCCGAGACCTCGGTGAAAAACGCGTGAAGTCCAAGCGAGACTATCTCCTTGATGCTGCTCCATGACGGACGCATCACCCGCAGGCTGAACGCATTCCAGCCTGTAATGAAGTGCAGGCTCATGATTCCCAAGCTCACAAAGGGAGCAATGCTTGTCGCGAGCGCCGCTCCTCTCATTCCCATATCCAAAGTGAATATGAAAACGTAGTCGAGCACCACGTTCGCAAGGCTTCCGCTGAGTACGCCGAACATTGCGAGCTTCGGAGCGCAGTCGTTGCGCAGGAAGCATACCAGCAGATTGTTGAGCAGGAACGCAGGTGAGAAGAGCAGTATTGTCTTCAGGTAGTCGTGCGAGAGGGCGAAAACGCTCTCATCGGCTCCGAGAATGTGTGTTATCTGCCTCGAGAGGAAGAGCCCCGCCGCCTCAAAGAGAACGGAGGTGAGCACAAAACAGAAGAAAGCGTTTGTGAATACCCTATCGGTCTCTCTGCGCTCGGTCCTGCAATAGAGCATGGAGAAAATGCTTCCGCCGCCCATACCGAACATAAGTCCGAAGCCGTTAAGGAAGCTGAAAACGGGAAGTGAAAGGTTTAGCGCGGCAAGACCGTCCGCCCCCATGCCCTTCGAGATGAAAAAGGTGTCGATAAGGATATACACCGAAACACCTATCGAACTGATGATATTAGCGAAAATATACCTAAAAAAATCGCCTCTGATAGTCCTGTTGTCCATTTTTAAGTTTTTACCCCCAACATATCTTAAAAGAGACCCGACCGAGTGCCGAGCCGAAAATAAAAAAAACATTACCTGAGCATATATGATTTTACAACATTTTAGAATTTCTGTAAAGATTACAAGAATCACAATAAATGTTACATTTGTCACTTTACCACGCTAAAGCCCGCAATATTCGGCTGTTTTTTGTAATAATCACAAGTAAATTGCATTGATTTGTCTTTTTTTCCATTATTTTGCCATAGTCTCTTGCATTTTTTAATATAGAGTGATATAATATTTATATTGTTATTATAAAATAACGATGTCAAGTACTAAGGAGGTCAATTCATGAATTGGAGGAAAATTCTTGCTGTCACCACCGCAATGGCAGCAGTCGGCGCATTCACGCCGTCAACCGTAGTACAGAAGTGCGTATCTATGGTATTTGCGGCAGAGGAGACTGTTGTCACGGTCCAGCCCACGTCATTCACCTACTATCAAAGCTACGACGGCTCTAAAACCGTTGAGAACGACGACGGCACGACCTCAAACGTGACAGTCTACTGCGCCTCGATAACAGGCTTCGAGGGCGAGGCTGCGGGCGATATCGTGCTGCCCGACGAGATAGACGGAATGCCCGTCAAAGAAATAGGCTGGAACTTCCGCGATGCCGACCTCAGCAATGTAAGGTCAATAACGGTCACAAAGGCATTCCGGAGCGGCATCGACTACGTTCCCGCAAATGTCGATATCATCATTCCCGAAGGCAATGAAAATTTCATTCTCAAAGACGGCGTGGTTTATTCAAAAAACATCAGCAACGTCCGCAATGAGAAGGACGACGGCACCTACGAATACGTGGAACAGACAACGCTGGAGTTAGAGCGTATCAACAGCAACGCTCCCAAAGACTTTGTACTGCCCACAGAGATAGACGGCATACCCATTAATGGTATAAGTTGGGGTGCTGACCTGAGCGCGCTCAGCTCGCTCACCGTTCCCGACGATTTCTCGGATATAGGCATTTCAAGAAGAGTTGATATCCTCTTCTCCGAAAAGCACACCAAGTTCAAGACCTATAACGGCTTCAAGTATTATACGGATAAATATACCAAGTACGAATACGATGAAAACGGAAACTACAAGTACGACGAAAACAGGAACAGGATAAGCACTGAGGTCACCTATGCTGAGATATTCGGCTTTGACGGCTCCGTCAAGGGCGACGTCGTTATCCCCGATGAGATAGACGGCACAAAAGTCGAGGGACTCGATATCCACGGTTCTGCGTGGAAGGACAAGGTGACATCTGTCACGCTTCCGAAGTACCTGTCAAGCCTCGAGACTATCAATATCCCCGACACCTGCGGCATCAAGACCAAGGAAGGCAGCGAGAACTTCGAGGTAAGCGGCGATTTCCTCATTGATAAAAATGGCGATTACCGCTATGACAGCGAGCAGGAAAAATACGTTCCGAAGAGCAAGGCGATAAAGGTGCTCAAGCACCTTACAGGCGAGGTGACGATACCCGAGGATATTGAGTCGATGAGCGCGGTATTCAGAGGCAACCCCGATATCACCGTCATCAATATCCCCGCAAGCCTTACATATATGGACAAATACTTCTGCTCGGATATGCCTTCGCTGACCGCTTTCAACGTCGACAAGGATAACCCCTATTACTTCTCGGTAAACGGCGCTCTTTGCAGACGCTACACATGGAATGAATTTGTGGGCTACGACGAGGAAACTGGAGGACCCAGATATGAGAACGTTGAACACCGTGACCTCATCGCTCTCCCCGAGGGCTATGAGGGCGAGTTCACAACCGACGACGATATCAAGCTCACTGTTTGCGGACTTGCATTCGAGAACTGCAAAAAGGTCACATCAGTAAAGCTCGGCAAGGGCACTGACCTTGACTGGCAATTCAATGGCTTCATAGGCTGTGATTCGCTCGCAGATATTGAGCTGAACGGCAGCCTCTCCTACTTCGAGAAGTCGTGGATAGATACGACCAAGTGGTACAAGGAGGCTCCCGACGGCGTACTCTACAGCGGCACTACTGCTGTTGCATACAAGGGCTCAGAGACTCCCGCAGAGGTGACCATCAAGGATGGCACAAAACAGATACCGTGGTACTTCGTCTGCAAGGGCGCTATCAGCGAGCTCAATATCCCTGCCTCTGTCGAGGTGATAGGCGAATACGTGCTCGACCACGAGACCATTTCCGCCGTAAATGTTGACCCTGCAAATAAGGTCTACGCCTCTGAGGACGGCGTACTTTTCAGCAAGGATATGAAGACGCTGAAATTCTATCCGCAGGCAAAGACCGACAGCTCCTACACTATCCCAGACGGCACAGAGCTCATCGCGGCTTATGCTTTCGCGGGCAACACCTACCTCAAACACGTCGAGATACCCGAATCCGTTGAGATAATCTACGGAACTATCTGGGGCGGCGCATTCGAGGGGTGCACATCTCTCGAAGAAATAAAGGTGCCGAGCAAGGTCAAGGATATGGACTGGGGCGAGCTCACTGACTGCAACCTCAAGGTGCTCGACCTCCCCGAGACTATGGCATGCTATACAGGACACTACGGTCTCAACCAGTGGCGTCCAGGTTCCGAGGTACAGAAATGGGAGAACGGCGGCTGCGGCGCTAAGGTAGAGCGGACTATATTCAGAAATGCCGAGTGCGAGATAAGCGGAGTAAAGGATACTATCATCGTCGGATATAAGGA
>JAGCHA010000105.1 GCA_017649325.1 Ruminococcus sp.
GTAGATCTGTGCCAGCACAAACGTTAAACGGAAGTCGGAGACTTCCGTTTAATTGTATCAGGGCCAATAGCTCAGTTGGTTAGAGCATCCGGCTCATAACCGGACGGTCCGGGGTTCGAGTCCCTGTTGGCCCACCAGGCGCGGTTCAGTTTTCTGAACCGCGTTTTCAATTTTCGAGGTTAAAATGATGAATATAACTATCAAATACAATGAACTTACCGTTGAACAGTTTATTGACCTCTGGGATTCTGTTTGGAGTAGTTCTCCCTCATTTGAGCAGACTAAGCTTGCGATGGAGCACTCACTTTTCAGAGTTTCAGTGTTTGAAAATGACGAAATAATTGCTATGGCTCGTGTTATTGGTGATATGGGACTTTGCTATTATATTAAGGATGTCATTGTTCGTCCTGAATATCAGGGCACCGGGATAGGTCGTGTTCTTATTGATGAAATTCTTCGCTATATTGATAAAAATGGCATTAGTGGAACTACAATTTCAGTTGAACTTGCAGCGATGCCGGATAAAGTTCCATTTTATGAAAAATTTGGCTTTTCCGCTAATGAAGCGAAGCGGCTTCGTCTTATGTATCATGTTAAATAATAACATTAAAGCCCGCCTTATTGGCGGGCTTTTTGTAAGCGTTTCTTTAAATCTTATGTTTTCGTTTTTCCCATAATAGCTGATATAAGCCAGAAAACGAGGAAAACGACGATATCAGCGGAAACAATGGTCGAGCCGACAGGTGTCGATGCAACGAGTGAAATGAGCATTCCGGCGGCGGCGCACACGACGGATATCACCGCTGAGCAGATGATAACGCTGCGGAAGCTCTTAAAAAGCCTCATCGCCGAGAGAGCGGGGAATATGATGAGCGCTGAGATAAGCAGTGAACCCACGAGGTTCATCGCGAGTACGATTATCAGCGCTGTGATAACCGCAATGAGGAGGTTATAGCCGTCTGAGTTGATACCCGTCGCCTTCGAGAAGCTCTCGTCGAAGGTGACGCTGAAGATCTTATTGTAGAACAGGACGAAGATCACCAACACAACGGTTGACATTCCGATACAAAGCCAGACATCGAAGGGCGTGAGTGAGAGAATAAGGGTCGAGCCGAAGAGCGTGCCGCAGACGTCGCCCGAGATATTCGATGATGTCGGGAAGATGTTCATCAGCATATAACCTACCGCGAGCGTTCCAACGGATATCATCGCGATAGCCGCATCGCCTTTTATTTTGGTGTTCTGCCCCGTTCTCAGCAGCAGTACAGCCGCGATGACCGTCACGGGAAGGACGATGAACATGTTGTTCGTGAGACCTACTACCGATGCGACAGCCATTGCACCGAAAGCCACGTGCGAGAGTCCGTCGCCGATGAAGGAAAAGCGTTTCAATACAAGTGTCACGCCGAGCAGCGATGAGCAGAGAGATATCAGCAGTCCTACTATCAGAGCGTACCAGACTATTGAAAAAGAGAAAGAGTGTTGAAGCTTTTCAATTATTTCAGCCATTTGACTCAGCCTCCGTTTCGATGAATGAGCGACCTATCCTGCTTTTGAGGTAGTCATCTTTTGTGCCGAAAAAAAGCTGTTTTCTGCCGATGTGGAGTATGTGGGAGGCGTATTTGACAGCCGCGCCGATGTCGTGGGAGACCATTATGATAGTGATACCCGACTTGTTGAGCGAGGCTATCAGCTCGTAGAGGTCATTCTGAGCGTGCGGGTCGAGACCTGTCACTGGCTCGTCGAGCAGGAGAATCTTTTCCGTCGCACACAGTGCCCGTGCGAGGAGCACTCTCTGTTGCTGACCGCCCGAGAGGTCACGGTAGCAGCGTTTTTCAAGGTCGCAGATACCGAGCCTGTGCATATTCTTGTGCGCGAGAGCCTTTTCGTGTGAGTTGTAAAACGGGCGCAGCCCCGTCTTTGAGAGGCAGCCCGACAGCACAATCTCGCGTACCGAAGCGGGAAAGTCCTTCTGCACGGGAGTCTGCTGCGGGAGGTAGCCTATCTCCTTTGAGGAGGCTCCGTTCACCCACTTTATTTCTCCGCGAACGTGCGGCTTGAGCCCGAGCAGAGCCTTTATCAGCGTGCTTTTTCCCGAGCCGTTCTCGCCGAGGATGCAGAGGTAATCGCCGCTGTTTACGGTGAAATTGAGTTCCTCGGTGACGATGCCGTCCTCATATCCGAGGGCGGCGTCCTTGCAAATTATCTGTTCCATCAGTTCAAAGCCTCTTTAAGAGTGTTGAGATTATCGGTCATTAATTCGATATAGCTTGGTGCAGGCTTGCCGTCGGCAGCTTTAACCGACTGCATCGAGTTGAGAGTGAGCACTTTCTGCGACTTCGACTTCGTGCTCGCGATGACAGCGTCCGCGATAGAGCAGTCCGAGCCGTCTATCGTGAACACGTACTCGGCGCCGAGCTCGTCGCACTTGCCTGCGAGGAAGGTGACGGTCTCGAAGCTTGCTTCACTCTCCGACGAGCAGCCGTTGAAAGCGGCGTAGTAGTCGAGCCCGTAGTCATCGACGAGGTAACGGAAGGGGAAGCGGTCGCCGAAAATGAGCGTCTTGTTCTTAGCGGAATCAGTCGCCTCGGTGTAGTCGGCGTCGAGGGCTTCAAGCTCGTCAATGTATGCCGAAGCATTGTCATTGTAGGTGCCCGCGTGTTCGCTGTCAGCATCTGCGAGTATGCACGCGATAGCATTTGCGCAGTCCTCGGCGTTGCGGACTGAGAGCCAGATATGCTCGTCGTACACGGTATCGCCGTCGTCTTCGTCATCCTCGTCCTCGGGCTGCATACCCTCCTTGAGCTCCTCCTCGCGGAGCCTGCTGCCGAGCTCGTCCATGAGGGAGATGACTTTCATATCCTTGTTGCGGGCATTTTTTAGGGTACTCTCGACCCACTTGTCGGATTCCCCGCCCACGTAGATAAAGACATCGCAGTCAGAGATAGTCATCATATCCTCGGCTGTAGGCTGATAGTTGTGGAGGTCAGCGCCGCTGCTCATGAGGTAAGTGAGCTCTGTGTCGGGGGCACCCGAGACGATCTGGCTTGTCCAGTCGTAGAGGGGATAGACGGTGCAGACTATGCTGAGCTTGTCGTCGTCTTGAGACTGAGCAGAGCAGCCTGTTGATATTGTAACTGCGAGAGCTAAAGCAGCCGCAGCGGATAAAACTTTTCTGAACATTAAAAAGCTCCTTATAATGGTATCAGCTTGTGAAAATGATAATCATTTTCAATTTAAGATTATACCATATTATAAGGAGCTTGTCAAGAGCATTCCGTGAAAAAGAGCTCAGATTCAGAGTTTGTAGGGACTCCCATTGGACGTCCGCACTATAACCAAACGCCTGCAAGTATACCGCCAAATCAGTAATAAAGTAAATAGTGAGTGGTGAATAATGTCGGTATCGCCTGCGGCGATGATTATTATAGCCGTCCCTTACAGAGGACGAACGGGGTTCTCTTCAATATACTTATCCAGCACGTCCGCCGCAGTGCAGACGAAGCGGATACACGGTCTGACCTTGTAATACTGCTCGGTGCGCTTGTCGGGGACGGGGGACTTATCTACGCTCAGCCCCTTGAGCAGGTCACGGCAGATGATAGTCTCGTGCTGCCTGCGGAATTCCTCCGCGAGGTACTGTATACGCTTGTAATGCTCGGCTTTTTCCTTGTCGTCGCTCTCTGAGCTGTATCCGTAGAGTATGCCCGCGACCATAAACATCGCCGAGCATGCACCGCAGACCTCGCGCATACGCCCCATGCCGCCTCCGAATGAGGACGACAGCTTCAGCGCGAGCTCCTCGTCGAGCCCCGTGACGTCGCAGAATGCGGTAAATACAGCCTGAGCGCAGTTGCGTCCCTCCGCGAAGAGATTGCAGGCTGATTCAGCGTGGTCGTTCATATTACATCCTCCTGTTCGTTTTCGTCGTTTTTCACTGCCTTGCACGCACATGCGCAGTACACCTTTGCGGCGCCTGCTTCGAGCAGTACCGACGCGAGTTCGGCGAGGGTACTGCCTGTGGTACAGAGGTCGTCGATGAGAATTATAGTTTTGCCGGATATTACGTCGGGAGCAGCCACCTTGAACGCGCCCCGCATATTGACTTCGCGCTCACGTTTGCGAAGCTCCTTCTGTGGGAGAGTCTCCACGCTCTTGACCACGGACTTAGCGTCCACGCGTATGCCGAGCCGTCTGCCGACCTCCACCGCGATGAGCTGCGACTGATTTGCGCCGCGTCTGTGCAGGTCGGACTTGAACATCGGCACAGGTATGAGCAGATCAGCCTTATCGAAGCCTTTTTCGAGGATACGCTCCGCGACAGCCGAGCCGAACGCAAACGGCGCATTTCCCATAACACCGCGCTTCATGAGCATTATCGCCTCTTTCATGTTCGGGCGATACTCGTAGGCGGCAACAGTTCCCGCACAGCCTTTGACGGAAAAATCTTCCTCACAGCGGACAAGTATCTCGGTACATTTTTCGCAGAAGCAGTCGTTCGCGCCGATGACCTCACCGCAGACAGGACAGCGCGACGGATATATCAGAGCGGCTAATTCCCGCAATTTTTCGCGCTCCATCAGAAGTACATATAGAGCTGGCACTTTATCATGCCATTGTAGAGCTTGCGGCGCTTCTTGGCGTCCGAGCCGAAGAACTGCTCGAACTGTTCATGCGGCGAGATGATGTAGCTCTGGCGGTTGCCGCCCTTGCCGAGCACTCGTCCCATGCGCCTGTAGATGTCCTCAGCCTCGCGGAGCTCGAGCAAACGCTCGCCGTAGGGCGGGTTGCAGATGACGATGGAGTTCTCGGGCTGCACGAACTTGTCGATGTCAGCCTGCTCGACCTTTATACGCGACTTTATGCCTGCTTTGTGGGCATTGTCGAGAGTGAGGGCGACAGCAGCGTCGTCGATATCGAAGCCGATAGCGCGGAACTCCGCCGAGCGGTCAACACCGTCAATAGCTCTCTTGCGCTCCTCCTGCCACACAGAGGAGGGGATAGAGCCCCATTTTTCGGCAGCAAATCGGCGGTTGATACCTACGGGTATCTTCAGCGCCTTCATCGCAGCTTCAATGAGGAGGGTACCGCTTCCGCAGAATGGGTCGCAGACGATGCTGTCGGGACGTACACGCGCGAGGTCGATGATACCCGCGGCGAGCGTCTCTTTAATGGGCGCGGCGTTGGAATTGCGCCTGTATCCGCGCTTATGGAGCCCCACACCGCTCGAATCGAGGTAGAGAGTCACCACGTTCTTGAGGATGCTGAACTTGATCTGTACGGTCGCGCCCGATTCGCTGAACCACTCCACGCCGTACTTGCTCTTCAGGCGTTCAACGGCAGCCTTCTTGACGATAGACTGGCAGTCGGGGACGCTGTGGAGCGCCGAATCGAGGGAGTAGCCCTTGACGGGGAAGGCGTCGTCGATGCCGATGAAGCGTTCGAGCTCCACCGAGCGCACGCCCTGAAACAGCTCCTCGAAGCTCTCGGCGCGGAACTCGATGAGCTCGATGAGCACGCGTTCGGCAGTCGAGAGGCAGAGGTTAGCACGCGCGAGGATGTTCTCGTCACCTGTGAAAGATATCTTGCCGTCGGTTACGGTGAGGTCGGTGCCGCCGATTTTTGTTATCTCGTATTTGAGTACGCTCTCCAAGCCGAAATGGCATGGACAGCAGAGTCTAAGCTTGTCGCTCATAATTCCTCCTGTTCTGATTTGTAGGGACGCACCCACGTGTGCGCCCGCAATTGCCGCCTGATATTTTTGGGCGGACACTCGTGTCCGCTCTGCATTAACTGATCACTCTTCATTCAGCAACAGCCATAAAGAAGCCTTGGCTTCTTTATGGCTGTTGTGCTGTTATATTACCATTCGGATACTCCGCCCGCATTCGGGTCGGGGACATCACCGCCGCCGCCCTGATTCGGGTCAACCCAGCCGCCGCCCTGATTCGGGTCAACGGGGACATCACCGCCGCCGCCGGCATTCGGGTCAACGGGAACATCACCGCCGCCGCCCGCGTTCGGGTCATCGGGAGTGTCACCGCCGCCCGCATTCGGGTCAACAGTGGTCGGGTCGGGAGCTACATAGTGAGCGCCGTCGCACGGAGGCGCATTGCTCGACTTCCAGTAGCCCGTTATACCCTTGGGACAGTTCGAACCAGCGATACAGCCCGTAGAGGTACACATCGGAGCGTCGATAACTGTAGGACAGCGCTCGAAGTCGACGGGAGTTTCCATGAACATCGTATCCGCGTATTCGCCGATGATACGCTTCCAGACCTCAGATGAATGGAGCGAAGTCGGCAGCTGGAGGTAGTCGTTGTACTCGCGGTAGCCTATGGTGACGCCGCTTACGAAGTCACGCGTAAGTCCGACGAATGTGAGGTTCTGCCAGTTCTCCGAGGTACCGGTCTTACCGACGAGCACCTTGTAGTTGAGGCGGGCGCCTGTACCTGTACCCTGGTCGATAACGTTCTTGAGGAGGCGGTTCATAACGTAAGCCGTCTCAGCGGAAACAGCCTGACGGGCGTTGCCGTCGTTGGAGTAGATGACCTTATGGCTGCCGTCCTCTATTTTGGAGATGATGTGAGCCTCATTGTAAACGCCGAGGTTTCCGTAGGGGATATATGCATTCACGAGGTTCTCGAGAGTGATACCCCATGAGAGCGCACCGATCGAAAGAGGCGAAAAGTCCTCATCGGCGGGGTCGAGCATCATACCCATATTCTCGGTCGCGAACTTGAATACCGCCTTGGGAGTAAGCTCCTGACAGAGCTGAGCGGGAACGGTATTGAACGACCTCTGGAGGTAGTAGTAGATGAAGTTCTGTCCGCCGTTTATCCATACATCTGAACTCTCGGAGTAGTTTGAAGGCCAATCCTTGCCGTTAACTTTCATTATAGCTTTATCGGTGTAGACGCTTCCCCAGTGGATAAGGTCGGTTTCAAGGGCGAGACCGTAGGTGGTTATCGGCTTTACAGTCGAACCTATCTGACGCGGCTCGGTCACGGCGTAGCTCGTTGAGAGTGAGCCCACCTTCGGACCGACGTTACCTACCTGACACATTACCGAGCCGTCGTATCTGAGCGCGACGAAAGCAACGTGCGGGATCTCCTCCTCGACCTCACCGTCGTTATCGAGGTCGACCCATCTTGCAACAAAGCCTCTGTCCATGAGGTTGCCGACGTCGAGCATCTTTTCCTCGACGTACTTCTGCATCTTGCGGTCGGTGGTCGAGTAGATGCGGTAGCCGCCCTTATTGATGCGTTCGATAGCCTCTTGCTGTGTTTCGAGGTTGAACTGTTTCTGAACGATATCAGCCGCCTCGTACATCATGGCGTCGACTTCCCACGTATAGGTCTTCTGCTCTGTTTCGAGCTCCTCGAGGTCGACCTCGGGGTGGAGCTCCTTATATTCGGGCGACCATGTATAGATTATCTTCGTATTGAGGTATTCCTGATACTCATCGTAGGTGATGACGCCGTTCTTGTACATCTGCCAGAGAACGTAGCGCTGACGTAACTTGTTGTTAGCCTCACCGTCGACGATAATGTTACCGTCCTCATCGGTGGTCTCGACCTTAGGACCGTAGTATTCGGGGCTCTTGGGTATCGACGCGAGGACAGCCGCCTCGGGGATAGTGAGGTCCTGAACGTCCTTTCCGAAGTATCTGGTCGAAGCGAGCTGAATGCCGTTTACAGGACCGCCGAATGCGATATAGTTGAGGTATTCCTCGAGTATCTCGTCCTTGGAGTAGGTCTTTTCGAGCTGCATCGCGGAGAATATCTCTCGTATCTTACGCTGCATGGAGTGCTCGTCGTCGCCCGTGAGAGCCTTGATGAGCTGCTGCGTGATAGTCGAACCGCCCTGCTCGGTATCGTAGAAGTGCAGGAACATATTCAGGAACGCTGAGAATGTACGCTTGTAGTCGACACCGTCGTGCGAGTAGAAACGCTCGTCCTCGGTGCAGGTGAAGGCATTGCGGACATCCTGCGGTATCTTGTCGATAGTTATGGGGATACGCTGAACGTCGGTCTTGATATGGTTGAGGACTATCAGCTTTTCCTCACCTGTTTCCTCGTCGATATCGGTGCCGTAGAAGTAGGTATCGCTGCCCGATTCGAGGGTCGCGAAGGTAACGCTCGTAGATTCCTCCATAAAGTCGAGGACGTATATCGTGAGCGCCGTAGCGACGATAGTGCCCGTGATTATCATTACGAGCAGCAGCGACAGCATCGTGGTAACGATAGCCGCGCCTATTTTTTTCAGGACAATGAGGAATTTATTCTTTTTCTTCTTTTTCTTGGGAGCCGAATCCTGCTTCGGAGCAGTATCAGGTCTGCGGACGGGTCTGCCCTGCGGATACTGAGCTCCGCCCTGCGCATAAGCGGGAGAGCCCTGTCTTGCAGGAGCGCCCTGCGGCCTCGGACGCCTTCCTCTCATATCCGAAGAGGCGGGACGCCTGCGTGCTCCGCTGCGTTTTGGTGTTCTATCAGTCATTTTGTCAGGTCACCGCAAAAGCGGTAAAACTCCTTTCTGTAAAATGAATAAGGTACATATTTATACATTGTATATTATACCACGTTTGAAAGCGTTTGTTAATAGCTATGTGAGATTTTTTTAAAGATTTGTATAATTTAGCAAAAAAGGCGAATAATAGACTTAATACTTTCAGCAAAGGAGAGATTTTATGCTAAGGACACTCGACAAGCGGATATACTTAATGCTCATGACGGCACTGACAATATCGGGCTTTATAGTGATATGTACGCTCGGGCAGTCGATACAACGCCGGAAACTTGCGAGCCGCATTTCCGTGACATCACCTGAGCCGACAGTCGTATGCGAGGTGCGTGAATACAACGGGCGGATAGGGCTATTCAAGAGCGGGAGCTCCACCCCTTACCGCGTTATAGAATACGACGTAGCGCTCATGCCTGATTTTGACCGCGAGCAGCTCCGTGGGGGCGTGGTCATGGAGACGGAGGAGGAACTGCGACGCTTCATCGAGGATATAGCGACGTAAAGCTGCTATTTTGATGTATTCCTGTGCTTTTTCTTTTTGCGGACAGAGAAGCCGAAGTCGCCGAGCTTGCGTCCGAGGGCGAAGTATTCGCCGTGCGCATAGGCGGCGAGCCCGCATTGCTGGAGGTTGAGCTTGCCCTTGCTGTCGATGTAGCGTTCATCGGCGTCAATACCGACTATCTCTGCGAGGAACATGGTATGCGAGCCGAGGAGTTTGCTCTCAGTGACGCGGCATTCGAGGCTGACGGGACATTCTTCGATAATGGGAGCTCCGACCTCATGCGCGGGGAGAACGTGCAGTCCGCAGGCGGCGAATTTGTCGATATCTCTGCCGCTTTTTACACCGCATAAGTCGGTCGCCCTGACCATACCAGAGGTCGTGAGGTTGATGACGAACTCGCCCGAATCGCGGATAATGTCGTGGGAGTAGCGCTCCGGGCGCACGGAGATATAGGTCATGGGCGGACGCGTGCAGACGATGCCTGTCCAGCCGATAGTGAGAACATTGGGTTTATCGGGAGTGCCGCAGGTGACGAGCGCGGCGGGTACGGGCGCGAGCAGAGCGCTGCCCTTCCAGAATTGCTTAGGCATAGCGGGTATCCTTTCATTTGGTGATGATGATATTATAGCATTTTCCGCGGGATTTTTCAAGCTGTACCGTCAGGGAAAAACAGGCATAGGGAGCCTGCGCTCACCTATGCCTTTGGTATTTTTATAATGGTCGTGAAGCCCTCGCCCTCTACGGAAGAGAACTTGACTGTTCCGCCGAGAGCTTCAGTCCGCTCGCGTATACCGCGCAGACCGTTGTTCTCGCTGATCGATTGACAGCCGCGTCCGTTGTCGAAGATATAGAGCTCGAGCATATCGGGGCGGAACTTCACGATAACGTCTATCCTGTCCGCGCCCGAATAACGCATGGCATTTGTTATTGTTTCGCGGGTGTTGTCGTAGACAGCGTTTATGCAGAATGCGAAGCTCTCGTCCTCCTCTCCCTGAATACAAACGTCGATATCGACTCCGCGCACAGCCGACGTCACCGTGTTTATCGCCCTTGTGACCGAGGTCATGAATTCGTCGGAGCGCAGATTGTTTATGGAGCATCTCAGCTGAGTGACACCGCTTCTTGAGAGACCGTCTATCTCGCGGACGTATCCGACAGTCTCAGCGGGGATATCCCTGCCCGCGAGGTCGGAGTCGATGATGCGCGAGAGCGAGCTTATCATCGTGAAGGTATGTCCCGCCGAGTCGTGTATCTCCTGTGCTATACGGTTGCGCTCCTGCTCGAGCGAGAGCTTTTTCTCGGTATTGAGGAGCTCGTAATACTCGGAGACATTATTGACGATGATGATGCTTGCAATACGTTCGCCCTTTTTGTTCGTGCAGTAATTCTGCCTGATATTGTAATACGCGCCATCGAACGACAGCTCGCAGGAGGTCAAATTCTTGTTGAGCTCGGTTCCCGTTTTTGCCTTCACAGCGGCGATTACCTCGTCGAGCGAAGCTCCCGTGGCAGTGGAGATGAGGGTTTCCGCGTATTTGTTCTTGTAGGTCATGATATCGTCGGCATCGAAGACGATAACGGCGCTGTCGATGCTGTCGATGGTGTCATTGATAGCGATACGGTTGACGTTAAGCAGACCGTATCGGCTTATGGCTATGAGCACCATTACCACTGAAAAGGCGAAGAACAGCGGAGTGAGCTCTATCTCCGTCCTGATTATCTTCACAACGGACAGCGTGTTGATACACAGCGGGACAGCTATCGCCACCGCTATCAGCAACGACTGGCTCGTCATTCGGCGATTGCTCTGTGAGTGTTTGATGAACATCAGGCAGATGCCCGCGAAGATCAGCACGTAGTAAACTATCTGCGAGAGGTAGTAGATACGTCCGCAGACGATGTTCCTGTACTCGAAAACGCTGTAGTAGTTGTGGTGCAGGGGGTTGGTTATGACGCATAGGAAGAAAATGACCGATATTGCGGGGAGCACTCGGCAGGGCTTGCGCAGGTAGTTCCGATAGTCGGAATACTCAGCCGCGAACATCATCCACGACGGCGCAAACATACTTATCCCGACATTTCCCACGACGAAGCTTATCCAGAACTGCTCGGTGTTTGCCGAGAACAGTTTCAGAAGCTGAGATATCAGCCAGATTATTACCGAAGTCTGACAAATGACGAAGAGCTTGGTAACGCGGTTGTTGTTGCCGCGCACGAGCACCCAGACCATTGTCGCGATAAGACCCGCCAGACCGATAAGAGACAGCAGGGTAGGTATCAAGTCCATATCGTATCACACTCCATAAAACTATATCTGCCTCCATTATACCACACTTGCGTACATACTGCAATACTATCAAAAAAACAGCCGCAGAGAGGCATTAGCCGCTCTGTGGCTGTATAGTCTGTACAAGGCTTTATTCGGTGAGCTCGGGCAGAGTCTTTATGACGCCAGCGTCGAGCTTCTTGATAGTGAGCGCATCTGCCGCCGTAACGCCGTCACCGGGGTTGCAGCAGTCAGCGTTGAGCTTAGCCTCGTCATTGAGGGCATACTTGTCCTGATTGGCGATAGACTGAAGTATAGCTGTTCCGTCAGCGATAGTGACCTTGCCGTCGAGGTTAGCGTCGCCGAGGAGTGAGGGCTTGGGGTCATCGGGCTCGTCGATAAGGTCCTCGACGAAGATGTATGTGGCATTCTTGAGGTAAGTATCGTCCTCGGGCTTCTTCACCTTATCCCACGTATCCTTGCTGCCGTAGAAGGTTATCGTTGAAGCGCAGGTCGTATCCATGAACGCCATATCGTCTATGCTTTTGAGCTTGCCCGAGAGCTTGAGCTCGGTGAGCATGGGGGTATTGTAGAAAGCCATGCAGTCGATGGACTCTGCTCCCTTGAGCTCGACGGATTTCAGAGTATCGCAGAGCGCGAAGACGTTGTCATTGAGCTTCGTCACGCCCGAAGGAACAACGACGGATGTGAGCTTGGGATTCCTCTGGAAAGCGCTTGGAGAGATGTACTTGACACTGGAGGGGACGATGATATCTCCCTCTGCGCCCTCGGCATCGATAAGCATATTATTCACGATCACCAGCGAATCGCTGTCGCGATGAGCCTCGATCCACGGAGTCTCACTGAACACCTTTGCGCCTATCCCGAACACCTTGTCGGGGAGCTCGACGGTCTCGAGCTTGGGACACTGCTCGAATGCACGTATGCCTATCGTTTCCATGCTGTCGGGGATAGAAACGGATTTGAGCTCGGTATTTCCTGCAAAAGCGTAGTTGCCTATTTCCTTTACGGAATCGGGGATAATGACATCGGTTATTTTACTCGGCTGGAAAGCGTACATCTGAATGACCGTAACGGGCACACCGTCAACTGAAGCAGGTATATCCACTGATGTCATCGTCGCATCGCTGTTGACTATCTCAGCATGGTCATCGTATTTGTAGATGGTAAGACCGCCCTGCGTGATCTCCGTGTAGTCAGCGGCAAAAGCCGTGGTCGGAGTGGCTGTAAACGCTCCGCTCAGAGGAGCAGCAGCGCCAAGTGTCAATGCAGCGGCAGCGATAAACGCAGCCGTCTTAAAAACTGTTCTTCGTGTTCTCATAGTTAAAGATACCTCTCATAATAGATTTATGATTACTTGAAGTTAGTTGGTTTTGGTGTCGAACCGCCTATTTCCTTTTCGTCATTTCTGAGGCGTTTCTGATTAGTCTTGTCGGCAGTTTTGTTCCTGCTGTTTTCAAAAGACTTATGATTCCTGATACCGTAGTTCATCAGGAACGGCTGAGCGTTCTCCGAGAGTGCGCTCTTGCCGAGCTTTACGAGCTCCTCCCACGACGTGATCTCTTTTTCGAGCGACTGCATAGGCTCGCTGTTAGCTACCTGCTTCAGCATCATGTTTTCATCAATATGGAAATCTTCGCTGTCTGTATACTGACTGATGAACTCGGCTTTGTTGAACTCCTTTGACTCCATAGCGGAGACCACAGTCTTTGCAACTATTTCAGAGAGACGCAGGATCATGTGCTCACGCAGGGTCTCAAACTCCTTTTGACTCTTAGGCGGAGCATAGTTGATGATACTGTTTATCATACGCTGAGAGGAATAGAACGGAGAATTCTTTGCCTTTTCTTCGTCGAACACCAACTCCTGCTTCTTTGGAGCTTTCTTCTTTTCAGCGTTTTTCTTAGGCTCTTCATTGATGATATTGATAGAGTTGGAGTTTTTCTTCTTAGGCTCCTCATTGATGATATTGATAGAGTTAGAGTTTTTCTTCTTAGGCTCTTCATTGATGATATTTATAGAGTTAGAGTTTTTCTTCTTAGGCTCTTCATTGATGATATTTATAGAGTTAGAGTTTTTCTTCTTAGGCTCTTCATTGATGATATTTATAGA
>JAGCHA010000106.1 GCA_017649325.1 Ruminococcus sp.
GATATACATTTATTTCCCCAATGAGCTCCTCGACATCGTTGAGGAGGAGTATCAGCCTGTGCTTGCGGGCGAGCGCACTCCCGAGCAGGCTGCGGAGATACTCGACAACCGCATAACCACGTATTTAAGTGAAAAGTCGTAAATCCCAAAGTAAAAAACAGCGGCACATTTATTATGTGCCGCTGTTTCTTAATGCTTATTTGGAATAGTCGGGGAGCGAGCTGATACTGCCCGCATCGAGCCTCTGAATCGCGAGCGCGTCGTAAGCAGTTACGCCGTCGCCCGGGTCGAAGCAGTCAGCGTTGACCTTGCCCTGCGGTTTGAGACTGTACTTGTCCTTGTTCGCGAGGGACTGGAGTATCGCCACCGCGTCCGCTACGGACACCTTGCCGTCTACGTTGGCGTCGCCGATGAGCGATACCGTAGGAGCTGTTGTAGTAGTTGTGGTCGCTGTGCCTGTAACGTCGGAGGCTGTGGAAGTGTCAGGCTCATTAACTACAAGCGTTATGGTGAATTCATCGTTTGAGCCCAGTCGGAAGTCGATATTCTGACCGTCACTGTTATAGACCCTATTTACCCTCATATATATGGTATAAGTGCCTGCCTCAGAGGCTTCAACGTTTATAGTCGGGATGAATAAAGGCATTGTTTCACCGTCTATCTCGCCGTTTCGAGATTTAACTGCGTTGTCCGAGAGCTTTACACTGTTAGCACCGCAGGAAACATCAAAGTCAATGTCAACAATTTCCTCGTCTTTGTCGCCGAAGGAAACAAGCTCAATCTCAGTCTTTGTGTTTGCGTAGATAGTCTGTGTTTTAGTCTGAGCTACAGTGATGAAGTTTATCTTGGATTCGTTCACTGTTCCGTTAGTCGAAACGGTAGTTGTCTCGGTTGTTGTAGTTGTAGTCTCGGTGGTAGTAGTTGTAGTCTCGACGTATGCGGCATCCGCGAAAACTGTATAGTTCATGCAGTTTCCGTTCATGCCGTTCTGACCGAGAGTTACCTTCTCGCCCGCCTCGAACGTTTTCTTGTAAACGCTGAACTTGACGTCGTTGCTGGAAGCGGCAGTCATATCGGTTTTTGTATAGCCGCCGAGCCAAGCGGGAACACTGCCGGCGTCCTCGACTCTTGTATCGAGGAGGACATACAGGTCGCACTTCTCGCCCACGGTAAATTCAGCGAGGTCAGCAAAGGTGTTCTTGGAGTTGCACGCTGTTAGGATAGCCTCCTTGCCCTTGAGAGCCTCGGGAAGCTCGGTGTAGGTGAAGTCTCTGTCGCCGTAGATGAGCGAGCCAGTGCTAGAAGCCTCCGAGAGCGACCATGCGAGCATATTGTCGCGGTCGAGGACGCTGAGGTTCTTGACGTACTTGCCGCTTATGGGCTCGGGAGGAGTGTTGTTGAGCTTGACATTGGGTCTTGCGGGGAGGGGAGCCTCAGTGCCGAGGTAGAAGCTCGGGTGCGGAGGCTGGTTGTACGAGCTCTGCTGACAGCCGTTCTGCATACGGTACTGCATATCGTGCATGAGCGTATCCATTCTGTACTTGGTCTCGGTGTTTGTACACCAGATACGGAGCTTTGAGTTGTCCTCAGTGCGGAGGATGAGTTCCTCGCGCCAGTCGCCGAAGAGGTCAACGGTCATACAAGGAACAGCCTTTGTGCTGTTATTGGATGCGCAGCCTTCTGCTGTGAATATTGTGGGATAGTTGTTTATCGCCGCACCGTCTGTAATTGTGATGTTGTCAAGCAGCTCGCGCTCGAGGTCGCCGTCCCAGTAGATGAGGAAGTTCGTAGAGGGCCACTTGTTTCCTATCTGCTTGCCTGAAACGTCAAATACTGCATTAGCGGGCCTTGAACCCCAGAACTCGGCACCGCTGTTCCCTGCAACGATGTTGTCAGCGCAGCAGCGACCTGTATCCTTGTCGCCGTCGTAGTGCCAGATAAGGTTGCCGTTTCTTCCGTCAACGAGCGAGATACCGTATTTGCCGTCCTCGTGGCAGAGGAAAACTTCGATACCCTCGTGGTTCGGGTCGAGGTCGCCGATGTGCATAGCGTCGCCGTGTTTCTGCTTGGTAGACCAGAGGAGCTTGCCGTTATCATCGAAGGCGCTGGAGCCCATGCAGACCTCCTGCTTTCCGTCGTTGTCGAAGTCTGCTACCATTACGTTGTGGTTGCCGCAGCCGTAAGCAGGATCGTTTGTATTGAATCCGGTGTCATATACCCAGCGCTTCACCAGCTTCTTGTCTCTTACGTCAAAAGCTGAAAGTGAAAGACGGGTATAGTATCCACGGCCGTAAATTGCAGACGGATGAACACCGTCAAGATAAGCGATAGCCGAGTTCATACGCTCACAGCGGTTTCCGTAGTTATCGCCCCATGTAGACTTGGCTGTGTTGCTTGTAGCGTCGCCGCGGGGGACGGGGAAATCTATGGTATCGAGAGCTCGTCCTGTAGTGCCCTCGAAGAGTGTCAGATACTCGGGACCTGTGAGAATGGTACCGCCGCTGCTTCTGTAGTCCTTGCCGGAAGCGCCGATGACCTTGCCTGTGCCGTCAACGGAGCCGTCGCAGGTCTTTGTGATGAGCTCAGCCTTGCCGTCACAGTCAAAATCGGCTACGCACATCTGAGTGTAGTGCTGTCCTGCACGGACGTTGATGCCCATATCTATGCGCCAGAGCTGCTTTCCTGTAAGAGTATAGCAGTCGATGTAGACATTGCCTGTATATCCTGTCTGGGAGTTGTCCTTGGAGTTGCTGGGGTCCCATTTCAGGAATATCTCGTACTGACCGTCGCCGTCAACGTCGCCTACACAGCAGTCATTGGGCGAATATGTGCAGGTGCTTCCGTCGGGCATTGTGAGTCCGCGCGGAATGTTCAGCGGAACATCGAAGTAGTTCGTGCCGGAGGTGAAGCGGCAGTTCTCCGAGGAGATGACCTCGCCGTTTCTGAGCGTGTCGACGCGGTACTTGGAGTTGGAGCTGCCCTGTGCGTCCCAGAAGTTGGTAGCCTCGCCGGTCTTGCTCGTGTAGATGAGCTGGTCGTCGCGGTAGAGGCGGAATTCAGCATCGTCGGCATCGTTGGCATTATAGCGCCAGCTCACGAACATTCCGTTGCCCGACTTTATCGCGTAGATACCGCGGTCGAGGTACTCCATGATTGCGTTACCGTTGCCGCCCACGCCGTAAGCTGCGTCAGCCGCGAGAGGTGCAGCCTGTCCCACGAGCATACCTGCTGCAACAGCCAGAGAGGAGACTGCCGCGGTGAGCCTTTTGAATTTGTTCATTGTGGTTAACCCCTTTCAGGTAAGATTATGGAAAAATAACTGTTTTATTCTTTTCTATAGTAACATATTATTCACTTTTGCACAATGACTTTTTGTCTCATAATGATAATATTTTTGTGCACAATAGTTCACACAAAAAGGACGCCGTGTGTAGAATAATCGTACACGGCGTCCATGAAAAGACTATTATGCGGCGATAACGAGCTTTCTCAGAAGCACCATATCAAATACGTCTGCAGAATCGTCTCTGTTGATGTCGGCATTGAGCCACTGGTCACGCTTGAGCATATCCTCATTTACGAGGTACTTCTCAAACGTAACAAGGTCGGCAGCGGAGAGCTTGCCGTCGATGTTGACGTCGCCCTTTATGCCTGTTTGCGGGAGAGAAGCACCCTCGCTGTCAGCCTTGATTATGATGTAGCAGAGGTTGATAGCCTTGTCCTCGGAATTGAAGGTGAGCTGGAGCTTACCGCTTTCGCCGACTGTAGCCTTGCCCTTTACAACAGAGCCGTCAGTCGCGCAGTTGGAAGCTATCAAAGTCTTGGTCGTGCCGTTTACAGCATATACAGAAGGATTCTTCGAGCAGCTCCACGGGTCACGGAACGCCATTTCGATGGTGTAGTCGCCCTGCGGGAGCTCGAAAGCGTAGTCGAGGTGACGAGCGATATTGTTCTCGTACTGATTCTTTGTATAGCGGAAGCTGACGGACTTATCCTTACCGTCAACAGCGCTTCCTTCGTCGCACCATGTGTTAGCTGTGTAGATGCCTGCGCTCTTTGAGCTGCCGTTGTACTGGTCGGTAGCGTCATCGATGAGACCCCACTCCTTGCCCGTTACTTCGTCGGGACCGTACAGCTGCTCTGTCACGCAGTTGTACATACCGAGCTTATCCTTGCCTGTAACAGTGGAGGTATTGTGGTCGCCGCAGTCAACGTAGTAAGCGATGCTGCTGTCAGCCTCATATGCGGGCTTGACTGCTGTCATATAGATGAAGTCGCATACCTTTGCGGACTCCTTATCGTCATCGGGAGTGAAAACGACCTCGAGAACATCGTAGTCAGTGCCGTCAGCAGTTATGGACTGAGCGCAGCGCTCGATGACATCCTGCGGGATAGTGAGCTTTACGTCGTAGGTGTCCTTATTGCCCGTGTAGTTGAGCTCGCCTGCATATAGGACGGTGTCGCCTACACGGATGCGGATGGTCTTGCCATTGTCAGCCTTGCGGAATGTTACCTTCAGCTGCATGAACTCAGCATCCTTGTCGATTGCCATACGGTAGCTGAAGAAGCCGTTAGCCTTAGCGTAGCGGTAAGTGCTGTCGTCGGTGACACCCTGTGTGTTATGTTCTATCATATAGTGGAGGTTGTCGTTCTCGTACTGACCGTAACCGGGCTGAACAGTATCGATAGTGCTGTACTTTGCACGCGGGAGCTTCTCAACAGCTGAGCCGTTGCCCGAGAAGTTCCAGTAGATACCGTAGCGCTGCTGGTACTGCTTATAATGGGGAGTGAATGTGAGGTCGTGGTCTGTATCCTTGAGAGAGAACTTCAGCGAGTTGCCGTCTCTTACAAGATGGTCGTTTATGGTCTGCATAAACTGAGCGACCGACCCACTCTTGATGTTGATGGTCTCGTTTGGAGTCACCTTATCCTTCGGGATAGTTACCCACATACCGGTTGAGCTGGTAGCCATATTCGACTTGCCCAGTTCTGCACTGAGGACAACAGGACCGTACTTGAAGCCGTATACTGTGTTCTTATCGGGAAGAGCATAAGCCTTGACTTCCTCGGGGATAGTCAGCTCGATAACGTCGCCGCTGTTGAAGTCGCCTGTTACAGAAGCGTAGTCATTGACGGTCTTGTAGTTGTACTTTGTACCGTTTACCTTGACTGTCATTGTTCCAGCCTTCCAGTCGGGGATGCGGAAGCGGAATTCAACAGCACCGCTGCCGTCGATAGTGAACTTGGTCGTATCACCCTCGGGGATAGTGCTGTTCTGGGTTATCTTCATGTTCTTGTCTTCCCAGTTGAGGATAGAGCTCTGATACATATTTACATAAAGGGTATTGTCACCGTGCATATAAATAGTATCGCCGAGCTTGGAGAAGCTTTCCATACCGCTTCCCGTACAGCACCAGAACTTGTCGTACGGAGTGCTGTATACCTTGAAGTAGCCCGTAGCCATCGGCTGGAAGTAGGTAGTCATACCTGTTTCGGGGTTCTGCGAGGAGAGGATAGAGTTGTAGTAAGTACCCTCATAGAAGTCCATATACTTGCTGTCGCCTGTTATCTTATACAGCTCGCGGCTGAGCTTGAGCATATTGTACGAGTTACAGGTCTCACAGTTACAGTTGGTACGCTCCTTGTCGAGGATATCGTCCATACCGAAGTGCTCCCACTCACTGTTGCCGCCTGTGATATAGGTGTGGTGAGTAACTACCATATCCCAGAATGCCTCAGCGTACTGGAGCTGACGTGTAGCATCGACCTTTTCACCGTTGATAGTCTTGCCGTTACAGATCATGTAGCGTTTGAGGGCACCGAGGAACTTCGGGATAGTAGTATTTGCGTGCTTGCCGTTGAGTACATTCGCGCCGCCCTTCAGGATAGTCTCGTGAAGGTTGGTATCATCGAAATAGTGAGCCGCGACTGCATGGTTGTCCTTGCCTGTGATAGCATAGAGTTCATACATACAGTCATTCATGCCGCCGTACTCGATAGAGAGAACGGTGCGGTGCTTCTGATCGTTCCATGTCTTGCAGCGGTTGTAGACCCAGTCGCCGAGATCGGAGCCGAGGTCCTTGGCAGGAGAATATCCCGTAGCGTTGTAAATGTCAACGATACCTGCCATGAGCTTGTGCATTGTGTACCACGGTACCCAAGCCTCGCTGATGATGTTGGACTTGCCTGCTTCGACATTGTCGAACTGAACCTCCACACCCGTTCCGTTCGGGTGAGACGGAGCCCATATCAGACCGGGCCTGCCCTTTGAGTTTTTCTGACACTCTCTTAGTCCGTCGACGAGGGTAGTCATCCTCTTGTAGAGGTCAGAGCGCTGTTTATCAGTGAGAGAGGGGTTCTGATAAGCCAGAGCGATCGCTGTCATATAGTGACCGACAGTGTGACCGGCGATGTTAGTATTCTCCCAGCCGCCGTAGCGTGTTGCACCGTAGGTGTTGAGGCCTGCGTTCTGGCGGAAGCCTGCGAGAAGCTTGTTTGTGTCGAATGAAAGAAGGTACTCGACCTCCTTGTTGAATGCGTTGACGCTGTATTCGTCGAGCATAGTGACATCTCCGATAGAGAAGTCCTGAATGCCTGCGTCAGCAGCCTGAACTGCGGTCTGACCAAACTGAGGAAAAGCGGTCGAGCCGACAGCGAGGGCAGCAGACAGTCCGAATGACATCATGCGCCGTAAAAATGATTTTCCCATAGTGTGATTACACCTCCAAAAAAATTTCCCAAATTTATTATACAATTTACTATTAGTTAAATCAACCCATAAAATGCAGAAAAAGTTCACAAAACGATTTGTACGTACAAAGTTAAAGAATTTGGCTATTTTACGCAACGTGTAATTTTGCACTGTTGTATATACAATGTGGAATGTATAATATTCATAAAATATATATTGATTTGACGTTCGATAGGTGCTATAATATGTATATATTAACGATAATTTCACACAAAGTGACAATATAAAGGAGTAAAAAAATGGCAAAACGTGAACAATCACGGCCGAGTCTGAAGAACATTCGCAGACTTCAGTTGTCGATGATAATCGGTTATGCCGTTATTATCATCGCAGTCGTTTTCATTGTAACGAACTTAGCGGTGAAGAAAACGGATACGGCACTAAAAAACGAGGTAATCTCAATGTCGTCGTCGCTGAACGTTCAGATGAAGCTGAATATGGACAGCTACATCTCGCGTATGGAGACTATCGGCACGCTTGCGTTCGGATCTGCGGATGCCTACACCTATGACGCCACTGACCCGAACAACGACGAGTATGGAGCTATCAACACTGAGAAAGCCATAACGGAAAAGCTGTTCAGCCTCTGTATCATGGACAACTTCTGCGACTATGGCATAGTTTACCGCAACAACCGCACCGTCGGCAAGATATCCAACGGCACATCCTCGCTCATGGGCGATGCGATGTACGAGGAGCTGAGCTCGATGATAACGAGACAGCGCACTCACGACGGCTGGTGTGCGGGCTATAAGGGCGACCTCAAGCGTATCTACTACGTAAAGCGCGTACACGATAACGCAGTTCTTGTCATGTCCTTCTACACCTCCGAGCTCGAGGCAGTATTCGACAACCCCGAGACTCTTGCGGATATGGACATTCGTCTCGTTGATTCCAACTACGACATACTTTATTCCTCGCGCGGCGAGGAGACAGGAAAGCACCTTCCCTCCGCGATAATCGAGCGTGTCGAGGGAAAGACATCCGCTGCGGTGATGGACGACAGATATCTTGTTTCGGTGAATGCCTGTGTAGACGACTGGTACATCATCTGTTCGATACCGACGAGGATAATCCTCAACGAGAAGAACGATATGCAGTACTATATATACATGGCAGGTTTTGTTGCAGCCCTGCTGGCTGTACTGCTTGCGACAGTCCTGTCGCTGCGGATGATACGTCCCGTAAAGCGGGCAGTAGCAGCCCTCGACAATAAGGCGAACAGCGACCAGCTCACGGGTATACTCAACAAGCTTGCATTCAACGGACGTGCTTCCGAGCGCCTTGATTCCTCGCTGAGCATAGAGCGTCACGCGCTGATACTGCTCGACCTCGACAACTTCAAGGGTGTGAACGACACCCTCGGTCACGCATACGGCGACAAAGTCCTCGCCAAGACGGGAAGCATACTCCGTGCGGAGTTCTCGACCGATGACTTCCTCGGACGCATAGGCGGCGACGAGTTCTGCGTGCTTGTGAACAGCAGTCCGAGCGATGACACTGACTACGAGGATTTCATACGCGCGAAGTGCGAGGCACTCTGCAATGCATACAGGAATTATTACTCAGGGGACGATCGCAGCTACAAGATATCGGCGAGCATAGGTGTCTCATTCTTCCCCGAGCATGGCAGCACGTTCGAGGCGCTTTATGCTGCGTCTGATAAAGCGCTGTATTCAGCCAAGAAGGGCGGCAAGGACAACTTTGCCTTCTATAGCGGCAGCGAGAGCGGGGAGGTGTCTGACGAATGAAAGCATTAGGCAGAGTGATAGCCTCCGCGGCGGCAGCAGCAATGCTCATGCAGTGCGGCTGTGCAGGCAAGCAGATAGTACGCTCCCAGAAGGAGCAGACGGTCATCAGCCTTGCATGGTGGGGCAATGACCCGCGTACCGAGTACACGCTCAAAGCCGTGCGTGTATTCGAGGAGCTCCACCCTGACATAAAGGTGAAGTGCAACTATTCGGAGTGGTCGGGCTATGAAGCGAGAAACCGCATACGAATGGTATCCGAGACTGAGACTGACGTCATGCAGATAAACGTTGGATGGCTGGATGACTTCTCTAAAGACGGCACGGGCTATTACGACCTCAACGAGGTCTCTGATGTACTCGACCTGACGAATTTCCCCGAGGATACGCTGAAATACGGCACGAGAAACGGTGTGCTCAACGCGATACCCGTTGCGATGAACACCGAGACCGTATACATCAATAAGACCATATTCGAGGAGCACGGTCTTGGCGTCCCGCAGACATGGGACGATATGTTCGCAGCAGCAGACGTCCTCAGCAAGGATGGCATATACCCTCTGTGCGGAGCATCGAAGGCTATATGGCTGTATTCGATAGCCTATACCGAGCAAAAGACGGGCAGGACATTTTTCGATAAAAACGGAGCGATCGCCTTCACTCCCGACGAGTTGAAGGTGATGATAGAGTTCTACAATGAAATGGTCGACCGCAAGGTGATACCCAAGATAGAGGACTTCAAAAAGGTCAATGTCGAGAACGGCACCTGTGCTGGAGCAGTCGCGTGGGTCAGCGATGCAATAAACTACTTCGGCAAGCCCATCGAGCGCGGCGAGGAGGTCATTGCGGCTGATTATACGGCATTTTCTCCCGCAGACAGCGGCGCAGGCTGGTACGAAAAGCCCGCGACTCTTTACGCCATGAGCAAGAATACAGCTCACCCAAAGGAGGCAGCGCAGCTGCTCGATTTTCTCCTCAATAACAAGAAAATGGCGTTGCTGCAGGGTGTTGAGAAAGGCATCCCGATAAGCAAGTCTGCGAAGGATTACCTTGATGAGGCAGGACAGCTCAGCGGCTTGCAGTACGAAGCGTCCATAGTAATGGACGATAACGCAAATCTGCGCGAAATGTCGCCGCTCATAGAGAACATCGATCTCATCAACGGCTTCAACTACGCAGCAAATCTCGTGCTGTACGACAAGGCAACGGCAGAGGAGGCAGCACAGCAGCTCTACGATACCTACGCGGAGAGCTTTGATATGGCGGGTGTTGACTAAAAAAACGAACTGTGGTATGATAAGGTGTGGTAACTGCCCCGCGGTCAAATTATACAATGAAAGGAGCCTGCTATGAGCGTTGTACGTACAACTGCCAAGGAGCTGGACCAGCTCGCGGAAAAATATCTTTCCGAGCGGACTACCGAACCAAAGTGCGTCCACAGGACACTTCTCCTGCGTTCGCTTGTGATATTGAAAAAACTATATCCCGAAACAGAGGACTTCTTCGCCCCGATGATGAAAACGCTGATGCCCTACGCCAAGCGTCCCGACAGAAAGGGCGACTACGAAAACGGCATGGGACGTCACTATTACTGTGCACTGAGTCTGAGTGGCAAGGAGATGAAAATGGTCAACTCATACTACCGCAACGGCGTAAAGAAGCATACCAAGAGTGCCCGTACCATGTTCGAAGAGGACTACACAATGGCACTCACCATGCAGCACGCGGGATATATGGACCAGTGTGGCAGATTCCTCGGTCGCGCGGTGCATATGATATCGGATATGTGCTGTCTTCCGCATACTGCTTCGATGACGTATTACTCGCTCGGCAGGAGCTTCCATAAGGGCTACGAGCGCCTTGCCAAAGCGATTTACCCCGACCTCGTCCCCGAGCAGACACCCGAGGAGCTCCCGAAGCTGTTTGAGTCGCGGGCAACGTTTGCGGATGACCTCAACAAGATAGCACTAGAGACAGCAGGTGGACTGACCGCCGTAGAAGCAGACCCCGTCGAAGCTGTAAAGGAGCACCTTCTCCGCACAGAGCGTGTGATATGTGCATTTCTTTTGCGCTTTTACGAAGACCTCACCGCCAAGGAGCGTGAGGCGCACTATATCCTCAACGGTTCGGGCTGCCGACTGCTGAAAGGCACGGACGTGATGACGATAAAGATAACGGAGAAGGGGCTGATACTTCACGGAGTCAACCCCTCGCCCGAATCGAAGGTCAACGTAACGGATATGGTATTTTACGCCGCTCACCGCCACGACGGATTGTTCACGCTCTCGCCCGCAAAGGATCAGGAAGGGCGTGTACTCGAGGTCAAAGACGGCAAGCTGCGGCTGAAAAAGTTCGACCCATTGCACGGCGAGCAATTATTCAGACTATAAAACAAAGCCAAGGGACAACTGTTCCTTGGCTTTTGTGTTTATATAAACTTTACACCCGCTTTTTCGAGCTTTTGATGCGCCTTTTCTATCTTCTTTGCGGGGAAGACCGAAACAGTGCCTCTGCGGAGTATCTCCGCCTTGATACCGCGCTTTGCGGCACCGAGAGCAGTAGAAGTAACGCACCCGCATTCGTCAAGTCCGCATAGGTGCAGCGTATCAATGCCCTTTTGCTGTAACAACTCACGGAGCTGCTTGTTCGAGAGCGCGTCGCCGACTAGCTTATCAAAGATGTGCCCGGAGACAATATCGAGCCCGCCGTAGAGCTCAGCCCCTTCCGTCCCCGCTATCGAGTAGCCGAAGAGGAGGCGGTTCGTAGGGAGGTTCTGAATGATATGGCGGATATAAATGACCTCGCACCCCTTGCTGTTGTACTCATGTATCAGTGCGTTGACGTCGCCGACGAGCTTGTCCGTATCGTAGGTGAAGCGCGGCTTGCGCTTGTCGCAGAGGTAGTCGTTCTGCATATCTATAACGATTAGAGCAGTTTTCATAGTATCACTCCTTATCCTCGGTTGATGATATAAGCGGTATATCCCGCATAGAGTACGAGCATAAACGCACCCTGCCACCTGACGAGTTTTTTCGACTTAAAGCAGAAGAGGAGCACCAGTCCGCTCATCAGAATAAGAACAGACGCATCTATGAGGTTCAGCTTTGTGAATGCCACGGGATGGATCGCTGCTGCGACACCGAGCACGAACAGGATATTGAAGATATTCGAGCCGATGACATTTCCGAGCGCCATATCGACCTCATTTTTCTTAGCGGCGACCATCGAGGTCACGAGCTCTGGGAGACTCGTACCGAGCGCTACCACCGTCATACCGATAAGGTTGTCGGACATACCGAATCTGCGGGCGATGTCGGAGGCGCCCGAAACGACCATTTTACCGCCGACAGCGATAGCCGCCATACCGATGATGATGAACAGCAGCAGCTTCCAGACGGGCATAGTCTTGAACTCTTCTTCCGCCTCGGTGTTCTGCTTTTTTGCCGTGCCTATCATGATAACGAGGAAGCCGATGAACACGATGAGGAGAATAACGCCGTCGACGTGACCGACCGACTTATCCAGCCAGCCGAGGAGCATGAGAAGTCCCGCGATGCCGATCGAGAACGGGAAGTCGCGTTTGAGCGGCAGACCGTCTATTTTCAGCGGACAGAGCAGCGCGCACATTCCGCAGACGACCATGAGATTGAAGATGTTCGACCCGACGACGTTGCTTATTGCGAGTTCATTCTTGCCCGCGATGGCAGCACTGACGCTTACCGAAGTTTCGGGCAGGCTCGTACCCATAGCCACGATAGTCATACCGATGACGAGGGGCGAGACCTTGAGCATTTTCGCGGCAGCCGAACTTCCGTCAACGAAGAGGTCGGCACCCTTTATCAGCAGGAAGAAACCGCCGACGAGCAGTAGATATTTCAGCATAAATGTCTCCTTTATTATCCGTTATAGTCGTAGAACAGCCTGTCGAGCAGCTTGTCGAGTTCAGTCCTGTTCCCGAGCGCAGCTCTCGCGAACGCGCCCGCATTTTGTATCATCAGCCGCAGGTAGAGCCGGTTACCGAGGTCATCGTACTTGCGTGTAGAATTGATGAGATAGTTATGACGGAGCACCGTGTAGCGCTTGCCTTTGCTTTATCGCAGGCTTTGGGCCGTTTTGCGGTTGCAGACGACGATTATCTTGCCCCTCCGGCATAGACCTCGGCAGCCTCGCGGACGGAGCCTATGCACCGCGCGACGAAGCGCTCCTCATTATGTGCAGGTATCACGACTGATACCGTTCTTTTTTTCTTCATATCCATGACTTGTCAGAGCTTGTGAACGAGGGATACGTGCCCCTCAAGCTCAGTGAATCCGTTTTTTCTGTAGAAATCGAAAGCGGGGACATTATTCTCCGTCTGTAGGAAGATATGGTCAATCCTCATATTCCTGACGATGTCCTCGATACCGTGCAGGAAGAACGTTCCGAGTCCCTCATGCTGCCGAGAGCGGCTTATGCAGAACTCATAGATGTAGTATTCGGTGCCCGAACACCAGTGTACGATGCTACCGAGCGAAATACCGACGAGCTTGTCCCCGTCGAACAGACCGAACGCGAGTGAGTTTCTGTTGCCCGTGAGGTCGAGAAGATACTCTGTGAGCTGAATGTCATCGCTCCAGTCATCGTTCCAGGGCGGGTTCGTGAAAACGTCGCGGAAGAGCAGTTTTATTTCGCCGAATCTTTCGGCCCCGAGTTTGATAATGTCCATAGCCAGACCTCCGAAAAAGTATTTTTATTATAGCATAAAAGGGCGGGATTGGCAATAAGGGGAGCTTATGTTCATTTTTTTACTTTGAGCTGTGCATCGACGAAGTCGGCGCAGTAACCGCTGTTTGCGACGGCAAAATGCACAAAAAAAGCTACCTTTCAAGGAAGTTTGAGGCTCATATGCAGAAATTTTACTTTGAGGCGGTTTTCTCTTGAATAAAGCGGCTGATTGTGCTATAATTCGATTTGGTTCGATTTTTCCATAGTATATGGACTTAGATAAACAAGGAGGTCTTTTATGCTGGCAGCACAGATTTTTGCCGTCGTAATTTTCATCGCAATGTTCCTGCTCATCGTGTGGGACAAGATAGAGAGACACTACGTCACTATCGGCTGCGGAGCCCTCACACTCGTTATCGTGTTCGGTATCTGCATGAGGAGCTGGA
>JAGCHA010000107.1 GCA_017649325.1 Ruminococcus sp.
AGAGGGCAATAGACCAGAATTATTCTCAGTTTATTTTTGCAGTGAAAAATTTCCTGATGAGGGAATTAAAGCATGGGCAGAAAAAGTTGATGGGAAGTACAATTTTGAAGATAATTATATGAAATATTATCTGCAAAACGATATCGAAGCTTATGTGCATGATATCGCAGAAAAATACTTTGGAGAGTGTAAGGTGTTTGTGGATTTCAGCAATTATCGCCATTGCTTGCCTGAGTCTTTCCCTACGGATGCAAGCGCTGAGGATTTTTTGAAAACAGGAGAAGACTGCTATTTTGTTGTTTATGTTTCTCCGGGACATATTTCATTGCAGGATGCAAGGGAAGAACTTAAGAATTATAAATCTGAGCTTGAAAAGTGCGAGCTTGAAAATATTGGGTCCGTAGTTTATATTATTCATGATACGGAATCTTTTGAGAAAACGATTTCAGCTGATGGGCCGACGGGAAGAGCTTATGATAAGAGCTATCGTGATTGGGTTGGCAGCTTAGAAAGTGTTAAAAATGACGATTAGGAGATAGTGGATTATTATGTATGATTTTTTTGAAGAACATGGAGGTGTTCCCTGCAAGTGGTGTCGGATGGACGGTTTGTCAGGCGCGGACGCCCGGTAAGCGCCGATTTAGCGCTTTGCATCTTTAAAAGAACAGATGTTTCACGTGGAACAATCTGTTTTTTCACGTTTTTTCTCAAAATTTGCGTTTTTTCAGATAAAAATCCGCTTTATTATGAGCTCCGACCCCTTTAGCAATTCACAGTTGTAAATCGGCAAACATCCTGCCCTGTCCCCCCTGCTTCCTCACAAAATTAAACATTTAGTAAAAGTTCAACCTTATTCCGAGTTCTGAACCATTTAGTGCATCACAGCATAAAATAACAGATATTCGTGCAAACACTCCTCTGCCTCATAATTTTTTTCTCAAATCTTGCATTTCAGATATAAATATGGTATAATTATACTGTTTTGAGCAATTAATTCTTTCTTGTGAAAGGGGAAAAAAATGAAACATTATCTTGAATCCACCGACTCCGTTCTCGCCGAAGTCAAAAGCTCCGCGCAGGGTCTGACTGCCGACGAAGCCGCCAAACGCCTCGCCGAAAACGGTCAGAACAAGCTTGACGAGCCTCCCAAGCCCACTCTCCTCGCACGCTTCATCGAACAGTTCAAGAACCCGATGATACTCGTGCTCATCGCTGCTGCCGCGATCTCCGCGATAACAGGCATTATCTCCGAGGGCAAGCTCGAAGCGGATGTGTTTATTATACTGTTTGTTGTAATCGCTAATGCTGTACTCGGAGTATATCAGGAAAATAAAGCCGAGTCCGCTATCGAAGCCCTTCAGGCTATGAGCGCTGCTCAGAGCAAGGTCTTCCGTTCGGGCGAGCTCGTCGTGATACCGAGCTCCGACCTCGTTGTCGGTGATGTCATCGCCCTCGAAGCAGGCGACAATGTCCCCGCAGACTGCCGTATCCTCGAGGCTGCCGCTCTCAAGGCTGAAGAGTCCGCACTTACTGGCGAGAGCGTCCCCTGCGACAAGTGCAGTGATGTCCTCACAGGTGAAGATGTGCCGCTCGGCGACAGAAAGAATATGCTCTACATGGGCAGCAGCGTCGCCTACGGACGCGCCGAAGCCGTTGTTGTCGCTACGGGCATGACTACCGAAATGGGTAAGATCGCAGGTGCTATCGCTAATGCTGACGACGATGAGACTCCCCTCCAGAAAAGTCTCACTCAGCTCAGTAAGATACTCTCTGTGGCTGTACTGTTCATATGCGTGATAATCCTCATTATCAGCGTGATACAGATGCTCGTGAAGAACGGCACTATCACTCTCCCCGACTTCCTCAACTCCTTCATGATAGCCGTCAGCCTCGCTGTTGCCGCTATTCCCGAAGGTCTTGCGGCTGTTGTCACAGTCGTGCTCTCCATAGGCGTCACCAATATGTCCAAGCGCGGCGCTGTTATCCGCCGCCTCACCGCTGTTGAGGCGCTCGGCTGTGCGCAGGTCATCTGCTCCGATAAGACAGGTACTCTCACTCAGAACAAGATGACTGTTGTTGAGGAGTCCACAAGCGACAAGCTCCTGCTCGCGCGCGCTATGGCGCTCTGCTGCGACGCTCAGCTCAACTCCGACGACACCGTTGCGGGTGAGCCTACCGAGGCTGCACTCGTTGCCTACGCAAACAAGAGCGGGCTCAAAAAGTATCAGCTCGAGGCTGAGACTCCCCGTGAGGCGGAGGCTCCGTTCGATTCGCTCCGCAAGATGATGTCTACCGTCCACAAGACTGAAAACGGCTATGTTCAGTACACTAAGGGCGCTCCCGACGTTGTGCTCGGAAACTGTACCAAGATCTTCGACGGCGGTGTTGTCCGCGATATGGACGAGCACGACCGCGAGCACATACTCTCCGAAAATAAGGCTATGGCGGACAAGGCGCTCCGCGTGCTCATGGCTTCCTACCGCGAGTACGATTCGCTCCCGCAGGACTGCTCGCCCGCCGCTCTCGAGCATGACCTCATCTACATCGGCATGACGGGTATGATAGACCCCGTTCGTCCTGAAGTTAAGCCCGCTATCGCACTCTGTCAGTCAGCAGGCATACGTCCTGTAATGATTACGGGCGACCACAGGGATACCGCTGTGGCTATCGCCAAGGAGCTCGGCATCCTCGGCGAGGGTCAGAAGGCAATCACGGGCGCTGAACTCTCGAAGATACCCGATGACGAGTTCAACAGCACTGTTCAGAACTACAGCGTTTATGCGCGTGTTCAGCCCGAGCACAAGGTCCGCATCGTAAACGCTTGGCGCAAGAAGAATATGACCACTGCCATGACGGGCGACGGCGTAAACGACGCTCCGTCCATTAAGAGCGCCGATATCGGTGTAGGTATGGGCATCACCGGTACCGACGTAACCAAGAACGTAGCAGATATGGTGCTCACCGATGACAACTTCGCCACTATCGTCGGAGCTGTCGAGGAGGGCAGACGTATCTACGACAATATCCGCAAGGCTATACAGTTCCTGCTCTCGAGCAACCTCGCCGAGGTAATCTGCATTCTCGTTGCGACTCTCGGTCTCGGTAAGCTCACGGGCGGCGCATTCACCATATTCGGACCAGTTCACCTGCTGTGGATAAACCTCATCTCCGACTGCTTCCCCGCGGTTGCGCTCGGTATGGAGTCCGCTGAACCCGGTATCATGGACCGCAAGCCCAGAAGCAGCAACTCGCACATCTTCTCCGACGGACTCGGCGTGAACCTCCTGTGGCAGGGCTTCATTATCGCTGTTCTTACACTCGTCTCCTACGTCATCGGCGCGCAGACTTCTCCCGAAGCAGGCACTACTATGGCGTTCATCACGCTCTCTGTCTGCGAGATGCTCCATTCATGGAATATGCGCAGTCTTGAGAAGTCCATCTTCGCTATGCACAGCCATAACAAGATGCTCCTCCTCTCGATACTGTTCTCGTTCGTGCTCATTATCCCGATACTCTTTGTTCCCGTCTTCCGCGGCGTGTTCTCGCTTACCAAGCTCGCTCCCAAGGCGTACCTGTACGCCTTCCTGATCGCTGCCGCTATCGTTCCGATCGTCGAGATAGTCAAGGCGATACGCAGGGCTGTTAAGAAATAAGGTCTGCTTACACGAATGCTGAGGGCGGCGGAACGCCATCCCCTGCATAATGTACCATATAATACCATAAGTATGGGCGCCGTTTCGGCGCCCGTGCTTATGTTACGTTCAAAAAAGGAGTTATAATGCTGAAATTCGTCAAGTCCCAACCCGTGCTCGTCATCGCTTTCATCGCGGCTGCCGTCACAATGTTCTTCGTACCGCCCGACAGTGAGTACGTCGGCTACATAAACCGCACTGTCCTCATCGAGCTGTTCGCGCTGATGATAGCTGTGGCGGGTTTCCGCAGCGTCGGCATCTTCGACAGAGCTACCGATATCATGCTCAAAAAGGCGGGCTCGGCTCGGCGTATTACGCTCGTGCTCGTGCTGTTGTGCTTCTTCTCGTCCATGTTCGTCACGAACGATGTGGCACTCATTACCTTCGTGCCGCTCAGTCTGATGATCTTCGGTTCTGCCAAGGACGAAAAGCTCCGCATTCGTGCGATCGTCCTCGAGACCGCTGCCGCTAACCTCGGAAGTATGCTCACTCCCGTCGGCAACCCGCAGAACCTCTTCATATACGACGAGTACAAGCTTACGGCTATGGACTTTATACGCACGACGCTGCCGTCGGGTATCGTCAGCCTTGCGGTGCTGGTGCTCCTCACATTCATCATCCCCGCAGAGAAGTGTGAGTCTCCCGCCGAGAAAAAGGCGGAGTTCAGGGTCGCGCCCACTATCGGCTACGCGGCGCTGTTCGTGGTCTGCCTGCTGACGGTCTTTCGCATTATCCCCGACTGGGCGTGTCTTATCGCTGCGGTCGCGGCGGCGCTCATATTTGACTATAAGCTCCTGCTCAAGGCGGACTACGCTCTGCTTGCAACTTTTGTCTGCTTCTTTGTGTTCGTCGGCAATATCGCTCGCATCGGGGCGGTCAACGACTTCTTCCGCGGTGTCCTCGACGGCAATGAGCTCGTCATCTCGCTCCTGCTCTCACAGGTCATCAGCAATGTCCCCGCGGCAGTCATGCTCGCGGGCTTCACCGACAAGGGCACGGAGCTCCTGCTTGGCGTCGACCTCGGAGGTCTCGGCACCATTATCGCCTCCCTCGCGAGCCTCATCTCCTTCCAGTTCTACCGCAAGACCACGACCGCGCGGACAGGGCTGTACCTGCTGACTTTCACTGGGATAAGCATGATACTGCTCGCGCCGCTGCTGATACTGAATTTGCTGATACTGTAATACTGAGCCGTTTCCTATTGTTCGCGGAATTATTCCGCGGGCAAGTTTTCACGTGCAGAAAAAAAGGCTGTCACAATCTGTGACAGCCTTCGTTTATTATTCTGCTATTGTGTCGAGAGTTACCACCTTGTTGCGGCGGTTCGTGAGAATGGGCTCTGCCTTATCCGTCACGCACTCCTTGGTCACGGTAACTCGCGCGATACTGCCGTCAGACGGTACAAGGTACATCGTCTTCATCAGCACACCCTCGAGTATCGAGAGGAGTCCTCTTGCGCCGGTCTTCTGCGCGATAGCTTTCTTCGCTATCTCCACAAGCGCGTCGTCGTTTATCTCAAGCTCGATATCATCGTAGTCAAACAGCTTCTTGTACTGCTTGATAAGCGCGTTCTTCGGCTCGGTAAGTATCGAAACGAGCGAGTCCTCGTCAAGTTCCTCGAGCACCGTTATAACTGGCAGACGTCCCACAAATTCAGGCACCATGCCGAACTTGATGAGGTCCTTCGGTATTACCTGCTTGAAGATGTTCGTCTTTTCTACCTTGTCGGTCTTTATCTCACCGCCGAAACCTATCGGTGCCTTGCCGATACGCTTCTGTATCTGGCGCTCGAGTCCGTCGAAGGCTCCGCCGCAGATGAAGAGGATGTTCCTCGTGTCGATCTGGAGCGTCTCCTGATTCGGGTGCTTTCTGCCGCCCTGAGGAGGCACGTTGGATACCGTACCCTCTATTATCTTCAGAAGTGCCTGCTGTACGCCCTCGCCGCTGACATCGCGGGTTATCGAGGTGTTCTCGGACTTTCGTGCTATCTTGTCTATCTCGTCGATGTAGATTATGCCGCGCTCGGCTGCCTTGATATCGTAGTCAGCCGCCTGTATCAGCCTCAGCAGCACGTTCTCGACGTCGTCGCCTACGTAGCCTGCTTCGGTGATGGTCGTGGCGTCCGCTATCGCAAACGGCACATTCAGGAGCTTGGCAAGTGTCTGCGCGAGGAAGGTCTTTCCGACGCCTGTGGGTCCGAGAAGCAGCACGTTGCTCTTCTGGAGCTCTACGCCGTCCCTGTCCTGCTCATCCTGACTCATTATTCGCTTGTAGTGGTTGTAGACCGCTACTGCAAGAGATATCTTCGCGTCGTCCTGCCCGATAACGTATTCGTCAAGGAAGTTCTTTATCTCTACGGGCTTGAGAAGCTTCATGGAAGCAAGGTCCTTCTTGTCGCCCTTTGCAGCCTTGCGCTGTGCCTTGGATATGCCGGGTCCGAATATCATCTCGTAGCAGTATACCACGCACTCGTCGCATATATTGGCAGAGCCTGCGGAAAACATACTCTGAACGCGGTTCTCGCCCTTTCCGCAGAAGCTGCACGACTTGAATTCAGCCATGTTGCCTTACCTCTTTTCGATCACTTTGTCGATAAGTCCGTACTCGAGCGCCTCCTGAGCTGTCATGTAGTTGTCGCGCTCGCAGGCGTCGTGTATCTCCTCTACTGTCTTGCCTGCATTTGCGGCAAGTATCGATTCGAGGCGCTCTCTGGTGCGCTCGAGGTTCTTAGCCTGTATCATGATGTCGGTCTGCTGACCGCCGAGACCGCCGCCGATGAGTGGCTGGTGTATCATTATCTCGCTGTTGGGAAGAGCGATACGCTTGCCCTTTGCTCCCGACGAGAGCAGGAAAGCGCCCATTGATGCTGCCATACCTATGCATATAGTCGATACGTCGCACTTGATGTAATTCATAGTGTCGTATATCGCCATTCCTGCCGATACCGAGCCGCCCGGGCTGTTGATATACAGGGATATGTCCTTTTCGGTATCCTGACTTTCAAGGAACAGGAGCTGCGCTACAACAAGGCTTGCGGTGGTGTCGTTCACCTGATCCGAAAGCATTATTATTCTGTCATTCAGCAAACGCGAGAAGATATCGTACGATCTCTCTCCACGGCTCGTCTGTTCGACAACATACGGTATAAAACTCATAATTTCATCGCCCTTTCTATAAAACCGTTGTCCCACAAAATATATGCGGGACAACTGTAAACTATTTCTGTTTTTTGCTGATTATTCAGCCTTCTCCTCTGCCTTAGCGGAGTTGTCAACTACTGCGTTCTCCTTTACGAGCTCTACAGCCTTCTGTACTCTCATATCTGCTGTATAATCGCCGAGAGGAATGAATCTCTTTACTGTTTCGATGTCAACGTTGTTAGCTGCTGCGATCTCGGAGAGTCCGTTGTTTATCTCTTCCTCGGAGATCTCGATGTTCTCGAGGTCTGCTATCTTCTCAAGTGCGAGACGGAGCTTTACTTCGCCCTCTGCTCTGTCACGGTATGTGTCTCTGAGGGAATCCTCGTCCATACCTGTGTACTGGCAGTACATCTTGAGGTTCATGCCCTGCTGCTGGAGCTGCTGGTCGAATGCACGGATAAGAGAATCTATTCTCTGCTCATACATGCAGTTCGGGATAGGAGCGTCTACCTTTTCGATAAGTGCATTGAGGATAGCGTTCTCGTATGCGGAATCAGCCTGCTGTACAGCTGCCTCTTCGAGCTTTGTCCTGATGTCGGCTTTGTACTCGTCAACTGTATCGAACTCTGTAGCATCCTTGATGAGGTCGTCGTTTATCTCGGGGAGCTCCTCGTAGCTGATAGCCTTTACCTTTGTCTTGAAGGTTGCTTCCTTGCCTGCGTAGTCAGCCATGTGGTAGTCCTCGGGGAAGGAAACGACTACGTCGAACTCGTCGCCGATGTTATGACCTACGATCTGCTCCTCGAAGCCGGGGATGAACTGACCGCTGCCGAGCTTGAGCGGGTGATCCTCGCCCTTGCCGCCCTCGAATGCCTCATCGCCGAAGAAGCCCTCGAAGTCGATAACAACTTCGTCATCCATCTGAGCGGGTCTGTCCTCAACGGAAACTATACGTGCATTCTTCTTTCTGATGATCTCTATCTGCTTGTCGACATCATCATCAGTTATATCCTTGACTTCCTTGGGAGCCTTTATTCCCTTGTAGTCAGAAATTTCTATCTCGGGCTTTGTTACGCATACGACCTTGAGTTCAACGCCGTTCTCCTTGTCGATAGAAGTTACTTCTACGTTGGGTCTGTCAACGAGCACGAGCTTGGTCTCGGCTACTGCTGCGTCTATCTCGGGTCCGAGAAGGTTGTTGATAGCGCCCTCGTAGAATGCGCCCTCGCCGTACTCCTTCTCAACGAGCTTTCTGGGTGCCTTGCCCTTTCTGAAGCCCTTTATCTGGATATTCTTTCTCTGACGCTGGAACTCCTGCTCTACTGCGTTCTCAAAGGTAGCAGCGTCAACTGTGATTACCAGCTCGGTAGTGTTTACATCTGTCTTGTTTGATGATTTTAACATATTGATCCTCCATGATATGATTTAACTGATGACCAGTGGGTACATCTATAATAATACTGGAATATTATACCACATTTAAGAATAATTTTCCACTGTATTTTTCAGCTTCTACAAATCGGACAATCCTACATCACTTTTTCAGGCATAAACTGTATATAATCCCCTGCTATCAGGTGAAAATCTATGTCGTCGTAGGTGTTCGTCACGCAGAGTGCGTGCGCCGAACGTCCGTGGATATGTCCGTAATAGCAAGCCTTTATCTTATAGCGATAGAGCACCTCGAGTATGTCGTAGTTGAAGTTCGAGGCGAATATCGGCGGATAGTGCATGAACACTATCGGCTCCAAGCCAGCCTTGACCGCCGACTGTATGGACGTCTCCAAGCGCTGTACTTCGCGCTTCAGTACCTTCTCGTCCTGCTCTTCCCTGCCGCCGTCCGTTCCGTTTACCCAGCCGCGCGTACCGCAGATGCCGAAGCCTTCGTACTCGTAGTGGTTGTTATGGAGGATATTCAGCGTATCAAAGCCTTTCTCTGCGAAAAAGCCCTCCATTTTGTTCTTCGTCGCCCACCAGTAGTCGTGGTTGCCTTTCAGTATCACCTTGCGTCCCGGAAGGTCGTTGATGAAGCGGAAGTCGGGCTCTGCCTGCTGGAGGCTCATACCCCACGAGATGTCTCCCGCGAGCACTACGGTGTCCTCGGACCTGACCGTTTCGAGCCAGTTCTTCTCTATACGCTCCTGATAGCTGTCCCAGCCCGCAAAGACCGCCATGGTCTTGGACGGGTCGCTGAAACAGAGGTGGAGGTCGCCGATGACGTAAAGGCTCATTATATGCCCAGTGTTCCGAGCACGTACTGCTTCTGCTCAGCCTTGTCTATAACGTCGCTGAAGCGCTCGGGCTTGTTCCTGAGGTCTGCAAGGGCTGAGGGTACGGGGATGTCCGAAAGCTCTGCGATGCGGTCTACCTTGGCGTACTCGTCGATGTCGGACGCCTTGCCCTCGAGTGCTTCGAGGACTGCCGCGCTGAACTTGTACGGGCTCGCTGTGGAGGCGATGACCGTCTTTGTCGTGTCACCCGTTGTCGCCTTGTAGTCGTTGTATACCTTCACTGCGACTGCTGTGTGAGTGTCGCAGGTGTAGGAGTATTTCTCGTATATATCGTGGATCGTCGCCTTTGTCTGCTCGTCGTCGCAGAAGCCGCCGTAGAATTCCTCCCTCAGCTTCGCCTTGACGTCTGCGCTGACCTCATACCTGCCCTCGGATGCGAGTTTGCCGAACCACTCGGAGATGAGCTTGTCGTCCCTGCCAGTCATAAGGTAGAGGAGGCGTTCGAGGTTGCTCGAGATGAGGATATCCATTGAGGGCGATACCGTAGCGTAGAACTTGCGGTTCCTGTTGTATATGCCCGTGTTTATGAAGTCGGTGAGGACATTGTTGATGTTGGAGGCGCATATCAGCTTGTTTACGGGTATGCCCATGTGCTTTGCATAGTACGCCGCGAGGATATTGCCGAAGTTGCCTGTGGGTACCACAATGTTTATCTTGTCGCCGAGCTCTATCTCGCCGTCCTTGACGAGCTCCGCATACGCTGATACATAGTATACGACCTGAGGTACGAGACGTCCCCAGTTTATGGAGTTCGCCGACGAGAACATCATGCCGTTCTCCTCGAGCTTTGCCTTGACCTCGTCATTGGTGAAGATAGCCTTTACGCCGTTCTGGCAGTCGTCGAAGTTGCCCTTTATCGCGCATACACCGACGTTTGCGCCATCCTGCGTCTTCATCTGGCGCTTCTGCATCGGGCTGACGCCGTCCTCGGGGTAGAATACGAGGATAGATGTGCCCTCGACGTCCTTGAAGCCCTCGAGCGCCGCCTTGCCTGTGTCGCCCGATGTAGCAACGAGGATAACTATCTTCTTGTCGAGATTTATCTTCTTTGCCGAGGTCGTCAGGAAGTATGGAAGTATCTGGAGCGCCATATCCTTGAACGCACAAGTGGGACCGTGCCACAGTTCGAGCATATATGTGCCGTCGAAAAGATGTGCCATTTCAGCGATGCTCTCGGTCTCGAAATTCTTCGTGCTGTACGCGTTGTCCGTGCAGTAGTGTATCTCGGCCTCGGTGAAGTCTGTAAGGTACTTCGCGAAAACGTATGCGGCTCTGTCGGCGTACTTCATCTCGCCGAGCGCCTTTATCTCGTCGTTTGTGAGCGCGGGTATGCTCTCGGGGACGAAGAGTCCGCCCTCCGCTGATATGCCCTGCGTGATTGCCTCCGCACTGCTCACCTTTACGCTGCTGTTTCTTGTGCTGTTGTAAAACATAGGATCACCCTTTTATATTATTTTGCCGTCATGCGGCATTTTTTACTTAATAAATGAAATCGTGGCCCGTGGCGTCATAGGCGTTTTCAAGGTAGTCTACCTCCGCCGCGCCGCCGTCCGCGAGCGTGACCTGCGCCGTGTCGAAACGCGGCTGCAATATGCTCGGTTCACGCCGCAGATACTCCGCTGCCGCACGTATCACGAGGCCCTGCTTGCGCCTGTTCACAGCCTCAAAGCCGCTCACCATGCTGCCGCGCCTGCGAGCTTTGACTTCCACGAACGCTATGTAGTCGCCGTTCTCGGCGATGATGTCTATCTCGCCGCCTTTTATGCGGAAATTCCGCGATACTATACGGTATCCGCGCTCCGTGAGATACGCACACACGCGTTCCTCACCGAGCTTGCCTGCCTCGGTCTTAGTCATTGCCGTCACCGAGTATCTTCTTCAGGAACGTGCGGCGGTGTACCTCGCTCGGTCCGTACTTTTTCAGCATTTCGCAGTGAAGTGACGTTCCGTAGCCCTTGTGCTGCCCGAAGCAGTATTCGGGGTACTTCTCCGCGATATCACGCATATAGCGGTCTCGCGATACCTTCGCCAGTACCGACGCCGCCGCTATCGAGGCAGACGTCGCGTCGCCCTTTATCACGCACCGTGCCTTGCAGTCGAGCTCGGGCAGCCTGTTGCCGTCAACAAGCGCAAGGTCGGGATTTATGCCAAGTCCGCTGACCGCACGCTTCATCGCGAGCATGGTCGCGTTCAGTATGTTCAGGCGGTCTATCTCCTCGACCGTCGCGGTCGCTACGCAGTATGCCTTCGCTTTCGCGATGACCTCGTCGTAGAGCTTCTCGCGGCGGATCTCCGATATCTTCTTGCTGTCGTTGAGGTAGTCTATCAGCGTTTCGTCGTCAAGCACGACTGCCGCCGCATACACGTCGCCTGCGAGAGGTCCGCGCCCTGCCTCGTCAACTCCGCATATTATCGGGAACTCCCTGCGGAGCTCGGTGTCGTAGTCGAAAAGCTCCTTGTGGAGAATTATTCTTGCCATAGTCACTCCTTCGTCGGCGGGAGCTCAAGCGTTATCCTTCCGAGCTTGCCGCTCCTGAACTCGTCGAGCACCGTTATCGCAGCTCTCTCGGTGTTTATCTCGCCGCCCGAGACGACCATTCCGCGCTTCCTGCCTACCTTTTCAAGCAGAGCAAGTCCGTCGTCTTCGGGGCTGAGCTCAATTTTATAGCGCTCTGTCAGCGACTGCGGATAGGTCTCTGCAAGGGAGCTCAGGAGCTTCATCGCAAGGGTCTCTATGTCGAGTATGTCGTCGCTTATCGCGCCCGTGAATGCAAGCCTTACCGCTGCCGACTGGTCCTCGAATTTCGGCCACAATACGCCGGGCATATCGAGGAGCTCGGTGTTGTCCTGAAGCTTCACCCACTGCTTGGTGCGGGTCACGCCCGGTCTGTCCTCGACCTTAGCGCGCTTGCCTCCCGCAAGCCTGTTTATCAGCGAGCTCTTGCCTACGTTCGGGATACCGAGTATCATCATCCGTATCGGTGCTCCGCCCATACCGCTCCTTTCGCGCTTCTCCATGAGCTCGCGCAATACGGTCGCTTTCAGTGTCGGCATGAGCTTGTTCAGTCCCTTGCCCGACTTGCAGTCCACGGCAAGAGCTGTCACATTCTCGCTTTTAAGGTAATTGACCCACGCCGCTGTCGCGTTCGCATCGGCGAGGTCGCATTTATTCAGCAGTACGATACGCGGCTTATTCGCGGTGAGCGAATCTATTTCGGGATTTCGGCTGCTCATAGGCGTGCGCGCGTCTATCAGCTCCGCGACTGCGTCCACGAGCTTGAGATTGGCACTGATAGCCCTTCTCGTCTTCGCCATATGTCCCGGGAACCACTGTATCGTTTTAATATCGTTGTTTTCCAAAGCAAACTCCTTCGTTTACAGCTTTATCTCTCCACTTATGAGCCTGTCGATTATCGCCTTTGCCCTTGATTCGAGCTTTGGCAGGCAGTCAAGCGGGAAGAACCTAAGCTCGGTGCTTTCGCCGTCGTTGATGTTAAGCCTTCCTCTGTAATTCCTTACTCGGTACAGTGCGATAATAGTGTCCACCTCATCGCCGTTTGGGTAAGAGTAATGGTATGCATCTCCCGACAGTACTGCAACCAGCTCAAGTGCTGTCGTGTCAAGATCCGTCTCCTCCTTGAGTTCCCTGACAGCGCACTCCTCGAGCGTCTCGCCGAGCTCCTTGCCGCCGCCGGGAATGCCCCAGTCGCCTGTATCGCTCCTCAGGTTCAGCAGAAGCTCGCCCTTCTCATTGAAGACGAGTATCGTTGCGCCTGCGTATATTATCGGCTCGTGACCGACTTTTTTTCTCATTTCGGATATGTAACTCATATCGCTCTCCTGTATGTCTCAGTCAACAGCTCCGAAGCTCGCGAACGGGTAGAATCTCAGCAGGACTGTGCCTACCACGCTCCCCTCGGGGACGAAGCCTATCTCCGACGAGCGGCTGTCCTTCGAGACCGAGCGGTGGTCGCCCATTATGAAGCAGAAGCCCTCGGGCACGGTTATCGGGTACTTGCCCGTGAATGCGCCGCCGTCAGCATGGGTGAGCCCGAGGCGGACGTAGTCCTCACGGAGCTTTTCGCCGTCGACGTACACTGTGCCCGATTTGAAGTCGATGTCGACAGTCTGTCCGCCGCGTGCGATGACGCGCTTGACGATGATATCTCCGACGCCCTCGCCCTCCGCGACCGAGCCATCCTCCGCGAGAGTGTAGCTCCTGCGTGCGTCGATAAGCACGATATCGCCGTTTTCAGGCTTCTTGTCGAGCAGGTTCACCAGCACCTTATCGTTCGGCATCAGCGTATTCTCCATTGAACCGCCCTTTATCGAGGCTATCCGCAGTATGTACGTAAATACCAATGTCACGACAAAAAAAGTTATGACAAGGGTCTCTGCGATGTCGGCTAAGCCGCTGCGCGGAGACCTTTTGCTGCTGTCGGGGACCTCAGTCATTCTCGGGTCCCTTCCATGAATCTGTCAGTATGTCAAAATCTTTCAGCGGCGAGTATCTCACGAGAGCCTTGCCGTATATCTGATTCTTCTTTACAAGTCCGACGCTTCTTGCTCGGCTGTCGGTGGAGTGGTTGCGGTTGTCACCCATTACGAAGTAGTAGCCTTCGGGGACGGTTATCGGATACTGGTCAGTGAATGCTCCGTAGCCGATATCGGTGGTCTCTGCATCGCCGTTGATATAAGGCTCGCTCAGTATCTTGTCGTCTACGATGACCTTGCCCTCCCTGATATCTACCGTCTGGCCGCCCTTTGCGATAACGCGCTTGATTATGCACTCGCCTATCGCGCTCGATGCATTTCCGTCGGGGATATAGGGCTTGCCGTTTTCGTCAAGGAGGTAGTTCACGTCCTTGTTGATGACGAGGATATCGCCGTAGTCAACATCAAAGAAAACCGTCGACATGAATATTTTGTCTGTGTTGTTGAGCGACGGGTCGTAGTCCTTGTTGAGAGTGGGCACCATGGAGTGTCCCACGATATTTACGGGGTGGAGTATGTAGGTGAACACCATTACTATAATGAACACCGTCACGAGTGTGGACTCGATTATCTCGATTATATCCGTGAGCAGGCTCGTCTTCTTCCCGGAAGCTCTCTCCTGCTTGTTCTCTATCTTTTCGTTATTGTTTTCCATAACGTGACCTCGCTGAATTAAAAATATATAGCAAAAAAGGGACTTCGCGTCCCCCTGCGTCCCCCTCGTTACACCGGGGATAAGTCCGTCCTGCCGACGGGATGCGCCGGCAGATACGGTCTCGACCGCTCTTAGCGGATCTGTTCCTTGACCTTTGCAGCCTTACCAACTCTGTCTCTGAGGTAGTAGAGCTTAGCTCTGCGGACTTTACCGCTTCTTACGATCTCTACCTTGTCAACAACAGGTGAGTGGAGAGGGAATACTCTCTCGATGCCGCAGCCGTGTGCAACACGTCTTACTGTGAAGGTCTCGCTGATACCGCCGTGCTTCTTGGCGATAACTGTTCCCTCGAAAACCTGTATACGGCTCTTGTCGCCTTCCTTGATCTTAACGTGAACCTTGATGGTGTCACCGATCTCGAAAGCGGGAACGTTTTCCTTCATGCTTGATTCGCTGATGAGTTTGAGTGCATCCATTTTAAAATCCTCCTAAATTTCCGAACATTCTTACCCGTTCCGTGCGATGAGTTCAGCATACTGCATTGCACGGGAAAATATATTTAAGGTGCGAACTTGCCGCACGAGCCGCTTTCGCAGCCTCTGCATAGCAGGTATCGGGCAGCGGACTATCCGATTTAATGTCTTTCGGCATTAACCCTCGACCGTATGTGAGATATACGGACGGAATTTCAAATGCTCTGATATTATACCATATCTTTACACGAATTGCAAGTGTTTTTTTCAAGAAATAGAAAAATAATTGTTTTGACGATTGCAGCGGGCGTTACGCCGACCGCCAAGGAGCACATCCCCTTGGAACCCGATGTTCACGCTGTGGTTGGTATGAAACGGGAGATGCTCCCGCGCCATAAGCTTATTTCTTCTTCAAGACCGCCATTGCTGCGTGGTGGAGGATGTCAAACTCTGCGGGTGCTGTTCTTTCGAGCATCTCCATGTGCTCGCGCTCCCATGCGTCGGTCTCCTCGGGCGTCAGTGACGCTCCCACGCCGCGGCAGGCTTTCATTCGTCCGTTCCAGCTCCCGCGCGTGAAGTGTACGGGAAGGTCGTAGTCCTCGCTGACCTCGACCTCGAAATATTTCTCCGCTGCCTCGGGTATGTACACGGGCTTGCGCTCGTAGCCGCCGCCCGTCCACTTTGGATTGTATTTCAGCACAAGGTCTTCACTCGCTTTTGCAAGGGCGTCGTCCCCCGGCACCCATGCCATGAACAGGATGACCAGCCGTCCGCCGTCTTTCAGCAGGCGCGCAATCTTCGGAATAACGACGTCGTAGTCGAAGTAGAAGAAGCACTGGCAAGCAGTTATCACATCGAATGAGCCGTCGGGGAAATCAAGCTTCTCCGCCGACGATACGACAAATTCTATGTCCATGCCGCCTTCTTCCGCAAGGAGCTTCGCCTGCGCTATCTGGTTCCCGGAAATGTCCGAGCCGACCCACTCGGCGCCGTAACGGTACATCGCCCGCGGCACGACTCCCGTGCCTGTACCGAGGTCAAGCACGCGCTGTCCGCTGACGCATAGTCCGAGCTTTGCTACCTTGTCGAAAAATACCGGCGGGTAGATGTCGCGGTATTTCGCGTAGTCAGACGAGGTGCGTCCCCAGTCGAACGCCTTGCCGCCGTCTATGTCCCTGCTGAATATATCCATAATGGACCTCCTGTCACTCAAACACCGTATTATCGGCACATAGTATTGCTGTTCTGCGTATGTCGGCGGGCTCGAACGGTATATCGCAGGCGAGCTTCAGCGCGTCCATGAACAGCGTGGGATTGTAGTTCGTCTGTGTGCCCGCGGGCAGATACATCGTGATATCCACCGACTGCCCCGTGTCAGCACAGCTCAGGAGCTCTGTGTCGGGCTTGATATCTACCGTCTTTATGCCCTTTTTCGTCTTCTTTTCTATGAGTATCTCGGGCGCCGCAATAAGGCTCTGTACCGCCTCGTACAGCCCTGCGGTGTCCTCCGTGACCAGCGAGAAGGCGTACTCCGCTTTCGCTATCGCCGTAATCTTCTGCTTCTGCTCCGCGACCTTCACTATCCGCATTCCCTCTGGCATTACGGCGTTCAGGGCGTCGCGTATCGCATCCATAGTCATATTGTCGTCGGTGATGTTGAAGTCCAGTATCTCGCAGCTGCTCTCAAAGCCCAGCGACAGCGCCAGCGCAAAGCTGTAGTACGGGTGCGGGTTGAAGCCCTCCGTGTACCATATCGGTATGCGCGAACGCCTGAATGTACGCAGCATACAGCGGTTGAGGTCGAGGTGGGAAATGTACCTCGCACGCCCTTTTTTCTCAAACGTTGCCCTTACTCTCAGCAAAGCATTCCCTCCCCACTTTCTTGTTTACTCCGCAGCCCGAACACCTCTGTCGACAGTTCGGAGTCGTCTTTGACTCGTGTGCGGTCTTGTTCTCGCGGACAAGAAATGCCTTATCCACAAGGTAGTCGAGGTGGTCCCATGGCAGTATCTCATCATATCCAAAGCGGCGGTTCGCGTAGAACGACGGGTCTATGCCGCAGTCTGCGAACGCCTCCAGCCACAGGTCGGGCTTGAAGTATTCCTCCCAGCTGTCGAACTTGCAGCCCTTCTTCCACGCCGCATATATCGCTTGGCACAGCCTTCTGTCGCCCTTCGCGAGTATGACCTCGAGCATGCTTACATTCGGGTCGTGGTAACTTATCTTTATCTTCTTGCTCTTCGTCGAGCCGAGCAGCAGCTTCTGCTTGTGCTCGACCATTTCACGGGTGTCCTGCGGCTCGAACTCGAACGGTGTGAACGGCTTCGGTACGAACGTTGCACAGCTCACCGAAACCTGCACGCCCTTGCCGCGCGGTCTGTCCTCGATGCTGTAAAACAGGTCGACAATTCGCTGTGCAAGCTCCGCGATGCCGACGATATCCTCGTCTGTCTCGGTGGGAAGTCCCATCATGAAGTAGAGCTTGACGCTGCTGTAGCCGCCCTCAAAGGCGATGCGGCAGGTGTTCATTATCTCCTCCTCCGTGACGTTCTTGTTGATGACGTCGCGGAGACGCTGTGTGCCGCCCTCAGCCGCGAATGTGAGTCCGCTCTTGCGCACCTTCTTTATCTTGTTGAGCAGCGATTCCGAGAAGTTGTCCACTCTCAGCGACGGCAGCGACAGGTTGATACGCTCGCCCGCCGTGTAGTCGATGAGCTTCGAGAGCATATTGTCGATGTCGGAATGGTCGCTCGTACTCAGCGACGCGAGCGAGACCTCGTCGTAGCCCGTGTTCTCGCAGAGGCACTTGGTCTGCTCGTATATGGTGTCCGACGTCTTTTCGCGGAAAGGACGGTATATAAAGCCCGCCTGACAGAAACGGCAGCCGCGTATGCAGCCGCGCAGGACCTCCACGGACACGCGGTCGTGGACTATCTCCGTGAACGGTACGACGAAATTTTTCGGGTAGTAGACCTTGTCGTAGTCGCGTATTATACGCTTGCGGACAGTGGCCGGTATGCCTTCGTCAACGTCGAGGCGGTCTATCGTACCGTCCTCCTTGTAGCTGAAATGATAGAACTGCGGCACGTAAACTCCGCCTATCTGTGCGGCGGCACGCAGGAATTCCAGCCTTGTCGCGCCCTTCTGCTTCATCTCGCGGTAGAGGTCCATGAGCTCGAGGTTGACCTCCTCGCCCTCTCCGAGCACAAACAGGTCGAAAAAGTCCGCAAGAGGTTCGGGGTTGCACACGCACGGTCCGCCCGCGATGACTATCTGTGTGAGCTTCTGCGGTCTGTCCTTGGCGAATATCGGTATCCCAGCAAGGTCGAGCATATTCAGTATGTTCGCGTAGGAGAGCTCGTACTGCAGTGTGAAGCCGATGAAGTCGAAATCGCGTATCGGGTCAAGGCTCTCAAGGGCATAGAGCGGGATGTCGTTCGCGCGCATTATCGCCTCGAAGTCCTCCGACGGCGCAAAGCAGCGCTCGCACCAGTAATTCTCGCGCTCGTTCGTCAGCGAGTACAGTATCTTCATGCCGAGATGCGACATTCCGATGTCGTATGTATCGGGGAAGCAGAACGCGAATCGGACGTCGACCTTCGATTTGTCCTTTATCACGCTACCGACCTCACCGCCTATGTAGCGCGAGGGTTTCTGCACCTCGAGGAGGTGCTTCTCAATTTTTGCTTTTAAATCCATAGTTCCTCCGTTATGTAAGGCTGTCGCCGCCGAATCTCATTGGAAGGAAGTCCGACAGCTTGAACCAGCCGTTCGACAGTATCACTACAAGGTCGTCTCCGCAGAACTCGCTCAGCACTTGCAGACACGCTCCGCACGGAGGACACGGTTTCGTGAAGTCGTTCGTGGAGCTCCCCGCTACAGCGATAGCCTTGAACTGCGTCACGCCCTCCGATACCGCCTTGAACACCGCTGTGCGCTCGGCACAGTTCGTCAGCGAATACGACGCGTTCTCGATATTACAGCCCGTGAATATCCGCCCGTCTGCCGCCATTATTGCCGCTCCCACGCGAAAATGCGAGTACGGGCTGTACGACTTCTCGGCAGCCTTTACAGCCGCCGCAAACAGCTCCTTGTCCGTCATTTTTTTCCTCCTCCGACTTTGCGCTTCTTGCCGTCGGGTGTCATGATGTATGTGTTCTCGAGCTGTGCGCGGAGATTGCCCGTCACTGACGCGCGGTATTCGTTGCGGAGCTCTGTCTGCTCTGCCTTTTCGGCTTCTGTCAGCCCCTCCGCCTTCGACTTGCGCGCAAGCTCGTTTATGCGGTCTATCTTTTTCTGTTCCATTTTGCACCTCTTATCGCAGGATATGTATAAGTTTATATTACCATAATCCGCCCGAAAAGTCAACAAATCCGAGGCAGAGTTGAGCACGCGTCTCCTGCATGAAAGAGGCGGGAACGGCGGATAATATCCGTCTCTACGCAAATGTGAAAATTTTTTCATAATTATATTGTAATATCTGTCTGTATATGTTATAATAAATAATGTATATGATTTTTCAGCCACATTTGGCAGAACGGAGCTTGATATGGACAACATCATTACCTTCGGCGGAAGTATGAACAAACAGATTAATTTTGCCATGCAGCAGAATTATGTGCCGGTTTTCCGCAATATCACTCTCACCAACAACACCGACGAGACTATCCCCGCAGTCAGGCTCAGGATAAGCTTCGAGCCCGAATTCGCCAAGCCGTTCGAGTCGCTCCCGACCGACCTGCTGCCCTCGCGTCCTGCGGAGATAGCTCCCGTGAATATAGTCCTCAACGCCGACTACCTTTTCAGTCTCACCGAGAAAATGGTCGGCAGCGTGACCATCGAAGCCTTAAAAGGCGACGAGGTCATCGCCTCGCAGGTGAACACTATCGAGCTCCTCGCCTACGACCAGTGGACGGGCGTGCTCTTCATGCCCGAAATGATAGGCGCGTTCATCACTCCCAACCACCCAAAAGTGAGGGAGATAGTCGCCGAGGCGGGCAAATATATGCAGAAGTGGAGCGGCTCTCCCTCGTTCACGGGTTATCAGGACCGCAACCCCAATATCGTAAAAATGCAAATTGGTGCGATATACGCCGCTTTGCAGGAACAGAACATAGCCTATACAGCTCCGCCCGCGAGCTATGAGACAGCTCAGCGCGTGCGTCTGCCCGAGGACGTCCTCACGGGCAAGAGCGGCACCTGTATAGACCTCGCGGTGCTCTACTGTGCGTGCCTCGAAGCCATTGACCTCAATCCCCTGCTCTATATCGTGAAGGGTCACGCGTTCGCGGGCTGCTGGCTCATCAACGAGACCTTCTCCGACTGCCTGCAATACGACGTCTCCGCTATTTCCAAGCGCATTGCCAAGGGCGTGAACGCGATGAGCGTGGTCGAGTGTACCGACTTCACCGCCGGCAAGGGCGTTGACTTCGATACATCAGAAGCTCACGCCGCCAAGCACCTCGAATCCTTCGACGACTTCTACTTCGCTGTCGATGTCACCCGCACGAGAGCAGGCGGGATTCGTCCCATGCCTGCGCGTGTATTCGAGGACGGCTCTTTCAAAGCCGTCGACTACGGTGAGCGCAAGCGCAGCGAGATAACCTCCGCACCCTCGGAAATGGACATAATCGGCGATATCCAGCTCGACGGCGAGCCGCGTGAGGTAACAAAACAGGTGATATGGGAGCGCAAGCTCCTCGACCTCAGCCTCCGCAACAGCCTCCTCAACTTCCGCCCCTCCACGATGAACGTGCAGGTAATGGTCACCGACCTCGGCGAGCTCGAGGACGTTATATCGCAGAATGAAGAGTTCAAGGTCTGCCCCGTGCCGAACGATATGTCGTTCCAGATGGCGGACAGCAAGATATTCGAGACCGAGAACGACAAGGCTCACATCGACGCCGTTGCCGATTCCGAGTTCAAGAGCCGCCGCCTGCGCACCTTCATCAGCGAGGCAGAGCTCGAAAAGATAATGAAGAAGCTCCACCGTCAGGCTAAGGTCAGCATCGAGGAAAACGGCGCTAATACGATATATCTCGCGCTCGGATTCCTGCGCTGGTTTGAGACCGACAAGAGCGAGAAGGCGCGCTATGCTCCGCTCGTGCTGGTCCCTGTCGACATCAACCGCAAGGTGCAGGACAAGTCCTATACGATAAAGGTGCGCGATGAGGAGACACAGGTGAACATCACCGTCCTCGAAATGCTCAGGCAGTTCTTCGGCATAGATATCAAGGGGCTCGACCCCGTGCCTATGGACGAGAACGGCGTTGACCTTTCGCTCATTTTCAGCACTATCCGTCAGGGTATCATGGCGCGCACACGCTGGGATATCGAGGAGTACGCCTTCATCGGACAGTTCTCCTTCAACCGCTTCATCATGTGGAACGATATCCGCAACCGCGCTGACGAGCTCGCGGCTAACAAGGTCGTTGCAAGCCTCATCTCGGGCAAGACCGAGTGGGACGACGGCGATATCTCCATGACTCCCCTCGAACTCGACAACAAGGTCGCTCCCGCTGACCTCGCCGTACCTGTTGCTGCCGATTCTTCGCAGCTTGCAGCTGTATATGCGGCTAATGCGGACAAGAGCTTCGTGCTCCACGGACCTCCCGGAACAGGAAAGTCACAGACCATTACCAATATGATAGCGAACGCTCTCCACCACGGTAAGACCGTGCTCTTCGTTGCCGAAAAAATGGCGGCTCTCGAGGTCGTGGAGAAGCGTCTGAACAAGATAGGGCTCGGTCCGTTCTGCCTCGAGCTCCACTCCAACAAGGCGCAGAAGCGCGCCGTGCTCAAACAGCTCGAGGATACGCTCAACGTCGGCAGAGTCAAGACTCCTGCCGAGTTCGAGGCTGAGGCAGCTAAGATAGCTGCGCTCCGTGCCGAGCTCAACGACACGATGTCGGAGATACATAAGGTTCGCCCGTACGGTATGTCGCTCTACGATGCGGCTGTCAAGTACGAGCAGTTCAAGCCCTATGGCGGGAAATTCAGCTTCTCGCAGTCGCAGATAGACGCGATGAACGCCGAGACCTACTCACAGTGGCGCGGCGAGCTCGAACGCCTCGCTGCGGCAGGCAGGGAATTCGGCGATGTGACCGCTACTCCCCTCACCTGCTGCCGCCTGACGGAGTGTACTCCCGATACGCGCGGCAGGCTCGAAGCAAGGCTCGGCGAGTTCAAGTCGGCGCTTGCGGCGGCGGGAGCTCACAAGAGCGAGCTCTGTGCGGCTGTCGGCTCGGAAAGCCTCAGCTATGAGCAGTGCAGGGCTGCCGCAGACCTCATCACCGAGGCTTCCTCAGAGGGCTATATCCTCCCGCAGATACTTACAGACAGCAACTGGGAGCTCCGCAGAGAAGCGGCGGGACAGCTCATCGCTTCGGGCCGTCAGCAGCGCACGCTCAAAGCGGAGGTGCTCGGACAGTTCGAGCCGTCCGTCCTCGCTTACGACGCGGGTGGCGCCCTCGTCAACTGGAAAACGGCGCAGAGCAAGTGGTTCCTGCCCAAGCTGTTCGGTACGAACAAGCTCGTCAAGGAGCTCGCGGCGCACGCAAAGTCGCCCGCGGCCGTGACAAAACAGAACATAGTTCAGCACTACGAAAAGCTCAATCAGCTCGGAGCTCTGAGCGGGGCGGTAGTCAATGCTCAGCCTGAGCTCACCGCGGTATTCGGCGCTCTGTGGCAGGGCGAGAACTCCGACTGGGATATGATAGAAAAAGCAGTGACGCTCTCGGATAAGCTGAGAGGTGGTCTCGCGGCGGCTCCGCTCGGTGCGGAGGAGAAGTCGAAACTGGCGCAGGCGCTCATCACAGGCTACGGAGACCCCGCCGCAAAGACAGCTTCAAAGGCGGCGTCTGACAGGCTCTCCGCGGACTTTGCACAGCTCGGTGCAGAGGTGTCCGCGCTCGGAAGCGAATTCGCACTCACGCCCGACGCTCTCGGCGGGGACAACTGGTCTGCGGAGGCTTCCGCACAGGCTGACAGCGTTATCGGTGCGCTCCCGCAGCTAAAGGAATGGACAGGCATAGTCACGATATGCAACAAGCTCACGGAACTCGGTATCGGCAACGTCGCCGACAACTTCCTCGCGGGAAAGGTACGCTCGGACGAGCTGCTCGGCGGATTCGACTGCGACCTCTGCCGCGCAATGGTGACCTCCACTATCTCCGCGAGCCCCATGCTCTCGAAGTTCCAGGGCACGCTGTTCGAGGAGACTATACGCAAGTACGGCGAGCTGCTCGACAGGTTCTCGACCCTCACCATTAATGAGCTCGTTGCCGAGCTGTCCGCAAAGATACCTGCGGCAGGGCAGTCGGCGGCAAGCTCCGAGATAGGCATACTCCAGAAGGCGATAAAGAGCAACGGACGCATGATGTCCATTCGTAAGCTCTTCGACAGCATTCCCAACCTCCTGCGCAGGATGTGTCCCGTTATGCTCATGAGCCCGATATCCGTCGCTCAGTACATCGACCCGTCCTACCCGAAATTCGACCTTGTCATCTTCGACGAGGCTTCACAGCTCCCGACCTGCGAGGCTGTCGGTGCTATCGCGCGCGGCGAGAACGTCATCGTCGTCGGCGACCCGAAACAGCTCCCGCCTACAAGCTTCTTCTCGTCAAATCAGGTCGACGAGGAGAACTACGAGAAGGAAGACCTCGAAAGTGTGCTCGACGACTGCCTCGCGCTCTCTATGCCGCAGGAGCACCTGCTCTGGCACTACCGCTCACAGCATGAGAGCCTCATCGCCTACAGCAACGCAAAGTATTATGACAACAAGCTCTTCACATTCCCGTCGCCCGATGACCAGATATCCGAGGTCAGCTGGGTACACGTGGACGGCTTCTACGACAAGAGCTCCACACGCACAAACAAGGCTGAGGCTAAGGCTATCGTTGAGGAAATTTCGCGCCGACTGGAGGACCCCAAGCTCCGCAAGTTCAGTATCGGCGTTGTTACGTTCAGTCAGCCACAGCAGAACCTCATCGACGATATGCTCATGGACGCGTTCAGAGAACGACCCGAGCTCGAACAGTGGGCGAATGAACAGTATGAGCCCATCATAATCAAGAACCTCGAGAACGTTCAGGGCGACGAGCGCGACGTCATCATGTTCTCTATCGGCTACGGTCCCGACAAGGAGGGCAAGGTCAGCATGAACTTCGGCCCCCTCAACCGCGACGGAGGCTGGAGACGTCTCAATGTTGCGATCTCGCGCTCGAAGTGCCAGATGATCGTGTTCTCCGTAATCACTCCCGAGATGATAGACCTCTCGCGCACACGCTCCGACGGCGTGGAGGGACTCAAGGGCTTCCTCGAATTTGCGGCTAAGGGCAGGAGCGCTCTCGCTGTAAAAGGCAACACCTCCGCAAAGACCGCCGACTTCAGCAATGTGCTCGCAGAGGAGCTCCGCAGGCACGGCTATACCGCTAACTGTGCGGTAGGCTGCTCGGACTTCAAGATAGACGTTGCGGTCGCTGATCCCGAGGATACGACCAAGTACATCCTCGGCATAAACTGCGGCACCAAGTCCAACTACGTCAACGGCACCGCCAAGGACAGACACCTCTCGCAGGCGTCGGTGCTGCGCGGTCTCGGCTGGAATACCATGAACGTGTATATCATCGACTGGCTCGACAACAAGGATAAGGTCATCAAGAAGATCGAGGACGAGATAGCCGCGATAATCGAACGCAGAAATGCGCCTCCCGAGGCTGTCAAGGATGAGACCAAGCCGCAGAAGCAGGAGCTCGTCTTCGAGACCGAGGAGGTAAGTCCCCTCGCCGAGAGATGCGACTCATACAAGCCGTTCAAGGTCAAGGAATACGGCAAGAGCGAGAGCTTCAACGAGACGGGCGAGGTCAAGATAATCAAGTGCGTAAAGGAAATTCTCGCGGCTGAGGCTCCCATAAGCAGGGCGGCTCTCACAAAGAAGCTGTTCGCGTGCTTCGGCGTGGCGAGGACTACTCCCAACACAAAGGCTACCGCCGACGCCGCTATTGAAAAGTGCGGCGCAGTCATAACCAAGGCGGGCGAGACTGACTTCCTGTGGCTGCCCGACCAAGCTCCCGACAGCTACGATATCTGCCGCGCGAACTGCTCCGATGAGGACAGGCGCTCACTCGAGGAGGTCGCTCCTGAGGAGATAGCGGCGGGCATCAAGCTCATTATGTCCGAGCAGATAGCGATGCTCCGCGGCGACCTCATCCGCGAGACGGCTCGCCTCTTCGGCTTCACGAGGGTTACTCCCACCATTGAGACTGCGGTTTCCCTCGGCATTCGTGAGGCGAAAAAACGCGGCTTTGTGGAGTTCTCCGAGGACGGACGCATTAGTTATACGGAATAATGCAGGGGCGGATATCTTCCGCCCGCAATAAATGGCACTGTAATACCGCGCGGAATAATTCCGCGGGTAAAGCAATTGAGGACTTCTACAAGGGGAGGCTCTCTCTTGCAGAGCCTCCCCTCTTTCAAAACAGTCCACTGGACTGTTTTGAAATTCATCCCCTTGCAGAGCGCACTTCGTCGCGGGACGCTGTCCCACACCCTGCCAAAGGCTCTGCCTTTGGAATCCGCCAAGGAGCACAGCCCCTTGGAACCCAATGTTCGCGCTGTAGTTCATTCAAAACGGAAGCAATCTCCGCGAATCTTACAAACAGAAAACCAAAGAAAGAAGCGATAAATTGAACAGACTTCTCATACTCATCGGAAAAATAATAGTCGGCGTCCTGCACCTGTTCGGGCGCAACGCCGGCAACCTCCCGGGCATTATACTATGGCACCTTACGAGCGGAAAATGCTGTAAGATGTTCAGGGTCGACTGCCCGATAATCGCCGTGACCGGTACCAACGGCAAGACCTCAGTCACCAACTGCGTGGCTCAGCTCTTCGAGCAGAGCGGCAGGAAAATCATCATCAACAAGGAGGGCAACAACCTCGACACGGGTATATGCTCCCTCCTGCTCCGTCACTGCGACGGCGCGGGCAGAGTCGATGCCGACTACCTCATCCTCGAGACAGACGAGAGCCACGTGCCTGTGGTTTACTCGCAGCTCAGGCTCGAAACGCTCGTGGTGCTCGACTTCTTCCGCGACCAGCTCGACCGCAACGGCGAGATGGAAACGCTCATACAAAAAATAAACGGCTTCTGCAAGACCTTTGACGGCAACCTCATCCTCAACGGCGATGACCCCAACACCGCCCGTCTCGGCAAAGCGAATCCCGACAGCAGGAATGTCAAATACTTCCGTGCAGACAGGTACGCCTTCGCGACCGAGAAGATATTCGAGGCTTCCGAGGGAAGGTTCTGCCCGTTCTGCGGAGAGGCGCTCGTGTACGAGTTCTATCAGTACTCGCACATCGGTAAGTTCGCCTGCCCCAAGTGCGGATTCGGCAATTATGAGCCGTATATCTCCGCGGGCGGCATAGACCTCGAAAAGCCTGTATTCACGGCGGACGGGCATGAATACTCGCCCAAGCTCAACAGTATCTACAACGTCTACAATATGACGGCTGTCGCGGCTGTGGCAAAGCTCTACGGCATCGCTCAGGATGTCACCGAGAATGTCATCAGCAACTACACCGTCAACAACGGCCGCATGGAGACTTTCATGCTCGGAGACAGGCTCACTACTCTAAATCTCGCAAAAAACCCCGTCGGTGCGAATATGACCCTCCGCGTGATGAACGAGATGAAGGGCGAAAAAGAGCTCCTCTTCGTGCTCAATGACAACGTTGCGGACGGTCTCGATGTGTCGTGGATATGGGACATCAATTTCAGCATATTCGAGCGCGTCACCCGCGTTGTTACTTCGGGTACGCGCGCCTACGACATCGCCGTGCGCATCAAGTGCTCGGGCTATGAACCCGCGAATATCGTAGTCCGCCCCGACCTCGACGAGGCTGTGGCGGAGCTCGCTAAGACCGAGGGGCGCAAGTTCGTCATTGCGAACTACACCGCCGTTCAGCCTACGCGTGCTGCGCTGAAGCGCTATATTTCGAGCAACGGAGGTAAGTGCGATGAGTGAGATAAGGATTCTCCATATGTATGCGGATATGCTCGACCTCTACGGCGACGGCGGCAACATGGAGATAATCAGGTACCGCTGCGAAAAACGCGGCATAAACTGCGTTATCGACAAGTATTCCATTGACTCGGCTATGCCCGATTTTGGCAGCTACGACGTCATCTACATCGGCGGCGGCGCTGACCTCGAACAGCAGCATATCTCCGCCGACCTCCTCAAGTGCAGGGACGGCATAAAAGCTGCCTATGAGGGCGGGACTTTCCTGTTCCTCATCTGCGGAGGCTACCAGCTAATGGGAAAATACTACCGCGACGCCGACGGCAATGAGATAGCGGGGCTCGGACTTTTCGACTACTTCACCGTTGCTCCGTCAAGCCGCAAAAAACGCTGTATCGGCAATGTCGTCATACGTACCACCTTCACGGGCACGACCGTGGACGTGGTCGGATTCGAGAACCACGGCGGTCAGACGCAGGACGTGAAAACTCCGCTCGGTGAGGTGCTCTGCGGAAACGGCAACTGCTCGAAAAGTCAGTTCGAAGGCTACTTCGAGAAGAATGTCATCGCGACCTATATGCACGGTCCGTGCCTCGCGAAAAACCCCGAGCTCTCGGACTATATCATCGGGTACTGTATCGACCGCAGGAACGGCTCGCATACGGAGCTTGCCAAGCTCGACGATACCCTTGAACTCGACTGCCGACGCGTTATGACCGAGAGATTAATGAAAAAATAACCACCTTGGAGACAATATGAAAAAATATACACTTACATCTGTCGCGGCTGCGGCTCTGCTGCTGACGGGCTGCGGACACAGCATCGGAGCAGACGAGGAATCGGCTGCTGCTACTACGACTACTACCACCACTACCACCACGGCTCAGTCAACAGCTGCCACCACCGTTACTACTACGGTTACCACTACAAAGAAAATAAGCACCGATATCCCCGAGGGAGTGGTGCTCGGCTCCGTCGCGGAGGTGGAGGTCTACTCGCAGACGACGATAGCTGAGCTCATCACCGACAACAACGTGAAGCTCACTGCTCCCGCCGACCTCATAGACACCGACGGGCTCGGCGAGAAAAAGGCTAAGGTCACATTTGAGTACGAGGGGAATGAGTACGAGAAGGAGATTGCCTACAATGTTGTCGACACCACTCCCCCGCTGATACTCAACTCGGGCTGGAATCCGTACACGAAGGTCGGTGAGCCTTTCAATATCGACAGCATTATCGGCTATGTCGACAACTACGACCGCGCTCCCTCCGTGACTTACTCGGGAGATACGGACACCTCGGAGGTCGGCAGGCTCGACCTCGCTGTGACTGTGACAGACAGCTCGGGCAACTCCACCGACTTCGACCTCACGGTACTTGTGCTGAACGAGATACCGCGCCCCGAGGATAACAACCCGCGTGTCGCCTATTCCGACTTCATCGACTACTACAGCGATTACGGCGACGTCAGCTTCGGTATCGACGTTTCCGCGTGGCAGACCGACGTCGACTACGATGCCGTAAAGGATGCAGGCTGCGAGTTCGTGCTCATGCGTATGGGATACTACTACCGCGATGAGCCCGTCATGGACGACTACTATGAGCAGAATATGAAGAATGCCTCCGCGGCGGGGCTCGACGTGGGCGTGTACTTCTACTCAGCCGACAACACCGAGGAGGGCGCACGTGAGCACGCTCGCTGGGTAATTGAACAGCTCGGAGGGCGCGGGCTCGACTACCCTATCGCCTTCGACTGGGAGGAATGGGCGACTTTTCAGGAATACGGCATGAATATCCACGACCTCAACTGCGTCTTTGAGGCTTTCGCCGATGAGTGCGAGAAAAACGGCTATTCCGCTATGCTGTACAGCAGCAAGAACTTCCTCAACAACTTCTGGGAGAACCGCGGGAACCACCCCGTCTGGCTCGCTCACTACGTCGACGACACCGACTACGAAGGCGCTTTCGCGCTGTGGCAGGCGAGCGCCTACGGACGTATCCCCGGCATACAGGGCGATGTCGATATGAACATACGCTTTAACTCTGAACCGCTTGAATAAATGCAAATACATGATAAAGGGTGAATTGAAATGAACAGGAAAAAGATGATGCTTTCGGTCGCGGCGGCGGCGCTGCTGCTTGCTCCGATGACCTCGTGCGGCACGGTGGTCGAACGAGCGGGAGGTCCCGACTCTGTCATCACTATGGCAACAGGCACCTCAGCCGCTGCTGCAGCCTCGGACAGAGGAGCTGAAACTACGACCGCAGCGGCTGACGCTCCCAAAAATGCCGACATAATGCGAGGCGACCTCATCGACGCGTACGGCAAGGTACTGATGTACAGCTCCAAGGACGAATCCGGCAAGGAAGTCCGCATGACCAATGACGCCAACAAGGTGGCGTTCGCAAACGTGCTCAACGAGATGTCGGAGGGGCTCGACCTCACCTATGACAAACTGCTACGAACGGAGAACCCGTCTCCCGCAGAGGACGGCAAGGTCGGACAGTCGATACAGCTCACTTTCGACTCAGCCAAGCAGATAGCGATATACGACTATATGGCAAGCCAGAACCTCGTAGGCTCGGTTGTCGTCATGAGGGCGGACGGCTCGCTCGCGGCTCAGGTCAACTATCCGTCCTATGACCCCGACCTCTACTACGGATCCGATACCGAGGAAGACCTCGCCTGGGGCAATTACGGCAACAAAGCTTTTCAGAACGCAGAGCCGGGCTCGTGCTTCAAGATAATGTCCGAGGTCATCGCCGACAAGCACGGCGTCACCTGCCTCTATGACGAGGGAACATGGGATTTCGACGGCGTTTCCATTGTAAACTGGGACCACGACCAGACCTGGCAGTACCCCGTCAGCGAGCGCACCCTCTACTCCGCGTTCGTAAATTCAAGCAATATCTTCTTCGCAAAGGCGTTCGACCAGATAGGCAAGGACGACGTCCTCGCAGACCTCGATGATATCTTCCACTTCTGCTCCGACATTGAATGCGACTTCGGCACGCTCCACAACAATGTCGAGATATACTGCGACGACGACCTCAGAAGAACGGCGTTCGGGCAGTCCTACGTGCTGACCTGTCCGCTGTACCTCGCAGCTCTCGGTCGCGAAGCAGTGTTCGGCGACATGGTGACGCCGTTCACTGTCAACAGGATAGTCGATACCAACGACCTTTGCAGTACCTTGAAGCTGGGTACGACTCCGAACAACGTTATTTGCAGTATCCCTGAAGAGTGCCGTCAGAACCTGCTCAGCGGTATGTCGGGAGTTGCGTCGAATATCGGCATATCCGTTCCCGCAGGCTATGAATTCTACGCAAAAACAGGCACCGCCGAAACATGGAAGGGCGACTTCCTGTACATAACTGGCGTACTGAAAAATCCGAGCGATAACGGCTCAGGAACGTGGATGGACTACAGCCTCTACGACGGCTCGTACATAATAGTTATGCAGGTGCAGAATCCCGACCACTTCGGCTACAGCTTCGCGAGCGACTCCGTTTCGCTCTATCAGAACATTATCAACATCGTGGCTGAATAATCAGGCCCGTACCGCAGATAATAACTGCGAAAGGAGCTGACAGCTATGAGAAGAAAGAAGTCAATCCCTCTGCCCGCCCCCGGAAATGAGGGGTTCGAGTACAGCTGCCCGACAGCATCGTGGGACGGCGTGACACGGATCATCCCCATCGGCGAAAGCGGCGACAATGTCGACGAAGCCTACAAGGACGTGTATCCCTACATTCCCGAATATCTCGGTGAGGGCAAAAAAGACAAAAAGCAGCCATAAGGAAGCGAATGCTTCCTTATGGCTGCTTTTGCGTGATAGCGTTAAGTATCCGTTCTGCTGCATAAACCGGAACAAATATCTTAACACCGCAGACTTACAATAAAACAGTCATTTTCGTCGTAAACCTTTATTCCTTCATACTTCTTTCCGCCCGGGAGCTTTTGTAGGTATTATGCACAAGCATAAATGGGAAAGTTTGACTGTTCCGACAAAATGATTACAGGGTACTTTATTTTTCACTTAAACTATGTTATAATGTGAGAAGTTAATTAATCCTTGATAAAGGTGGGAATATATGAAGAACGGCATTAAAATGCTCGACATCGCAACAAAGCTCGGAGTCAGCGTCGTTACGGTGTCTAACGCGCTCGCAGGTCGTGACGGCGTCAGCGAGCAGATGAGAAAAAAAATCTGCGATACAGCAGAGGAAATGGGCTATAAGCCCTCGAATACCAAATCAGGCAAGAAAAAACCCGTTGTACCCAAGCTCGGCAAGAGCGTCGGCATCATCACCTCGGAGCGCTTCGTGGGCGCAAGAGGCACCTTCTACTGGGAGCTCACCGCCAATATCTCCAACAAGCTCTCGGCAATGAACGTGCTGACCGTGTATGAGTGCATCACCGCTGACAGCGAGAAAAACGGCGTCCTCCCGAATATGATTTCGGAGAAGAAGGTCGACGGTATCATCGTCATCGGTCAGATTAGCAGGGACTATATCCACAGGCTCAGCCAGATAGAGCTCCCGCTCATTTTTGTCGACTTCTACGACAACCGCTATGAGATAGATTCCGTCAACTCCGACAGCTACCACGGCGGCTACATACTCACGGACTACCTCGTCCGCTGCGGACATAAAAAAATCGGCTTCTTCGGCTCGCTCAACGCTACCAGCAGCATTAACGACCGCTTCCTCGGCTATGTGAAGTGCCTCATGGAGAATGAGCTCGAATACCGTCAGGACTGGACTATCCCCGACAGAACGGAGCGCAGCCTGCTCCTCGATAAGATAGACTTCCCCGACGAGATGCCGACCGCTTTCGTCTGCAACAGCGATGAGACCGCTTTCCGCGTGATATCCGCACTGAAGTCGAAGGGCGTGCGCGTTCCCGAGGATATATCAGTCGTCGGCTACGACAACTACACCGTCTCGAGCATATGTATCCCCACCATAACCACCGTCGAAGTAGACCTCGAGAAGATGTCCTCCGAGGCTGTGAGGATAATGGCAAAGAAGCTTGCCGACCCGCTCTATATGGCGGGCAGAAGGATAATCAGCGGCAGGCTCATCATCAAGAACAGCGTGCTTGATATCAGCAAAGATTGAGGTGACAACATGCTCGTACAGAATTTCTTCGGACACCTCGGCACTGTCACACGCCACCGCCATATGGTAATGGTCCACTGCTTCAAGGCAGGCATAATCAAGCGCGGACTGCTCCACGACCTCTCCAAATTCTCACCGACCGAGTTCATCCCCGGCGTGCTCTACTATCAGGGCAGCCGCAGTCCCAACGAGAAAGAGCGCGAGGTGACAGGCTATTCCCGCGCGTGGATGCACCACAAGGGAAGGAATACCCACCACTTTGAATACTGGACGGACTACAGCACCGTCACAGGTACTCTCGACCCGATGAAAATGCCCGATATCTTCATCTTCGAGATGTTCTGCGACAGAGTTGCTGCGTCTAAAATTTACAACAAGGAAAAGTATACGGACAGCTGTCCGCTTGAATACTTCCTGAAAATGCGTCCGAAGCGCGCTATCGAGAAGTCGACCGCCGACAAGCTGGAATTTCTGCTGCGTATGCTCGCCGACAAGGGCGAGGATACAACATTCAGATATATACGTAAGAGAGTCAGGAAACTGAAAAATGAAAAACATCAGAACTAGTAAGCTCATCGCCCTCACACTGGCGGTATCATCGCTCCTCGCAGGCTGCGGAAAAGATATACCAGCCGTTGAGGACACTATAGCTACCATTGAAACATCGGAGCAGACACAGGAGAGCACGACAGGCAGGACTTCGCCATCAAAGACTACATCGGCGAAGCATTCTTCCACTGCCTCCGCCGCAACTACCACAGATAGGAAAACTACTTCCGCTGCGGAAAACGAGGAGGAAGAGCCCGTGCATACAAATGCTCCTGCATCGGGAAACAAGCCGTATAACCCCGGCATAGAAAATCCTCCCGACAACGGCGGAGGATACACTCCCAAGCCTTCGGGCGGACAGAGCTATACTCCCCCAGTCACCACCGCTAAGCCCGCCACAACGGCAAAGCGTACGACTGCGGCTCCCGCCACTACAACGAAGGCTGCCGTGAAACCGTCGCGTCCGACCGAGGCAGACGAGCTCCTCGCAGATATGACGCTCCACGAGAAGGTCTGTCAGATGTTCATGACACACCCCGAGGGGCTGACAGGCTACGGCTGCTTCCAGTATGCAGACCAGCATACCTATAACTGCTACGACAATTATCCCATCGGCGGCTATATTTTCTTCGCGGGCAACCTCGCTACATCCGACCAGACCCGCAATATGCTCTCGAATCTGCAAAACTATGCCAAGTCAAAGGGCGCGGGGGTTTTCCTTGCGACCGACGAGGAGGGCGGCTATATCACCCGCGTCAGCTACAAGCTCGGAGCTCCCGCGGTGTACAATATGTCCTACTACGGCGGGCTCAATGACTACGATTCCGCATTCGGTGTGGGTACTACTATCGGTACTTACCTCGCGGATTACGGCTTCAACGTTGACTTCGCGCCCGTCGCGGACGTAAACCTCAACCCCAACAACGAGCTCGGGAACCGCATTTTCAGCTCCGACCCGAATGTGGTCGCGGATATGTCCGCGGCTGTGGTGGAGGGGCTTCAAAGCAGAGGCGTGAGCGGTACGCTCAAACACTTCCCCGGACTCGGTGCGGGCGGCGGCAATACCCATAACGGGACTGTCGTCATCGACCGCAGCTACGAACAGCTCTGCGGCAGCGAATTTGTCGCTTTTAAGGGCGGTATCGACGCAGGCTGCGACTTCGTCATGGTAGGTCATCAGGTCGTTACGGGCGCGGGGGACGATATGCCCGCTGACCTGTCAAAGGTCATCGTCACGGACTGGCTGAGAGATGACCTCGGCTTCGAGGGTATCACTATTACCGACGCTCAGGCTATGGGCGCTATCACGAACGTTTACGGCTGCGCTGAGGCTGCTGTGCGCTCCGTGGAAGCAGGCATCGACATCATTCTCATGCCCGCCGACCTCGCTGCGGCAGTCAGCGGAGTCGAAAATGCGGTAAGCTCGGGACGTATCTCCGAGGAACGCATCGACGAGAGCGTGCTCAGAATATTGAAGCAGAAGGAGAAGCTCGGACTTCTCGGATAAGAAATGCAGTCCCCTGCTTCGCGTGAACAGATAGTATATTCAATTGCGGTGCTGACCAATTAGGTCAGCACCGCTTTTTTGCTGTAAGATATCTGCGAAGCTTGCCTGTTTTTGACATCTTTCGCGCAGATGAAGTGGTATAATAGAGCAAATTGATTAAGAACGGAGGTTAAAAGCTTGAATATCGACATAAGATCCGAAAAAGGTATGGCGATCGCTGTGCTGAAAGGCGAGATAGACCACCATTCAGCCAAAAAAGCCCGTGAGCAGCTCGACTGCTTCATCATCAATATGCAGCCCGATGTCCTCGCTATGGACATGAGCGCCATAACTTTCATGGACAGCTCGGGGATCGGGCTCATTATGGGCAGACAGAAGCTGATGAAGGAGTGCGGCGGACGGCTCGAGGTGCGAAGTCCGCAGGAGAGCATACGCCGCGTACTGAGACTTGCGGGGATAGAACGCATAGTCAGGATCACTTGATTGGAGGCATATCATGGAAATACTTAACGAGATAAGATTCAGTATGCCGTCGCTCTCACAGAATGAGAGTGCGGCAAGGGCGGCAGTCTCGTCCTTTATAGTGCAGGCTGACCCTACAGTCGAGGAGCTCTCGGACATTCGCACGGCGGTATCCGAGGCGGTGACAAACGCCATTGTCCACGGCTACCGCGGAACAAGCGGCAGGATCGACCTTGTGGTGAGACTGCTGCCCGAGCGCGAGATATACATACGCGTAAAGGACTGCGGCTGCGGTATCGCAGACGTGAAAAAGGCTATGGAGCCTCTGTTCACCACGGCTCCCGAGGAGGAGCGCTCGGGGCTCGGCTTTTCGGTCATGGAGTCGTTCATGGACAAGCTGTCCGTCAGGAGCGAGGTCGGACGCGGCACGACTGTGACAATGCGAAAGAAGCTGTCGGTGCATGGGGGCTGAGTTGAAACAGCCTCTCGCCGAGGAAAACCTCGGGCTCGTTCACCTCTGCGCAAACCGTTTCCGCGGGCGCGGTATAGACTACGACGACCTATACTCCGCGGGATGTCTGGGGCTGTTGAAAGCCGTGAAGGCATTCGACCGCGACCGCGGCGTGAAGTTCTCGACCTATGCTGTGCCTGTGATACTCGGTGAAATAAAAAGGCTTTTCCGCGACGGCGGCTGCATCCGCGTCAGCCGAAGCCTCAAAGAGCTCGGTATGCGCTTACAGCGGGTCTGTGCGGAGTTCGTACAGCGCGAAGGCAGAGAACCCGCAATAAGCGAGCTTGCGGAGCTTACGGGCGAGGACGCCGGTGACATCACAGATGCTCTTTGCGCCGCTCAGCCGCTGATATCGCTGACGGCTCCCGATGACGGCGAGGGACAACTCGACGTCCCCGTGGAAGCTCCCGATGAGGCGATAACCGACCTGCTCGCACTGCGGCAGATAATGGCGGCTCTCCCCGACGAGGACAGGACCCTGCTCGAGCTGCGGTACTTCCGCGGGCTGACACAGTCGAAAACAGCGAAGCTGCTGGGTATCACGCAGGTCCAGGTCTCGCGGCGCGAAAAAAAGCTCCTCACGCATATGCGGGAGGAGCTGCTGACGTAGCTCAGAATATCAGCCTTTCAATTACCTGATTCGACACAAGGAAACCCTCGGGTGTGAGCGAAACGCGCTCGCCGTCGAAGTTCACGAAGCCCGCCTTTATGAGGGGCGGGAGCTTCCTTTCTATCTCGGAGCGGTGCTCGTGTACGTCCGCGAGTACAAGCCCCTCCGTCAGCCGCAGCCGCAGCATTGCGTACTCCTCAAAGCCGCAGGGGTGCTCGTCTGTGACCTCCGCGGGCTGTATGTCAGAGGAGATGAAGCTGTCGAGGTCGCGCGGGACAGCAAATCTCTTCCCGCCATAGCATGAGTGGGCGGCTGGGCCGATGCCGAGATAGTCACTACATTTCCAGTAGCGGCAGTTGTGGCAGCTCTCATAGCCCTGCTTCGCGAAGTTCGAGACCTCGTACTGCCCGAAACCGCGTCTGCCGAGCTCGCGCACCGCAAGCAGATAGAGCTCCGCGGACGCGTCTTCGTCGGGCAGTGAGGAGCGTACCTCGCCGCAGTCAAACGGCGTGCCATCCTCTATCTTGAGGATATAGGCGGAGATGTGCTGTATGGGCAGCTCAGTGAGCTGTGCTATCGAAGTGGTGAGGCTCTCGGGAGTCTGTGACGGTATGCCGAGCATCAGGTCGCAGGAGATATTTCCGAAGCCCGCCTCAGCTGCGTCACAGACGGCGCGGGCGGCACGCTCGGCGGTGTGGGTGCGTCCGAGGAGCTTCAGCTCTGCGTCCGACATCGACTGCACGCCTACGGAAAGCCTGTTTATGCCGGATTTGCGCAGCTCTGCGAGCTTTTCGGGAGTGAGGGTATTTGGGTTGGCTTCGAGTGTTATCTCAGCGTGCGGGTCGAGGGCGAAGCTCCGCCCGACCTCAGCGATGATATTTCCGAGCTGCTCCGACGTCAGGAGCGAGGGCGTGCCTCCGCCGAAGTAGACGGTGTCGACCGTGCGGAACTTGTCCGAATAGTGCCGTATATTGCGCAATACCGCCTCAACGTAAAGCTCCGCCTGCACCTTGCTGTAGCAGACGGAGTAAAAGTCGCAGTATCCGCACTTTTTCCCGCAGAACGGGACGTGGATATAGATACCGAGTGTATTCATTCTACAGGGTCTACCCTTATCGCAGGCTCGAGCTTGAAGCAGAATGCGTTCACGAGACGCGGCACAATGAATTTCAGCAGGAGCAGTCCTATGCATATCGGCAGCTCACAGTGCGCGAGCCATTCGTGCTGTGTGCCGAGGAGTTTCGGCGCGTAGAGGTACATTCCGACTATGCCCGCAAACATGATGATGCTGAACAGTGCATTGAACACGGTCGCGCCCTTGCCGTTGACGACACGTCTGCCGCACTTCATGCAGACCTTGCCGCGCGAGTTGAGCTGACCAGCCATAGCCTTGGATATCGGGTTGAATGATTTTTCCCCGCAGTGGGGACAACTGTATATGCTCATATTTTTTCCTTTCTTATTCCTTTGCTGTGACCGCGACCTCACGCTCGGGGAGCTCCCTTGCGAGCGGTGCTTCCTTGGGCTCTTTCAGCTCGGGGACTTCCTTTGTCATCGGGACTTCCCTCAGCCAGCGGAGAGGTCGGCGTTTTTTCTTTTTACGGGCTTTTTTGCGTCCGCAGAGGATACGGTGGTCGTTGAGCACGAACGCTCCTATCGCCAGCAGAACTGCGGTCAGCAAAGCACATTTGAAGTTGACCGCCTCGCATTTCCAGCCTGCGTATATGACCAGTCCCATTATTATCGGGTAGACTATCAGCGGTATCTCACGCAGAGTCACCCTCACAGAGCGGAAAAAGTTGCGTGAAGAAGCCTTATCCGACGGCGAGCCCTCCGACATCACACACACGACGCATACTATCAGAAATACGACCGCCGTCTCAGTCATTATCAGGTTTGTAAGCATTTTTCCGCTCCTTTCGCCGTGGTATACGTTTCAGGGGCTGCCTCCGGCAGTCCGTATTTATCTGATGGCGGCCGCCCCAAAGGCGCCCTTAAGGTGATCACGAATCGAGCTTGAGAACGCTCATGAACGCCTCCTGCGGTACCTCTACGGTACCGAGCTGGCGCATACGCTTCTTGCCTTCCTTCTGCTTTTCGAGCAGCTTCTTCTTTCGCGTGATATCGCCGCCGTAGCACTTCGCAAGAACGTCCTTGCGCATCGCCTTGACCGTCTCGCGGGCGATTATCTTGCCGCCTATCGCCGCCTGTATCGGGACTTCAAACATCTGGCGCGGTATGTTCTCCTTGAGCTTTTCAGCTATTTTCCGCGCTCTCGGATATGCGCTGTCCGCGTGTATTATGAAGCTCAGCGCGTCGACTATCTCGCCGTTGAGCAGAATGTCGAGCTTTACGAGCTTGGACGGTGTGTAGCCGAGCATCTCGTAGTCGAAGCTCGCATAGCCCTTCGTGCGCGACTTCAGCACGTCGAAGAAGTCGTAAACTATCTCGTTCAGCGGGAGCTCATAGTGGAGCTCAACACGCGTATCATCAAGGTATTTCATGTCCTTGAACACGCCTCGCCTGTCCTGACAGAGCTCCATGATGTTGCCGACATAGTCCGACGGCGAGAGTATGCTCGCCTTGACCATCGGCTCCTCCGCAGTCTGTATGAGGGCCGGGTCGGGGTAGTTGGTGGGGTTGTCGATGTACTTCACTTCGCCGTTTGTGAAGGTTACCTTGTATATTACCGACGGAGCTGTCGTGATGAGGTCGAGGTTGTACTCGCGCTCAAGGCGCTCCTGTATTATGTCCATGTGCAGAAGTCCGAGGAAGCCGCAGCGGAATCCGAATCCGAGCGCTATCGACGTCTCGGGCTCGAAGGAGAGCGACGCGTCGTTGAGCTGGAGCTTCTCGAGAGCTTCGCGGAGGTCTCCGTATTTCGCGCCGTCTGCAGGGTATATTCCCGAGAATACCATGGGGTTGACCTTGCGGTAGCCCGGGAGCGGCTCGTCGCAGGGGGCATCGTCGTTGGTGACGGTGTCGCCGACGCGGGTGTCGCCGATGGACTTGATAGATGCCGCGATATAGCCAACTTCGCCCGCTTCGAGCGAGCCGTTGTTCACAAGGCTGGTCGCATCCATGAAGCCTGCCTCAACTACGTTGAAAACAGCTCCAGTAGCCATGAGGCGAATGTTGTCACCGACCTTCACGCGCCCCTCTTTTACGCGGACGTAGATGATAACGCCCTTGTAGGAATCGTAGTAGCTGTCGAAAATAAGGGCTTTGAGCGGCTTTTCGATGTCGCCCTTGGGGGCGGGTATGTCCGTGACGATGCGCTCAAGCACCTCCTCGATGTTTATGCCCATTTTCGCGGAAATACGCGGCGCGTCCATTGCGGGGATGCCTATCACGTTCTCGACCTCGTTGCATACGCGCTCGGGGTCTGCGGAGGGCAGGTCTATCTTGTTTACGACGGGCACTACCTCGAGGTCGTGCTCTATCGCAAGGTAGGTGTTCGCGAGGGTCTGCGCCTCGATTCCCTGTGAGGCGTCAACGACGAGTATCGCTCCCTCGCACGCCGCCAGTGAGCGGCTGACCTCGTAGTTGAAGTCGACGTGGCCCGGGGTGTCGATGAGGTTGAAGATGTAGTCCTCGCCGTCCTTTGCGGTGTACTTTAAGCGGACTGCGCGAGCCTTTATCGTAATGCCGCGCTCGCGCTCGATGTCCATATTGTCGAGGAGCTGGTCCTCCATGTCGCGCACCGCCACCGTCTCCGTCTTTTCGAGGATACGGTCGGCAAGCGTCGATTTGCCGTGGTCTATGTGAGCTATACTGCAGAAATTCCTTATCTTTTCGTTAGCCAAAACGATACCTCTCTTCGCGTGACCGCATATTTATACAGTATAATTATAGCATAAAGCCGAAGAG
>JAGCHA010000108.1 GCA_017649325.1 Ruminococcus sp.
AGACCGAGTAACAAGCCGATAAGGCCGCCGATAAGGCACATTATCATAGCCTCGGTAACGAACTGCAGCTTGATAGTAGACTTCTTTGCGCCTAGTGCCTTGCGGATACCGATCTCGCGGGTACGCTCGGTGACGCTTACGAGCATGATATTCATAACACCGACGCCGCCGACGATGAGCGAGATGGAAGCAATTACCGCTACGAAGATAGTGATGACATAGATGATGATGTCGATAATCTTCATCGTATCCTGATTGCTGAATACGAGCGTCTCGAAGTTTTTGTTTGCGGGATATTCCTTCTCAAAGAACGCTGCAACATTAGCCTTGGCAATCTTGCCGTCAGTCTTTGGGTCAAACGAGAGCAGCCAGTACATATATCTCTCCTCGCCGTAGCTGCCCTGCATCTCTTTCGCTACGGAATTGGGGATATAAACGGGAGTTTTGATATCCTCCTCCCTGCCCATAGCTGCGCCTGAGAACAGTGAATTATAGGTGCATACTCCGACAATTGTGAACTCATACGGAAGTCCGTTATCAGCAGAGACAAGCTTGATGGTCTGTCCTATCGGCTCCTCATGGTTCTTGAAATACTGCCGTACAAAAACATTCGTTACCACGCAGGTGTACTTCTTCTTAGAAACATCGTCCATGGATATCATACGTCCTGCAAGCAGTCTCGAACCATCGTTGTCGAGAGTACCGTTATAGGCGCCTGTTATCTTTGTCCCGACCTCTTTGCCAAGAGAATTCTTGGTGGATGCTTCGCAGACGTAATTCGATTCAGCTATGCGTATATCGGGATATTCCTTGACGAGCTTCTCGACCTGTGAATACGTGATGAAGTCGTCAGGTGAAATCGAATCATAAGCGGCGTCAGAGTCGACACTCGGTTTTGGGGACACATATACCTCCATTACGTTCGAGCCAAGAGAGTTGAGCGTAGTTGTGATAGTGGAGCGAAGTGTCGTTCCGAGCGTTGTTATCGTGATAACAGCGCAGATACCGATGATTATACCTATCATCGTCAGCAGCGAGCGCAGCTTGTTAGCCATTATGGAGCTAAGCGCCATTTTCAGGTTTTCCCATATGTTCATTCAGCGCTCACCTCCGTTCCAGGAAATACAGACTCGGGCTTTATCTTTTCAGTCGCACCTGTATCGGATATTATCGAGCCGTCGCTTATCGTGATGATACGCTCCGTCTCAGCGGCAAGCTCGGGACTGTGAGTGATGAGGACGACCGTCTTGCCTTCCTTCTCGTGGAGCTTGTGGAAGATGTCCATTACCATGTGTCCCGTCTTACTGTCGAGAGCGCCCGTAGGCTCGTCGGCGAGAATTATCGACGGATTGTTTGCCATAGCTCTTGCGATGGCTACACGCTGTTTCTGACCGCCCGAGAGCTCGTTCGGCTTATGCGTGTATCTGTCCTGCATATCTACGAGCTTCAGGAGCTCCATAGCGCGCTCCTGACGCTCCTTCTTCTTCATGCCCGCATAGAGCATGGGAAGCTCAACATTTTTAAGTGCATTAGCTCTTGGGATAAGGTTAAAGGTCTGGAAAACGAATCCTATCTCCTTATTTCTTATCGCGCTGAGCTGCTTGTCGTTAAGACGGCTCACGTCGGTGTCGTTGAGGAAATATGTACCCTCGGTAGGTCTGTCGAGCGCTCCGATCATATTCATAAGCGTACTCTTACCCGAACCCGAAGCACCGACAATGGCAACAAACTCACCCTCGTGTATATCGAGGTCGATGCCGTTGAGTATCTGAAGCTCATTCGGCTGACCGATATAATAACGCTTGATGATATTTCTCATCATTATCAGTTTTTTTGCCATATTACTCACCACTGTTCTCGTCGGGATCAGTATATGGCTCTGCGATAGAAACTATCTTACCGTCGGATACGCCGTTAGCGGTAACGTCGGTAAGGATGACATCACCGTCATTGAGCTCCGAGGAGATTATCTCGGTGAGATAGTTTGTCTCCATGCCCTTCTCGACCTTGACTTCCTTAGCCTTATAGCCCTTATCGCCGTTCTTCTCGGCGATGAAAACGGAGTAAGAATCGTCGTCGTTATGCATAATGGAATCATAGGGAACAGCGAGAACATTCTCCTTCTTGTCGAGGATTATCTTAGCCTTGGCAGTCATACCGATGAGGAGCTTGTCAGCATCGCTGTCGATGACTATCTCTGCGGAATAACCGCCGCCGTTCATCTCGCCTGTATAAGCATTCATCTTCTGTCCGCTCATAATATTGACAACGCGCTCTACCTTGCCTGTGAACTCCTCTTCACCCGTGGCAGTGGTAGTGATGACAGCCTCCTGTCCCTCCTTGACGTTGAGGATATCAGCCTCGTTAATGGTAACGTTTATCCTGAGAGCGGAAGTGTCCTCGATAGTCATGAGAGCCTCAGTTGTCGGGAAGCTTCCCTCGGCAATGCTCAGAGAAGTGATAACACCGTCCTTAGTAGCCTTGACAGTACATTTATCAATGTTTTCTTTAAGCTTGTCGAGCTGATCCTGTACTGTATTGTCGGTGCTGAACTTTTCATCGTCGATAGCCTCCTGAGCCGCCTGGATAGCAGCGTCAGCGGACTTTACGGTGTCGTTGTAGGCATCGCGTGCAGACTGTACAGCCTCGTCGTAAGAGCTGAGTGAGTCGCCGAATGTCTCATACTGCTCATACAGAGCCTTGTACTGCTCATAGAGCACAGCGGCTGCAGCGTTGTCGGTCTCACTCTCATACTTCTCATATGCCGCATCGACATCTCTTTCGAGCTTTTCATACTTTGAATAAGCCGAATCTCTTGCAGAAACTGCATTGTCTATACCGCGCTGAGCCTTGCGGAGGAGGTCGGTCTTCTGGTTCCTGGCTTCCTGAAGAGCGCGCTGGTTCTTCTCGTGGAAGCTGTCCTGTCTTGCCTGTGAGTTATCGGCAGTCTCCTTGAGCTTATCGTACTGCTCCTGATAATCCGAGCTGTCGAAAACGCAGAGCACATCGCCCGTCTTAACAACGTCGCCCACGCCGACATTCAGAGTCTTTACCTTAGCGGTAAGGTCGCTGGTGACCTTAACGATATTCGAGCCTTCAACGGTACCCGAAACGCTGATGTAGTTCTCGACGTCGGTGTGCTCGACGGTATAAGTAGCAATAGGAATATTAATAAGTTCGTTTATGCCGCACGAAACAGATCCGCACAGCAGAGCCGCAGATATGGATAAAGCGGCAGCGGTTCTCAAAATAATGTTTTTGTTCATATGAACAATACTCCTTTCTTACTGATATTGACAATTATATCACATACTTTTGTGTTTGTCAATATTTTCACGTATTATTACAAAATTGTAATTCTGCGAAATACCGCTGAATAAATGTCTGTTGGTCATTTGCTGTATCAGCCGTATTAGTACAGGTATATTCTATCACAATGTTACAGATTTGTCAAGCAAAAAAACTCTGACCGCAAAAAATGGTCAGAGTTTTTGTTTTTAACATCTAACAAGTCAGAGACTTATTCGGTTATTCTTCTCGCCTCGATGTAGAAGCGCTTATCGTCGGCGTGGCCCATAGAGAAGGTCTTTCTCGGGAGAGCACCGTCCTTGATAACGGTCGGGAAGAGCTCCGACTTATCCATATCGGGGAGAATGAAAGCGATACCGTTGTGCTTCTCCGCGAGTGCCTTGACGTTCTCGATACCGTGAATATAGTCTATCTTGCCGCCGTTAGCCTTTATATAACCGTCGAGGTAGTTCTGTAGCGAGCCCACCGAGAGGTTTGATGTAGCATTATGGATGTAGAGCTTCTTCTCGTTTCCGCGGCAGACGATGTCCACCCACTGAGCGGACGGCTCCTCGGAAAGAGCAAGAGATTCGGTAAGCCCCGCAATGAGCTTGTCGGAGTCAACATCGTAAACAAGACGGTAAATAGCCTCGAACTTGAGAGCTTCGCTGTGGAGGTCAACGATCTCCGCGAGAGCAAAGCGTGCAGGGTGGTTGGAGAAGTCCTTGTCGGGATTCGCCTTTTTCAGCTGCTCGTAGAACTCCTTGGCTGTCGCGAGGGAGTGGTTGCCGTCGCCCATAGCATAGAGGAGAACGGGCTGTCCGCTGAGACCGTACTTGCTGTTGAAGGTGTCGGGGTCAGCAAGGGCGCAGAGCGCAGAGTCTATCTTCTCCTGAGCCGCCTCGTCCACGAGGTAGCCGCTGATGCTGCCGCCGTTCTGCATGAGCTTGGTGTCGTAGAGCTTCTTCATCGCAGACTTGTCAAGCGCGCCGATAACGGTGTCCTCCGGGTCGTCTATGAGAATCATAATGTGCGGGAGCTCGAGAGGAGCACCGTTCCTGACCTTGATTCTGGGCGGGATACGCTCGATAACGGTAGCCTCCGTAGCGCGCACCTCGGAGGTGCTGCCCTTGGAGAAGTCATACTTCTCGAGGTCTATCGCGCCGATAAGTCCCTTGCGGACAATTCCGTTGCTCTGAACGCGTTCAACGTAGACCATAGCGTTCTTGTACTCGGTGAAAATTCCGTCAGCGATGTACTTGTCCATCGCCTTGTGTATGCAGTCTATGCGCTGTGAAACATCGCTGTCCTCGAGGTAGAGCTCGGGGAGGATAAGGCTCAGAGTTGACGGAGCTGCGCCGACCTCAGCCGTTACCGCGTCCCAGTATTCGGGCTCGCTGGTGTACTGGTCGCAGGCGATGACTGCCCACTTGCTCATATCGACGTTTTCGTTTGGGATAAGGATATCCGCGTTGTGGAATGCAGTTGAGTTCATATTATTACTCCTTTATAGATGATATAAAATTATTCAGTTCCTGATTCAGACGTGAAACGGGAAGCCCCACCACGTTGAAATAATCGCCGTTTATCTTCTCCACGAGCAGTGCTCCCCTGCCCTGAATGCCATAACCGCCCGCCTTGTCGTAGGGCTCGTCGGAGGAGATATACTCCTCTATCTCGTCGGCAGAGAGCTTGCGGAAGGTAACGTCGGTCGTCTCCGAGAAGGAGGAGGTAGAGCTGCCGAACATCAGTGTTACGCCCGTCACGACCTGATGAGTACGTCCCGAGAGGAGCTCCATAAAGCCGCGGCACTGTTCTTTATCGGCAGGTTTTCCGAGTATCTCTCCGTCAGCGATGACGGTCGTATCGCAGCCGATGACGACAGCCTCGGGATTTTTCAGCGAAGCTCCGAGTGCCTTGATAGTGGCGAGGTACTCAGAGGCAAGCATAGGCGGGATGCCCTCGGGGACGGTCTCGTCCGCATCGACCGAAACGGCAGTGAAGTCCTCGGTTATGAGCTTCATCAGCTCACGCCTGCGAGGCGAAGCGGAAGCAAGTATAATATCCATAGAATTCTCCTTTGCAGTCAATAGAATAATTCTATCACATTTGCGTCGCCGTGTCAATCGTTTGCGATGTCAAAAATGCATTGGGACGTCCCGCCGATTTACCGTAAAACCATATGTATGGGACAGCGCCTCTGATATGTTGCTTAAAACATTTACTTTTTTCGTGCAACGTCAAGCTGTTTGTCAGCCGATTGTTTCACGTGGAACAATTGTTCCGCTTGCTATTTCCGAGCATTTATGGTATGATTCTAATATACTGTTTTTGGAGTTGAAAATATGAAAAAAAACGCATTTTTACTCGTAATTTCACTTGCCGCAGCCACGCTTTTCAGCTGCAGCGAAGGCTTGCCCTCATCGTCGGAGACCACCCCCGAAACGACTGCTCCGACCAAACCCGCACCGACAGAAGCACCCTCAGAACCGCCTTCTGAAGCCCCAAACCCGACTTCTATCCCCGTGCTCGCAATTCAGACCAAGAATACAGGCTCCGACGCAATGAAATTCGTAACAGAACCTGTTTCACGTCACGTAGCAGAGGCTATTTCTTCGTGGACTCCCGGCTATAAAATGCCGCCCGAGCCCTATTATGAAGATTGTTATGTTACGCTAACAAGCAAAGATGGCTCTGCTGCGCTTTCTCAGAGCTCGGCGAAGGTGAAAGTGCGCGGAAACTGGACTACCTTATACGACAAAAAGCCGCTCAGGTTAAAATTCGACGAGAAACAGAGCCTGCTCGGGCTGAACGACGGCGCAAAACAGCGCAACTGGCTGCTTCTCGCGGAGTATAAGGACGCGTCCATGCTCAGAAACAGGGCGGCGCTCTATGCGGCACGGGAGATCCTCGGGGCGGACGGGCTTTTCGCTGCCGACACGGAGCTCGTACAGGTGGAGATAAACGGAGAATACTACGGTATGTACCTGCTCACGGATATGCCGCAGGTAAGCTCGCACAGAGTCGACATCACCGAGCCCGTGGAAGGCTACGAAGGCACGGATATAGGTTATTTCCTCGAATTCGACGGCTACTACGTCAACGAGGACGAGCTGCACGGATTCCCGCTTGACCTCGCTGACAACGCTCCCCTGCTCGCATATGACGGCGGCTCGAAAGAGGTATGGGTACAGGCTCTGCCGAAGAACAGCTCCGACCCTGTAAAGCCCGTCGGCATGACAATAAAGAGCACCGTCAATTCACAGAAGCAGCACGATTTCATCGAGAGTTACATCAACAATGTCTATACTATTATGTATGAGGCGGCTTACAACGACAAGGCTTTCGTCTTTGACAGCAGCTATACAGCCATTTCCGAGACCTCGTCTATCTCGCCGCAGCAGGCTGTCGAGAACGTCGTGGACGTTCAGTCACTCGCGGATATGTACATAATCAGTGAGCTCACCTGCGACGCCGATATCTACTGGTCGAGCTTCTTTATGGACGTCGACTTCGGCGCTGACGGCAATAAAAAGCTGACATTTGAGGCTCCGTGGGACTTCGACTCCTCTATGGGCAACAAGGACCGCTGTATCGACGGAAAAGGCTACTACGCGTCGAATAAGGTCCCCGACGTAAACGGAGGCTCGAAGGGCGGCGGTGAGTACGATACCGTAAACCCGTGGCTCGTCGTTCTCGCTCACGAGGACTGGTACCGCGATATCGTGAAGTCAACATGGACAAGAGCCTATGACAACGGCGTTTTCGACCGTACCGTGGAGCTCATCGAGAACGACAAGGTGCAGTTCAGGGACGACTTCGAGAAGAATTATCAAAAATGGAACAATATAAAGAATAACGGCGATTATGTAAACGAACTGTCCGCTCCCGCACGCAAGTGCAAGACCGAGGAGGAAGCTGCCGATTTTCTCATCGAATGGCTCGAAAACAGAGTGGAGTTCCTTAATTCGGAGTTCCACAAATAAGCATCGGAGGTATACGCTATGCCGCTTACTATCGTCAGGAACGATATCACAAAAATGGACTGCGACGCCATTGTCAATGCCGCAAATAATACTCTGCTCGGCGGCGGAGGCGTCGACGGCGCTATACACCGAGCAGCAGGTCCCGAGCTGCTCGCCGAGTGCCGCACTCTCGGAGGCTGCGATACGGGCAGGGCTAAGATCACTAATGGGTACAGACTTCCCGCTAAGTACGTGATACACACTGTCGGTCCGATATGGCAGGGCGGCGGTCATGGCGAGAGGGAGCTCCTCGCTTCGTGCTACCGCGAGAGCCTCAGACTTGCCGTGGAGAACGGCTGCAAGACCGTCGCCTTTCCGCTGATATCCGCCGGTGTGTACGGCTATCCCCGCGCTGAGGCGCTCCGCGTGGCTATGGATACGTGCAGCGACTTCCTCATGGAGCACGATATGATGATATACATTGTCGTGTTCGACCGCGGGGCGCTCCTCGTAAGTGAAAAGCTGTTCGCCGATATCCGCAGCTTTGTCGATGACAACTACGTTGAACGGCACGAGGACAACAATAGAAAAAGGCTTTTCGGTCTCTTCGGAGCTCGCAAGGAATCAGCTATGCCCGCCGCTGAAGCGATGCATAATGCGGAAGCCGCAAAAGCTGACTTTGAAGAATGCAGTATGATGGCGGAAAGCGCTTTTCACGGAGCAGCTTTACCCACAAGTCTCGTAAATGCTATCAATCAGATAGATGAGAGTTTCTCGCAGATGCTGCTGAGAAAAATCGACGAGAAAGGGCTGACCGATGCTCAATGCTACAAGAAAGCCAACATCGACCGCAAGCTCTTCTCGAAAATTCGCAGCGATGTAAACTACAAGCCCAAGAAAATCACCGTCATCGCTTTCGCGGCGGCGCTCGAGCTCACTATCGACGAGACCCGTGATATGCTCATGAAGGCGGGATTCGCGCTCTCACACAGCAGCAAGTTCGACATCATCATCGAATATTTCATCTCGCACGGGCGCTACGATATCATCGAGATAAACGAGGTGCTTTTCGAATTCGACCAGCCGCTGATCGGCGGATAAAATGTCGCCTGTCAGGCGACCACTCCCTCCGGTGTTTATGGTATGATATAGTCACAGGGAAACCACAAACCATTTCCAACGGAGGTAATTACTATGAAAAAAATCAACAACAACATCACCGAGCTCGTTTTCATCCTCGACAGGAGCGGCTCTATGGGCGGTCTCGAGGCTGACACTATCGGAGGCTTCAACGGCATGATCGAAAAGCAGAAAAAAGAGGACGGAACTGCTTTTGTCTCAACTATCCTCTTCGACAACGAGAGCGAGGTCATTCACGACCGCGTGAAGCTCTCGGAAATTTCTCCCATGACCGATAAGGACTATTATGTCCGCGGCTGCACGGCTCTGCTCGACGCGATAGGCGATGCCGTGAAGCACATCGGCAATATCCACAAGTATGTGCGTCCCGAGGATGTGCCCGAGCATACGATGTTCGTCATCACTACCGACGGTATGGAAAACGCCAGCCGCAAGTACACATACAAGGAAATAAAAAAGCTCATCGGGAAACAGAAGGAAGAGTATGGCTGGGAGTTCCTCTTCATCGGCGCTAATATCGACGCGGTGGAGGTCGCGGAGAAAGTGGGTATCTCACGCGAGAGGACTGCCAACTATGTCGCCGACAGCATGGGTACCAGCATGGTTTTCCAAGCGCTGGCTGCTCCTATCTCGGCTATGAGAAAGAATCAGTCCATCAGCCGCGAGTGGGCGGAGACCCTTGAGGAGGATAAGGCTTCCAGAGGCTGAGCGATGTGACGCGGTCTGCGGTGAATGCATTGCTCTTCTGCGGTGGATATGCTGTAAGGACGCCCAGCTATTTCTACGATTTTGGAGGTATCTTATGCTTATTGATATTTCACAGGAGGTCTTCTCCTGTAATGTGTTCGAGGGAGACCCGCTGCCGATAAGGGAGCAGACGCTGTTCATCAGAAACGGCGATGTCTGCAATCTGACAAGTTTTTCGATGTGTGCCCATAACGGTACCCACGCCGACGCCCCTTTCCACTTCTTCGACGGCGGCAGGACTATTGATAAAATGGGACTGGAGCCGTTCGTCGGCCCGTGCTGGACTGCTCGCCATGAGGGCGATATCTCCGCTGCGGACGCTGAAGCGATACTCGCAAACGCAAGGGCTGCTAATGCTGCCGAGCGGATACTCGTTGCGGGGAAGGCTGTGCTGACCGAGGAGGCTGCCGCTGTTTTCGCCGATGCCCGCATTCTCCTCTTCGGGAACGAGAGCCAGACTGTGGGTCCCGAGGACGCTCCCGAGAATGTTCATCACATAATGCTCGGGGCGGAGATTGCTCTGCTCGAAGGGATAGTCCTGAATAATGTCGCTGAAGGGCGCTATTTCCTCAGTGCTGCTCCGCTCAACCTCGGAGGCTGTGACGGTGCTCCGTGCCGTGCTTATCTGATAAAAGAAGAGTAATACCATAACAAAAAAGAGGTCTCAGATGACTGTTCATCTTCATCTGAGACCTCTTTTGACTTTTTCACTTAAGCGACAGGCTAAAGGAGATAGGAATGAGAGGAGTGAGATTTGTAACCAGCATGGGGAGCCGATTAGAGATATTAGAACAGCCTTTCAGTGTGATTCGTGTGATTTTTCGTGTGACACCCCCTGCATTTTCGTGTGATTTTATGCAGTTTCAATGTCACACACGCAGTTTTAACTGCATTTGCATAGACAGCAGAAAAGAGCCTCTGAAAAAAAGTCTGTAAAAAGTCAGCAAACTGTGATAAACC
>JAGCHA010000109.1 GCA_017649325.1 Ruminococcus sp.
AGATCTCGATCTTTCAGTACGTTCATTCAACTGCCTCAAGCGTGCCGGAATCAATACAGTAGATGACCTCATCAACAAGTCTGAGGAAGAAATGATGAAGGTTAGAAACCTTGGAAAGAAATCCTTCGACGAGGTCAAGGAAAAGCTCCAGTCACTGGGCTTTGACCTCTCATCCGAAGAAGAATAACAAACCATCACTTAAATAATAGTAAAGGAGTGAAATACATGCCGGGTACAAGAAAACTGGGCAGAACATCTGACCACAGAAAGGCTATGCTCAGAGGCATGGTAACTTTCCTTCTTGAGAACGGTCAGATCGAAACGACTGTTACAAGAGCAAAGGAAGTTCGTGCGGTTGCAGAGAAGATGATCACTATCGGTAAGAACTCTGATCTGCACTCCAAGCGTCAGGTAATGTCATACGTAACTAAGGAGTCCGTCGCTAAGAAGCTCTTCGACGAGATCTCTCCCAAGTATGCAGACAGAAACGGCGGTTATACTCAGATCGTTAAGATCGGTCCCCGTCGCGGCGATGCTGCTGAAATGGCTATTATCAAGCTTGTGGACTAATCTGTATAAAACGTGCGGCTGTCAGTTATCTGACAGCCGCCTTTTTGTTGGGGCGTATATTGTGCGCCCGTTTGTATGGAAAATGCCGCCTGTTAGGTTCGCGCTGTTGTATTTCCGATCCGGAAGATTTCCCCGTGATTCTTACAAGTGCGAAAAAATCGGCGAAAAACGCTTGCATTATCCAGCGTTATATGGTATAATATACCTTGCATTGAAATTTTACGGATAGAAGGAGTTTATATCTATGAAAAGGAAATCAGCCGTTATCATACCGACGGCCCTCATCACTGCCGTTTCGGCAATGTACAGCGCTATGACTGCTTTTGCCACTGAGGCTGCTGCTTCGGGCACTGCTGCAGCTGCCGACAGCACTCAGAAGGCAGCGAACCCGCTGCTCACATTCGTCCTCCCGCTCGGTTTCTTCTTTGTTCTGCTCTACTTCATGCTCATCAGACCGCAGAAAAAGCGCGAGCAGGAACAGAAGGAGCTCCAGAGCAATGTCCAGATAGGCGACGAGGTAATCACAACGGGCGGTATCATCGGTATCGTTGTCCGCGTGGCTGAGGATAACATCGTCCTGGAGACAGGCGGCGAGCGCAACAAGATAAGAATGAAAAACTGGGCTATCGCTGAGAACGTCAGCGCAAAGGAGCGCGCTAAGGCGGCTGCTCCGAAAAAGAAGTCCGCTCTCGAGACCGCTGCGGCTGTCGATGAGACAGAAAAGAAGTCCAAGAAGAAAAAGAATAAGGACGAAGAATAATCGTCAATGCCTCCGCATAGAATCGTATGAACGATACTATAAGGAGGCATTTTTTATGCGCCGACACCGTCAGAGCCTCTGGTCAGCTCCGATACCCAGCCTTGCGGCTGCTGTGCTGTGCGGGAGCGCGGCTTCGCTCATTTCCGTCGCTATTTCGGCGGCTTTGTCGTACTTCGTGCTCGCAGATATGCAGTTTGTCGGATTCTTTGCTGCACTCTCCGCTGCGCTCGGTGCTTTCTCTGCGGGCTATATCTACGGTAAGTTTCACCGCCGTCACGGTCTTATCGGCGGCATAGCGTGCGGAGCGGCACTGTATGCAGCTATCAGCATCGTCGGACTTTGCGCTGTCGGTGCTCCAGCAGATATAAGAAAACTCCTCCTGCTGACCGTTGCGGGTGCAGCAGGAGGAGTTGTTGGAGTCAACTCGGTTCGGCCAAAAAGCCTTACCGATTAGAAGTCACCCGAGGTATCGGGCATGAGCTTGAATTCTATATTGTAGTAGCTTATGTCGCCGTCCTTAGTTACGTGGGCACACGTTGCGGGGACTGTGTCTCCTGCACCGTAGGAGGCGCTTATCGTGTCGTAGAGGTCGTCGTAGGTCTTGATAGACTTGCCGTTGATAGCTGTGATGAAGTCGCCTGCCTTGAGGTCGGTTTTCGCGATGTCACAGTTAGGATCTACCGCATCTATGTATACGCCCTCAAAGTCCTCGGGGATGGGGAAGCCAAGCTTCTCCTCTATAGTCGCTATCTTCGACTCCGTGGACATATCTACAAGAGTGATGCCTATGCGGAAGCGTCCGCCGATGAAGCCGTTGCTGATGAGCTCCTCGATAATGGGCTTTGCGTCGTTTATCGTGATTGCAAAGCCGAGTCCCTCATATGAGCTGCTGACATACTTCGAGGACGTGATGCCTATTACCTGACCGTACATATTTACAAGCGCTCCGCCTGAGTTGCCCGGGCTGATTGCGGCGTTGGTCTGTATGCAGTTCATCTCGAAACCTGTGGAATCGCTGCGTATCTTGCGTCCCGTTGCCGAGACTATGCCGTCTGTGACCGTGTTCGACAGTCCTGCGGGATTGCCTACGGCGATGACTTTCTCGCCGACTATAACTTCGTCAGAGTCGCCGAGCACTGCGGGACACAGCTCCGCATTGTTGACCTTTATGACTGCGATATCGGTCTTGGCGTCTCTGCCTACTATCTTGGCATTGTAGACCTTGTTGTCATAGGTGTGGATGTCGTGGTAGCCGTCCGCAAGGAGAACGTGCGCATTCGTCACTATGTAGCCGTCTGCGGTGAGGACTACTCCTGAGCCCGTGCCTTTCAGCGTCGAGCGGAAGGGGTCGCTGTAGGTGTATATCTCGACGATCGACTCCTTGACCGCCGCGGCTGCGCCCTCGGTGGTGTATCTGCCGTTCTCGTCGACAAAGTTTTCAAGGTCGTTCGCTCCCTCGGGCTTGGAGTTCTGATAGAGCACCACGTTCGTGCTGCCTATTGCTTTCATATGGTCCTTGCTGCGTATCAGGTCTATCGTTATTCCGGCGATGCATACGGTCAGTGCAAGCAGCACCATGAGGAAGAACAGCACGAGTATCGCCCTCTCGCGGGCTGTGCGGAGCTTCTTTTCCCTGAGCTCTTCTTCTGCCTTTATTTCGGCGGCGCTTATCCTGTCGTACTCGTCAAAGCCTATCGGCTCGTACATGAATGAGTCGTATACGGGTCTGCGCGGGCGGTTCGGCTGCGAGGCGGGAGCGGGCTGCTCCGGCTGAGGCTCCGGCGCCTTTTCGTGCTTGGGGATATATGTATTATCAGAGGCGGGCGGTACTATCCCGCCGCCTGTGTAGATGTTGTTATCGTCCATATTGTTCTCCTTTTGCAGAGCCGCTTGTCAGGAGGTCTGCTTCTCTTTCTTTTCTGTATCCTTTTTGTCCTCTTTTTCTCTGGGGTCGGCAGGTATCTGTATCTGGAATTCGGTATACTCGCCCTCGACACTCTTGACTACGATGTGTCCCTTGTGGAGATGTACTATCTTACGCGAAATGGACAGTCCGAGTCCGAGACCTGTGGTGTCCTTGCCGCGCGAGGAGTCGGTCTTGTAGAAGCGGTCGAATACCTGACGTATTTCGGTGTCCTTCAAGCCCTCGCCAGTGTTCCTGATGCCGACTATACAGATGTCGTCCTTCTTGTCAAAGCGGAACGAGAGCGTTCCGCCGTCGTTTACGAACTTCACGGCGTTCTCTACAAGGTTGTATATTACCTGCTGCATGAGGTCAGCGTCGACTACCGCGGTGAGGCGGTGGCTGTCGAGCTCCTCTACGTTCAGGTGCTTGTCCTCTATCTTCTTCTCGAACATCAGCACGACCTGTATCACGAGGTCGGTGAGGTTGGTCTCGCGGAAATTCGGGCGCATTGGTCCCGACTCAAAGCGAGTCATATTCAGCATTGATGTGATGAGTATGCGCAGACGCTTTATCTCCTTCGATACGAGGAAGAGGTACTCCTGCTGGCGGTTCTTGGGGATAGTGCCGTCGAGTATACCGTCCACAAAGCCGCCGATAGTGGTGATGGGCGTGCGGAGCTCGTGCGAGACATTCGCGATGAACGTCTTGCTCGTGTCTTCGCTTTTTTCGACTTTTGTCGCAAGCGCGTTCACGCATTCGGAAATATCTTTAAGATTTCCTGGGAGCTCGGTGGGTATCTTCTCGGAGAAGTCGCCCTTTGCGTATTTCTCGCTCACCTCGAGGAAGTGCTCCTCGAATGCGATGTGCTTCTTTATGCTCTTTTTCAGCAGGAGATAGCACAGAGTTACGCCGATGACTCCGAACAGCACGTACAGCGCGACTATCTTGATAGTGAAGAGGTTGAGCTCGTCGGTGCTGCCGTATACAAGAACGTATACGGGCACGTATTTCATCGTGGACTGCTTCAGGTATACCTTCGAGCCGTAGATGAGATAGGGCTTGTTGTGGGATATGGTGTTAGAGCTGAGGTCGAGGAAGTCGTCGTCGTCGAGCAGCTCCTGCATTTTTACGGGCAGGGGAGCGGTCTCGCTGACTGCTGCGCTGTCGCCCGAGAGCACGCATGAGCCGTGCTCGTTGTAGATGTATATCCTCACGTCGTACTGTCCCATGAACATTTCCTGCAAGTGCTGTGCCTGCCACAGATAGCCCTCGCCGCTGCGCTGGTATTCCTCGGTTATGCAGCTGATGTACAGCTCGCCGACGGACTGTATCTCGCCAAGCTTCGACTTCTTGAAGATGGCCGAGCACAGGCTCATCATAACCGTGCCGATAAGCAGCAGCACGAGGATAACGATTATCAGCGCCAGCCTGAACAGCTTGTAGTATGAGCTCTTTTTCTTGTTCATGGGTTATCACCTCGCAAAAAAGCAGGGGACAGCCTGTCCCCTGCGATGATGACAAGCTTCGGAGCAGGCTTATTCCTCTTCCTCTGCTTCAAATTTGTAGCCTACGCCCCATACGGTCTTGAGTGCCCACTTTTCGGACACTCCCTCCAGCTTTTCGCGGAGACGCTTGATGTGTACGTCGATAGTTCGCGAATCACCGTAGTATTCAAAGCCCCATACTTCGTCAAGAAGCTGGTCGCGGGTATAGACCCTGTTGGGGTTGGAAGCGAGATAGTAGAGAAGCTCGAGCTCCTTGGGCGGAGTATCGATATTCTTTCCGTTTACTTTCAGCTCGTAACGTGTCATATTGACAACGAGCTTGTCATAGCGGACTTCCTTTATCTCGGGCTCAACGTTGATGTTGCCCACTCTGCGGGTAACTGCGTTGATGCGTGCTATGACTTCCTTGGCGTCAAACGGCTTGACTATGTAGTCGTCAGCTCCAAGCTCGAGACCGATGACCTTATCGATGGTCTCGCCCTTCGCCGTTATCATTATTATCGGGACATTGGACTTTTTGCGTATCTCGCGGCATACCTGCCAGCCGTCCATTCCCGGGAGCATTATATCAAGAAGCACCATATCGGGCTTGAGTGCGTTGAATTTGACTACCGCTTCCTCGCCGTCGTGCGAGAGGATCACGCTGTAGCCGTCCTTTTCGAGGTAGAGTCTGAGAAGGTCGCATATATTCTTATCGTCGTCGACGATAAGGACCTTCAGACTTTTTTCGTTTGCCATAATATTACCCTCTTTCTATGAAAATTTGAATAAATTATCACTTTATATTATAAACCACTTTTATTAATTTGTCAATAAATTTCTGCAAATTACTGTTACATAATAATTTGCATTTTGGGGATAGGTGACGGCGTGTGCATATGGGCGGTTGAACGTTAAAGGACGTCCGCTCAGCGGACGTCCTTTTTTTACGATTTCGGTGCTTCCTCGGGCTCATACTCCGTCTGAGCTCCGTCCTTCGGACGCAGCATCTGTGCACGCGGGTCGAGCTGGATTATCAGCTTCTTGATATCTTCATCAAGCGTCAGATTGTACGTTATCTTCATCGCCTGTACTGCGTTCTCCTTGTCGCCGAGTCCCATGTAATGTGCGGCAAGCTGCGCCGACACCTCTATTACGTGTTTGTCAGGTCCGTATTCGATGTCGTACTTTTTCATTACCTCTACCATTTCTTCAATGGACGGCTTCCTGATAGGCGTGCCCTTGAGGTTGGCAAGATGCTGCATCTCGTAGGGAACTGCGGGGTTCGGTGCAAACATTACGCTCGCTACATAGAATGCCGCTGCGTCTTCGTAGTCGCCCGAATCTGTCAGCGCATATCCGATATTGGAGTAGCAGCGGGCTATCGAGAGCGGAGAGTATGCTACCTTCAATGTCTCGCGCGATACTTCCAGCACCATCTTCTTGTTCTTGATGAGCTTGTATATCTCCGCAAGCTCGAATCGCGGCGCTACGTCGATAGGATTGAACGCTATCGCTTTTTCAAGTACGGGGATCGCGTCTATGTTTGCTCCCGTCTCGATGAGAATGTACGCGTAGGTGGTCAGGTACATCGTGAAGTTGAACGGGGTGCGGTTGAGAATCTTGTCCTCGCTGAAAAGAAGCTGGCAGAGGTTGTCCTCAAACGGGTTGCGGAGCGATACGAACTTCGCCTTTTCGGTCTCTGCAAATTCAAGGCATATCTTCTTGTAGAGCTTTTCTGCCTTCGGGAGCGCGTCGAGATATTTCTTCTCCTTGACGAGCGCTTCTATCTCGTCGTAGACCTCGTTGAGACGCTTGCCGTCGATGTATGTGAGGCGGTTGAGCTCCTCGCGGCGCTCTTCCGGCATATTCTCCATGATGAGCTCGCCGACTGCCTTTAAGCCGTCGTAGTTGCCTTCACCTGCGAATCTCTTGCCCTCTTCTTTAAGTATCTTTTCGTTTTCCTCGGGCGAGTCTCCGAGCTTTGCACGGAGCTCCTCAAGTATGTCGTTGTATGCCATTGGCATTCCCTCTCATTTCTATTATTATAATATCAACGCAGGACATAACGGGTATGTCCTGCGCTGTTTAAGTCATATTGCCGTCCTCACGGGGAAAGGTTACTTCAATAACCGCCCCTCTTTGCCATTTCTTTTCTGAACTTGGCGTCTATCTTCTCCTGCTTCTTCATCGCCTTGAGCTCTGCTTTTGTGAGCGGTCTGTCGTCCATGGGCATCGGCCTGGGAGCGGGTCTGCTCGGTGCTGACGACATTGAAGATGTGTTCCTTACGGGTGCCTTATACTCCTGAAATGAAGGTATGCTCTGCTGGACCTGTGCATCGACAGCCTTCTTCTGTTTTATGGAGTTGTCACCGAGCTGTGAGAGTACGTCCTCGATAGAGCCGATAACACGCGTTCTCTGCTGGAGTCCCTGTGTATCCGTAAGGCTCTGGTTCGCGTACTCCTTGGACTCGGAAATAGCGTTGATGAAAGCCTGAGATGTGGCTTTTGAATGCGGGTTTGTTGCTATCTTCGACACGTTCGCACTTATGGGCGAACCCTTCGCTGCTTCTGCGGCGGCTATTCTCTGTCCCGGAGTCATCTCGTGAGCTGAGGTAGGTACCTCCTGCGCTGCTCTGATAGCTTCCTGAAGACGGGTGTTCTTGTTGAAGGGCATCTCGAACTCGGGTATTTCCTGTCCGGGAACGGGGGAGAGGACGGGCTGGCCGTTCTCGCCGTAGCCTGTTATCTGCATCTGGACATATGTGTATATGGGCTGCTTTGCAGCGTCATAACCTGTTATCTGAGGTACGGAGATGACCTGACCCGTTGCGGGCATTCCTGCGGGAGCTGCGGCTGTCTGCTGAACTGCGGGCGCAGGTGCAGGTGCGGCAGGCTTTACAGGTGCGGCGGGCTTTACGGGAATGGGCTTCACGGGTGCGGGAGCAACAGCCTTGGGCGCATTCTGTGCCGCTGCTGCTACTGCGGAAGTGATGTCATCTATCACGGGTGCCTCGTCCCTGGCGGGAGCTGCCTGCTGAACAGGTGCTACAGCCTTGGGAGCGTTCTGTGCTGCTGCTACTGCGGAAGTGATGTCATCTATAACGGGCGCCTCTTCCTTGGCGGGAGCTGCCTGCTGAACAGGTGCTACAGCCTTGGGAGCGTTCTGTGCTGCTGCTACGGCAGAAGCGATGTCGTCTATAACGGGCGCCTCTTCCCTGACGGGAGCTGTCTGCTGAA
>JAGCHA010000003.1 GCA_017649325.1 Ruminococcus sp.
CAGGCTGAGATGGAGAAGGCTGTTAAGTGCGGCTACTGGAACAACTTCCGTTATGATCCTCGTCTGGCTGCTGAGGGCAAGAACCCGTTCCAGCTTGATTCCAAGGCTCCCACAGAGTCTTATCAGGACTTCATCATGAACGAGGCTCGTTACAGCGCACTCACACGTTCGTTCCCCGATCGTGCTAAGGATCTGTTCGAGAAGGCTGAGAAGACTGCAGCTAATCGTTACGAGTACCTCACAAAGCTCGCTGAGAAGTAATTCTGATACAAAACCGATTGCTCATACGAATAAAAGAAGCTCCCCGATTTTCGGGGAGCTTTTTGTATATGCGGTCACATCTTTTTCATGTAGTATAGTTTCAGTGCCAGAAATACCAGCAGATTGAACATCATCACAGCAGTCAGTGTCATACATATCTTGATGTCGAAGAAGCCCGCAGCGATAGCCGCAAAGCCGATGCCATAGGTTGAAACGGGCAGGAATTTCAAGGCAGTTTCCTTCTCGATAGCCTTGTTGCGCTCGTCGGTCAGAGCGATGTACTTCTTCTTGAGACTTTTCTCGTTGCGGAGAAGGACGAGTGCTTCTACCAGCCCTATTATCGAGCAGACTTCAATACTTGTAAGAAGGCCCATTGAAAGTCCCCGTGCAAAATCGCTTGCTCCTTTTGTAATGAACCAGAGTACAGCGAAAAGAATAGGGGCAAAGCAGCACAGCATCAACAGTATCATCGAGCGGTTCTTTAGTTTTTTTCTAAATTCTTCCATAATAATTCTCCTTTAAAGCAGTAATGTTGAAAAGCGGACAGCTCCGAGTGTCACTCCTTCTTGAAAACAGAGCTGTGCAGCATAAATTCGGTAATGTCGATATTCTCGTCGCCCTCGAAGATGAATAGCTCCTCTATAGTAACGCCGAAATATTGAGCAGCCTTATGGGCGAGCGTCAGAGAAGCGTTATATTTACCGTTTTCGAGGGAAATAATAGTCTGCCGAGTGACCGCAAGAACGTCCGCGAGCTCCTGCTGAGTGACTCTACGGTTTTTACGGTATTCCTGTATCTTATTTTTCACTGTCTTTCTCCTTACTGTGTTTTCGAGCCAGGTCAGAATAAGTAAAAATAATTGCCAAAGCCACTGCGAGTGTTACCCACGGGAGGGCGGCGTTGATGAAGTCCGTCATAGAATTATCCTCCTTTGAAGTAAAGTGTGCTTTACAATAAAGTAAAGCTTACTTTACAATAAAGTATAGCACGCTTTACATTCTTTGTCAAGTATGCTTTACATATTTTTATATTTTAACATAAATAAGCTCCCCGAAATCGGAGAGCTTATTCTACAGGAAAGCGAAGAGTGTTTTTTTTATTTCTCTCTTGTGATGAGGTAGCCGACATACCATAACAGGTAAAACGCGATATAAATAAGGAACATGGCAGCGATAATTCCGATGAATGAGCCTGTAAGGCAGTTTTCGATCCAGCTTTCTATATCGTGCGAGATTTCTTCTATTCTGGTGTGGTAGTGTTTGGTCTGGGCATTGTAGTAGTTGTCGAGCAGACAATATGAGCAGAATCCGCTGAAAACAGCGCCTATAAACGATACTGCAAGCATTACGTTTGCCCAGTCTGAAGGGCGGGGGATTCGTATCTTTTTCATAGTAACACTTCCTTTCAGAGCACCCTTGCTATGCCGAAGAGGAACATCATGTCCATGAGCACGACTGCTGCGGTGAAGATGTCCTGTGCAGGCTGGGACATATCAAAGGTTCCGGTCTTTATATAGGCGATGCCGCGAGCGATGAGGTGGAGACTCGCTATCACCCATATTATCGCGGAAATCCACATTATCGGTGTGCAGCCGACGCTTATCAGGAAGGCGTCGAGTACCTCAGATATGCCCTCCGAGCCGTAGTAGAGCTTGCTGTTTCCGAGGCTGGAGATGAAGTCGTAATTATAGCCGAATATCGCAGCATATCCGCACCACAATATCAGCACTGCCACGGGGAAAAGTACGAGGGAATAGGCTATCTTCATCTGCTGAGGTATCCTTTTATCCATAGTATCATCTCCCTTTCTGACTATATGATACCACGTTCGGGAAGAAAATACAATGTGTCATAGGTCACTTTCATGGTTACAATTGTCATTATATTGCTTGTCGGATGAAAACGTGGTATAATATCTGTGGTGATGACTATGCTTATGATATCTATGATAGAACTCGATAAAAAAAATCAGCACTCCCACGCGCATAAGCTGCTGCGGGAATGCCTTAAACCTTATAATATAGCCTATTCCGAGGATATGCTCTCGCTCGGGGAGCACGGCAAGCCCTATCTCGCGGAACGTCCCGAGGTGTGCTTCAACCTTTCGCATTCCGACGGCATTGCCGCCTGTATCGTCTCCGAGCATGAGTGCGGTATCGACTGCGAGAAGGTTCGTGAGTACCGCCCGAATGTGGTGCGGAGGGTCTTTTCTCCCGCAGAGCAGGAGCTCCTTGAAGCTGCTCCCGAGTGCGAGCGTGACCTCCTGTTCTTCCGCCTCTGGACGCTCAAGGAAGCCTTCGTAAAAGCGGTCGGCAGGGGTATCTCGTACCCGATGAGTTCCGTGGAGTTCAATTTCTCCGACGGTGTTATCTCCTGCTCGGAGCAGGCGCGGCGCTTCCGTCAGTATATCCTGCAAGGCGGAAAATACGTGGTATCGGTCTGCGAGACTATCGGGTGACGATGTAGTAGAGCAGTCCGTACACGAATGCCGCTGCCGAACCGTAGAGGATAACGGGTCCCGCAATGGTGAATATCTTTGTCCCTACGCCGAGGATGAGTCCCTCCGAGCGTGCCTCTATCGCCGAAGAGCTTATCGCGTTCGAGAAGCCTGTTATCGGCACGAGAGTCCCTGCGCCCGCGTGCTTTGCGAGCCGCTGGTACCAGCCCAGTCCCGTCATCACGGAGCTCACGACTATAAGCGTGACCGACGTCCACAGAGAGGCTGTTTCTGCGTCAGCTCCCGCGGTCTCCATAAACATTCGGATAATTTGTCCGACGGTGCAGATGGCTCCGCCTGTGACGAACGCCACTGCCGTGTTTACACGCACATTCGAGCGCGGAGAGGCGTTTCTGCTCATCTCGCCATATGCCTGCGGTGTAATGTTCATACTATCATCTCCTTTGCGATAGTATGTGCGGATCTTTGGAGATTATGCCGCGCGGTTAAACGTTTTATGCGGGGGGATGTATCAGCGGGCGAATAATACCCGCTCCTACGGTCGTTTTCGCTTCCTCAGGTCTGCAAGGGCTATCGCTGCGAATATCGCCAGCCCTGCCGCTGAAACTGCCTTTCCTATCCCGAGCAGCGGCGCTGTGAAGAGTATCTCTATCTCGTGCTCGCCCGCCTTTATCGGGAAGCCGAGAAATGCTGTGTCAGTCTTTATCGGCTCGGTCTTTTCGCCGTCGACCAGCACTGTGAAGCCCTCCTGCCATACGAAGCCCGTGCTTGCAAAGCCGTTCTCCGCTGCGGAGAGACTGCCGCATATGACGTCTCCGCCTGTCCGCGATATATCGGGCTTGAATGCGGTCAGACCACTTGTCAGTCCGTCCAGATACTGCGGTTCTAAGGTGTAGGCGGTCAGCTCCGAGAGCGTGAGCTCCCTGCCCGTGAGCTCTATCGTCAGCTCGTCGGAGAGGTCGGAGAGTACGTACTCGAAGAGGTCGTTGCCGTTGTGATACTTCCACCCGGGGTCTGTGAGCGTGTTCTTTACGCCGTTTATCCGTATGCGGACATCTCCGCTGCGCTCCCAGCTGAAGCCGTTCTGCGGCTTCTCACCGCTGACACGGAAGCGCAGGAGCAGTATCTTCCCGCGCGCTTTCTCGGGGAGCTCGTACTTGTAGGTCAGCGCGCTGCCGTCTGGACGAATGCGCCTGATACCGTCCGAAAGCTCCGTCTCGTACCCGCCGCTGACCTCCTCACAGGCGGAGAGGTCGAAGATGTCGCCGATATCTGTTCTGGCCGCTGCGGGCGTGAATTCGGCGTCGGAGAGCTCCTCTGGCACTATCGCATACTTCATCAGAGCCTCGATATTCTGCGGATAATCGAGGCTTTTGTACTGCCGCAGACTCATCGCGGGCGAGCCCGTCCATATCAGCGGGCAGGCGTTCCTGTTCTCGTAGAGGAAGTAGCCGTCGGGGGTCTGTTTTATCAGCTCCAGACCGTAAAATCGCACTTTTTCGCGCGTGATAAAGTACCTGTTGCCCATGCGGCTGCTGAACAGGATGTTCCGCGAGCGCGTCGTCAGTGCCGAATTGCGGTACTCGTTCTCGTTGTACATCTCCGACAGATAGTAGCGGTTGTAGTCCTGCGAGTGTACCGACGAGTAGAGCGTGTCGGTGTAGTGGTTCGGCGCGTAGACTTTGTTGACCGTGTAGAGGCGCGTCGTATCTATCGCCGTGCGCACCATTTTGCCCTCCGAGACCTCGGTTACGAGCGCCGCGACCGTCGGGGAGTTTACATTGCGGAAGCTCTCGGCGGGCTGCAGCTTGTCGTATCTGTTGCCGCATATGCACACGGCAAGCGGTACCGCGAAAAACAGGCTTACAAAGCCATTTTTGCGCGACCTGCGGAGCAGATATGCTCCGAGGACGAACACCGCCGCGTCGGCAAGATAGGCAAGTATGAATACGCTGAATTTGCAGCAGACTGCCGATATCGCCGAGCTGACTGCGAATACCGCGAGGATATGCCGCGGGAGGCTGCTGCTCTCCGCGGAGAAAAGGCGCTCGAGCAGCTCTGCGGCGGGTATCAGTGCGAGCGGCAGAAATGCGAACAGCACTTTCGGGTCTGCGTATAATGTGCCGTTCAGGAGGTAGAGCAATGCGGGACAGGTCGCCGTCAGCAGCACGATGACTGCGATGAAGCGGCTGCCGCGTCTTCCGCGGAAAAGGCTGTATATAGCCGCAAATACGCCGAATGCGGACAGTCCCATGGTGTAGCCGAAGTAGGTGAGGCGGTCGAAGCGTATCGTCGGCAGAAGGTCGTGTACAGTGACGGCGGCGTCTCCGCTGCGCCCGCTGATGAGAACGTGAGCGGTCGGTAGCAGAAGTACAGCCGACATCAGCACGCTGACGGTGAGAGCTCCCGCGAACGGTATATAGCGCTTCGCCATTCCACGGAGCTTTGCGCCGTCCTCGGAAATGACGATGTAGGCTCCGTAACACGCGAGTGCCGCAAGCGCTGACACCGCGAAGTAGTAGTTGTACATTACCATCAGGAACGCCCACAGTATCAGCGGGGCTTTCCTGCCGCGGCGGAAGAAGCTGTCCGTACTCAGCATAGACATCAGCAGGAACGGCATATAGCCCGTGAACATCACCTGTCTGTGAGTGTTGACTATCAGCGGTACCGAAAGTGCAAAAAACAGCGTGATACAGGAGGTAACGGCTGTGCTGTGGCTGCGGCGGAAAAAGACGTACAGCAGCGCCTCCGAGGTGAGCGCCGAGAGTACGCTCGTCACCATTATATAATAGCTCATCGGTACGAACGGCAGAAGGTATGACAGCATTATCACGGGCGAGTAAAGCCCGTAGTACGACAGAGCGTAGATGTTCTCGCCGCCGCCTATATTCGGGGCATAGGACGGGAAAAGTTCGTGTGTGGCGCTGAACAGCGTTCGGAAATATTCGGGTATCGCGTAGTGCTGGGATGCCCAGTCGTCCTGCGAGCCGTAGACCGTATCTCCTGTGAGACAGCTCGCCATTATCATCAGCGTCAGCAGCATTATCCCTCCGAGTGCGAGGATATCGGGCTTACGGTGCTTCACGGCAGCTCAGCCTCCTCCCATTCCTCGTAGGGGAGCATATGCGAAAGCTTGTCCACGGTGCGCTTCTGCGAGCGGTACAGGTTGCATATCTCACACTTGCGGGCGAGTCTGTCCTCTGCGACGGGCGTTAGCTCTCCCTCGTATTCGGGCAGCCGCTTCGCAGAGTGGTAGCTGCCGAAACAGTACAGCGTGCCGCTTCCGCGGGCGGCGAAAGCCTCGGTCACAAGCGCGTTCGTCAGCTTGTGGTGGATGTGTCCGTACTCTCCTGCGGGGTTGTGCGTGGCAACAGTCTGCCAGTCGCGGAGCTCCAGAAGCGTCGTGATATCGGCTTCTATCCCGCCACTGACCTCGTCCCAGCCGTCGCGGCGGAGGTTGACCTTGTCGGGATAGTCGAGCATGAGCGGCGTATTCCCGCCCGCGGTCACTGCCTCGCGGAATTCTGCCGAGCGTACCGTGTCCGAGCCGTGTGTCAGCGACACTACCAGCCAGCCGCCGTCAAGAAGATGAGCTCCGCCCCATAAAGTCTCGTCATCGGGGTGGGCTACTATCATCAGCTTGTCGGCGTCCGCGGGGAAGCTTACGTCCTCGGCGGAGAGGAGGGGGACGTCGTATGCGGACTCGTAATTGCGGTAAAGCACCAGATCCACCGCACAGACTGCGGCGAAAAAAACTCCCGCAAATGCAAAAAATACCTTCTTCATTGCTGTCACTCTCCCTCCTGTTCTTTCGATAAAAAGCGCCGATACCTATCGGCGCTCAGTATTATTCAAGGCTTATGCCGAGCAGACTTATATCTCCCGACATCGTTACTGTCAAAGGCCCGCTTTCGGGAACTCCTGCGGGCAGGTCGGCTGTGTATTCGCTGAAATCGTCGTAGCCGTCGGCAGGGGAGAGCGGCACCTCTGCGTATTTGTCTGCGAAGTGCAGATGCAGCGAGCCCTTGCCCATATATGCGGCGGCAGTCAGCTTTATCCGCTGCTTACCCGCAAACGGGCAGCCGTCGTAAACTGCCGTTCCGCCGAAGCTGTTCGTGCGGATATAGTGCCTGTGCAGACGCTTTGACCACGCTGTCTCGATATTGTGGTAGTCATCGAAGCTGTCCGCCGTGAAGTTCGCCGCGCGGAGCGGTATCTCTGCGCCGCTGACTGCTGCCTCTCCCGTGAGCGGCAGGTCTGCGGAGCTCCCGCCCGCCATAAAGCGGTAAACGCCCTGTTCTACGATCATTTCGCCGCTGTGTGTGTCGTATATCTCAAGGATGTGCCGCGGGACTGAAAGCCTTACTTCCGCAGTTTCGCCTGCCTTTATATGCACTCTCGCAAACGCGCACAGCTTCTTCGCGGGACGTCTTACCTTAGAGTCCGGAACTGTGAAATAAAGCTGTACGACCTCGTCGCCGCCTAAGTCGGAGATGTTGCGGACGCGTATCACAGCCTCGGGGACTTCGCCGCCCGTGAGCTCCATGTCCGTGTACTCGAATTTCGCATAGGAAAGTCCGTATCCGAACGGGAACAGCGGCTCGCCCTTGAAGTACATATACGTCGTGCAGCCCTTTTCAATGTCGTACTGCATTATGTCGGGGAGGTCAAGCTCGGAGCGGTACCACGTCATCGCAAGGCGCCCTGCGGGGACGTTTCTGCCGCTTATCGTCTCTGCGACTGCTGTGCCGAGGTGCGCTCCCGCGTGGGTCGTGTAGATGAGGTTCTCTGCGTCCATTATTGCGTAGGGGTAGCTCGATATCAGCACCGTGATAAGCTTGCTGCCCGCTGCGGCAAGGACGCTCCTGACCTCGCGCTGTATCGTCAGCGAGAGGGTATCGCGGTCGTAGCACTCCTTCGCGACCTGTACAGGGTGGTTGCCCGTGCAGTATACGATGAGGTCGCATTCGTCACGGAGCTTTGCCGCGCGCTCCTTCGCCAAGTCCGTAACACAGAGGTGCATGGACTGACCGTTCATATTCGGGTCGAATGCGACCTTTCCCTCGCTGTTGGCGGTCATTCGTCCGCCGAGCATCAGGTCGCGGAGATATTCGTGTCCCGTCGCACTGTCGCTGACGTACTCGAAGGATTCCCGCGTGAACCAGTCGTAGACCGTGCGTTTGTTCAGGCGGAGCGTTCCGTCGCCGTCGAACTGCATGAAGCGGCGGTGCTTCACCGAGAAGAAATTCGTCCAGCGGCAGATGCGGCGCTCGCCCGAGTCCTCGGTGCGCTCGTCCCAGACCTGCATCTCGAAGAGCTCGTTTTCGCCCGCTTCGTCGGCATCTGCCCATATCGTGCCGTCTTCGTGTACCGAAAGGTACCTGCCGTTGTCGGCACGGATAGCGACGATGTCCCACAGGCTGTCCTGTGTGACATCTGAGCTCGGAAATTCGCGGCGTATGCCCTCGGCTGCCGAGATGTCATCACGGCTGCAGCCTGTGTACCAGTCCATGAGGTTCTCATCGCAGAGAGCCCCGACTACCGCTATTCTGCGCGGTTTGTCCCTGACGGGGAGAAGCCCGCTGTTCCTGAGAAGGACGACCTGCTCGCGTGCGGCGCGGAGGTTGACCTCGCGGTGTGCGGGGCAGTCTATCACGTCGGTGCCGATGCTGTCGTAGGGGCAGTCCTCCGCGAGATGACCGAGCTTCAGCCGCGTATACAGGACGTTCCCGACGGCTCGGTCTATGTCGGAGCCGTTGAGTATCCCTGCCGCAAGTGCCTCGCGTGCGGCGTTTTCGGTGAGCTCGTCGCCGTCAAGCATGGTGTCACAGCCTGCTTTCAGTGCTTCCGCAAGCGCTTCCGAGTGCCTGTCACAGAAGCCGTGAGCGGTCACATTCTGTGAGAGGTCGCCGCCGTCGGTGATTGCGAACCACATTCCCCATCTGTCCTTCAGTATCGTCTGCAATTCGGGGTTGCATAGCCCGGGAAGCCCGTTTATCTCGTTGTATGCCGACATTACTCCGTGTGCTCCGCCGTTTTCAAGCGCGTTTCGGAAGGCGGCATAGTAATACTCGTATTTTAGCCTCGGAGGAAGAAAGACGCTGCACCTGTCGCGCTCGTGTTCGTTGTTGTTCGCGCAGAAGTGCTTGAGCGCAGGAGCGGTCTTGGCATAGGTCGGGTCGTCGCCTGCAAGTCCGCGCGTGTAGGCGGCTGTCATCTCCCCCGCAAGGCACACATCCTCGCCGTATGCCTCCTCGGTGCGCCCCCAGCGCGGGTCGCGCTCCATATCTACAGTGGGTCCGAACAGGAACAGGTCGCCCTTCGAGCCGCTGTTGAAGTACGCGCGGCACTCGTCGCCTGCGATGCTGCCAAGCTCGTACATCAGCTCGGTATCGAATGTCCCCGCGAGACCTATCGGCTGCGGGAAAACAGTTGAGGGCTTGTCATCGCTGCGTCCTACGTAGCCGCGGGCTATTTCAGTGCCTATGCTGAATTCTCCGAGCCCAAGGCGCTCTATCGCCTTGTTGTGTGCCGTCAGCAGCCCAAGCTTTTCGTCAAGTGTTAGCTGTTTTACAAGCTCAGCCGCTTTTGTGCGCAGAGGGTCGCATTTTTTCATTTTTATCACTCCGTTGCGTTTATTCGTGCCGTGTTTGGATTTGAGGGGGGCACCGCTGTTTTACATTTCGTACTGCGAGATGATGTGCTCCGCGACCTCGCGCCGCGTCTGTCTGTTGTTCATCGCCTGTTTCTCTATATACCTGTGAGCCTGTGGTTCGGTGAATTTCAGATACTTCATCAGCGCCGATTTTGCACGGTTTATCACGCGTATCTCCTCTATCCTCCCCAGCACCTCGGGGCTCTCTTTAAGTCCCGACATACGGCTCAGATTCGCGCTCAGCAGCCGTATATCACGGCTCAGCGTCTCCCTGCTCACGGGGCGCGCCACTACTATCACTCCGTAGTCAGAGAGCCTGTCCGCAAGCTCGTCCGCTATCTCGCCGTGGCATATCAGTATTATCCCCGCGGATGTCTCCTCAGCTGCCGTCTCCGCAAGCTCCTGTCCGAATTCGTCCTGCAGCGGGGTGCATATTACGATGATGTCGGGCGACGCTTCGCCGCCTATAAGCCGCCGCGCTTCGCTGCCTCCCGTTATTACCGCTACCGAGCCGAAGCCCTCTATCTGCACTGTCTGCTCTATCAGCGCGGCTTCCTGAGAGTCGGCTGAGATTATCATTGCTCTGTTCATATCACGCTCCGTTTACAGGTACATAAAGTACGCCTTTTCCTCGAATTCGTCCTTGTCTTTCGCAAGATTGTACTCCTGTATCTGCGTCTTCAGCCGCGTGAGTATGCTGCTGCGTATTTCCTCGGGGAGCGTGCGCTTCACGAATTCGCTGCTCTCTGCTACCGATACCGCCTCTGCGAGCGACATCGGAAGCTGCTCGAAGCCTGCGGGCGTGTCGCCCTTCATCGTGCAGTCCATGAGCGAGCAGTCGCCCGAGCGTATGCCCTCCATACCCGCTGCAAGTATCAGCTTGAACGCGATGTAGGGGTTGCAGGCGGCGTCTGCCGAGCGCAGCTCTATGCGCGGGGAGACTCCTACTGCCTTGGGTATGCGTATCAGCTGTGAGCGGTTCTCCGATGACCAGTCCACGTACTTCGGCGCATAGCCCATTCCGAAGCGTTTGTAGGAATTGGTGGTGGAGTTCAGAAATGCCGTTATCTCGCGGATACGGCTCAGGACTCCCGATATGAAGCACTTGCCCTCGCGGGACATCTCCTCGGGAGTGCCGTCAAATATGTACTCGCCGTTCTTTTTCAGGCTTATGGATATGCTCAGTGCGCTGCCGTGCTCGTTGCTCAGCGGCTTAGGCATGAATGAGGCGAAAAGTCCGTTCTGCGCCGCTATCGACTTTACCACCGTCTTGTAGTGTGCCATGTCGTCTGCTGCGGTGACAGGTTCGTTCTCGCGGAACTCTATCTCGTTCTGCGCGGGTCCGTGCTTGTGGCAGGAGCTCTTCGGGCTGAGCCCCATTTCTTCCAGCGAAAGACATATCTCGCGCCTTGCATTCTCACACTTGTCCAGCGGCGCTACGTCGAGATAGCCGCCGTTGTCGTGCGGTATCTTCGTCGGCTCGCCCTTCGCGTCAAGCTCGAACAGGTAGAACTCGCACTTAGTACCCATTTCACAGGAGTAGCCGTCAAGGCGCAGCTCGTTCATCGTGCTGATAAGGTCGCTGCGGATATCACCAACGTAATCACTGCCGTCTATCGTCTTGAGTCCGCAGAAAAATCGCACGACCCTTCCCGACTTGGGGCGCCACGGAAGTACCGACAGCGTCGATATATCAGGCACGAGGAGCAGGTCCGAGCAGTGCTCCGCAAAGCCCGACGCGTCGAACGGGATGCCGCTCGAAAACGCCCTCTCGAGTTCGTTGGGCATTATCGCTACGTTTTTTAGATTGCCGAATATATCACAGAATGTGAGCCTTATGAACTTTACGTCGTTCTCTTCGACAAATTTCAGTATTTCCTTTGGTGAAAAGCTCATTTTCATGTCCTCCTGTCCGATGTACTGTTTAATGCTATATTATATCATATTTTCAGGGGAAATGCAAGGGTTGTGCCGGGGACGTTCGTATATTTCGGGACGCAAAAAGACCTTCCGCGGAAGATACCGCGGGAGGTCTGTAAAAACGGTTTTTATTTATTCTCTTTGCGGATCACTTCGAGGACAAGCTTCTCTGCGCTCTCGGGCGGCATCGGCTTTCCCCATATGAAGCCCTGTATATAGTCACAGCCGATATCCCGCAGAGTCTCAAGCTGCTCCTCGTGCTCTACGCCCTCGGATACTACCTCGAATCCCATGATGTGTCCCATTGAGATTATCGCTTCCACATACTGCGTCGACGAGCCGCTGTAGTGCAGCTTGTCAATGAAGGATTTGTCTACTTTCAGCGTGTCGGCAGGGAAAGTATTGAGATAGCTGAGCGCGGAGTAGCCTGTGCCAAAGTCGTCTATGGCTATCCTTATGCCCATTTTGTGCAGTTCCTCTATACAGTGAAGTGCCTTTTCCGCAGATTCTATCATTATCGACTCCGTTATCTCCAGCTCGAGGCGGTCGGCGGGAATGCCGCTTTCCGCAAGGATGTCCCTTACTTCCGTGAGAAAGTCGTTCTTCATCAGGTGACGCACCGAAATGTTCACGCTGAGGTTTATCTCTGCTCCCGTACGCCTGATGAGGTCGCCGATAAACATCGCCGACTTGCGGAATATCGTGCTGTCGACCTTGTCTACGAGCCCCACTTTCTCGGCTACGGGTATGAACTCGCCCGGAGAGATGAAATTGCCCTCGCTGTCCTTCATTCGCGCAAGTGCCTCAAAGCCGTAGAGGTTGTGGTCGATGTCGTACTGAGGCTGCAAATTGTAGTATATCGTGTCGCTTTCCAGTACCGCCCTCAGCTTGCGCTCGATCTCGTGCTTTCGCTCCGAGCGCAGCAGCTCGGGGGTGAAGCGGAGGATATGATTGCTGCTGTTCAAACGCTTGACTTCTGCCATTGCCGCGTCCGCGTATGAGCAGAGCTTGTCGTTCGTCTGCGCGTCGTCGGGGTATATGGCGTAGCCGAAGCTCGCCGTGAAGTAGAAGTCGCAGTTGTCGACGGTAAGCCTCGTTTCAAGCGATGCGGAGTACATCCTTATCGTGTTTACGATGTCCGCGTCGGTCTCTGCTCCGTGTATGATGAGCGCGAATTCGTCTCCGCCAAGGCGTGCGATGAAATCTGTTGTGCCGTTGAGCCCCGAGTCTGCGATGGACTTCCAGCGCGTGGCTATCTCCCTGAGCAGCTTATTGCCCGCCTCATATCCCATTATATCGTTCACGCTCTTGAAGTTGTTGATATCGATGGATACCGCGGCAAAGCGCTCGCCCTGCTTTATCAGGCTGTCGAGCTTCGCATCGCCTGCAAAACGGTTGGGGATGCCTGTCAGTACGTCGTTGTAGCTCAGGCTTTTCAGGTGCTCGACCATTTTATAGCTCGAAAGCTTCGAGGAGATGAAGAACGTGGTCACCTCCAGTGTCTCCTTTATTCGCATGGTGTTGGTTGTGTCAAAATTGGATGCCCATATGAAGCCCAGAGTTTTGCCTTCATATCGGAGCGGGAACATCACAAGGCTCGTCACGCCCGCTTCTTTCAGGTTGTGATACCACGGCTCGTTTACTTGTCGTATGTGCTCCCAGTCGGAACTGCCTTTTATCATCAGGCAGTCGGTGTCTGCGAGTGTTTCTATCCACGACGATGCTAACTCCTTGAAATTCGGGAATTTTGAGACGCGCTTCACTCCGCTTTTTGCGTCTATACTCGTTGCAAGGATATCAAACTTGTTTTGGTCGGCGTCCACAAGCATGAGCGTACAGACGTCGGCTCTGCACAGCAGACGGATATCCTTGATGGTATCTTCCATCGTCTTTTTGAAATCGTCGGTGCTGTGGAGCTTGATACAGGTCTTGACTATGTCGTCCGAAGCACTGGTCGTCTGGGTCGAGGTGACGCCTATCTCATCGGGAGTGCTGGGCAGTGCGGTGTATGCACAGTAGCATATGTCGCCGTTGTCACAGTCTATCGGCAGGGCGTAGATGTCGAACCATATGTTTAGTTCGTTCAAATGCACGTAGGTATGTATCGGCATCTTCTTTACTGCGGAGCGGTAGCATATGTCCTCGAAGCCGATATCCTTCGGGAGGTATCTCTCGTAGGGGGAGTTTGGTACAAAGTTGTTGGTGGTGCGGAATATCTCGGGCATTCCGTGCATTTCGGGCTGGAGCACCGAGTGCTCTATGGGTTCGAGATATTTTGCGTTGCCTGTTACGATGCGTATTTCGTCGTAGCTTCCGTCGGCGGTCTTGTGCACGGAGAGTATACAGGTAGGTGCGTGGAAGCTGTCGGCAAGTTCCTGAAAATTCATAGCGGCTCCTTTCTACAGCCCGGGAGCTGTTGATAGTGTATGCACTGCTCCGGTCAATTCTGCGCACAATTATTCAATTCTATTATACCACACTTTTTGTGGGATTTCAATACTTTATTTTAATAATCTCGCTGAAAATTGGATAAATCAAAAAACGGAATCCGCTCAGTATGGATAAAAACAGGCGCGATAAAGTTGACTTTATCACGCCGTTGGTTTATTTGTCGAGGCGCTGGCGCTCTACGAGTTCCGCGAAGTATCCGCCTTTTTCGATGAGCTGCTCATATGTGCCCTCTTCTGCCACGCTTCCGCCGTCAAGGACGAGTATGCGGTCGCAGTGGCGGATAGTCGATAGTCTGTGGGCTATGACGATCCGCGTACAGCCCATTTTGTCAAGCGCTTCGCTGACCTGCTTCTGCGTCTTGTTGTCGAGCGCACTGGTCGCTTCGTCGAACATAAGTATCTTTGGCTTCGGTGCTACCGCACGCGCTATCATGAGACGCTGTTTCTGGCCGCCTGATATGCCGCCCTGTCCCTCGGAGATGATGGTCTGCATCCCCATGGGCATTGCGCGGATATCGTCGGCTATGCCCGCTATCTCGGCTGCCTCCCATGCGGCGTCGAGCGTGAGGTGCGGGGCTGAGATTATGATGTTTGAGAAGATATCGCCCTGAAACAGTCCGCCGCTCTGTATGACCGAGCCGATATTTCGCCTCAGCGAGCCGAGGTCGAGGCTGTTGATGTCCTTGCCGTCGTAGTATACCGCGCCCTTTTCGGGCTTCTCAAAGCCTAACAGCAGCCTCATCAGCGTGCTCTTTCCGCAGCCTGTCTTGCCGACTATGGCTACGTATTCGCCTGCCTTTATCTTCAGGGACATATTATTCACGATGTAGGGCGAGCTCTCGCTGTAGCGGAAATACACGTTGTTGAGCTCTATGCCGCCTGTCAGCTTTGTGACTATCTCCTTGTTGTCTGCGGTCTCAGGCTCGGCTTTCAGGAACGGCTCCGCCATTTCAAGTATGGGTTTTACCCTGCCGACCGACAGCGCTATGCCCGCAAGTGAGCTGAATGCGCCCATTACTGCGCCGTATGCGGCTGTGAACGCGAAGTAGCCCGACTGGTCTATGCCGCTCTTTACCGCGAGATAGTACAGCACTATATTCGATATCAGCCCTATCGCCGTGGTTATGACGGAGTTTATCTTGATGAACGTCGGCGGGGCGTATATGAGCTCCGCTCCGTCGGAGTAGAGGTTCAGCCAGCGCGCAAAGAAGCGCTTCTCGGCGCCTGCGAGCTTTATTTTCTGCACGCCGCTTATCATCGCATAGGTCATGCCCGATTCCTTCGCGCCGTGCTCCATCTGCTTCTTGCTGATGCGTATCTGCACCGCTGACGATACGACGCTGAATGCGACCGTTGTGAGTATTATCAGCAGCGAGGGTACTACAAGCGCGGGGGCAAAGCTGATTATCTGCGTGATGTACAGCAGGGACGTCAGCGATGTAAGTCCTGTTCCCACGAACATACCTATCATCAGCGAGCAAAGACTGCTGACAGACTGCGAACGGCTGGTCAGCTCGCCTGCGCTGTACTGCCTGAAAAAGTTGGCGGGCAGGCTCATGACCCTCATCATCATCGCCGACTGGACCCCGAGATTCGTCTTCGTCTGGACCCTTGTGTTCAGCAGCGAGCTTATCGAGCTGATGAGCTGTGCCGATATCGCTGTGCAGAGCATACATATCGCGATACCGATGAGCAGATTCGTGTTCCTGCTCGATATTACGGGACCCGTAAGGGCTTTGGTTATCCTCGGCATAAGCATGCCTACGCCCGTAACCGCCAGTGTGGAAGCCACTATCACTGCCCAGTCGCTTATGGAAAGACAGTTCTTCATATACAGCAGCAGGTCGGGGATGCCCAGTTTTTTCTGCGGGAACGGCTTGTAAAAGCAGTATCCCTCGCGCTCGAACTGTGCCGCTGTCTTTGCGTTGAGCTTTACCTTGCGCCCGCTCTCCCTGTCGAGGTAGCTGTAACCGCTGAAACCGCTCGGGAGCAGGGCAACGGGGTCGCCGTTTTCCCTGGTGTAGGCGAGGACAGGTCCGAAGGCGTCCTTCCACCATTTCTCTTCGAGCACTATCTGACGCCGCATTATGCCGTGCGGTCTCAGGCAGTAGTTGAGCTGCTCTTCATGTGTCTTGATGTTCTTCGGTATCTCGACGGGCTTGTAGTGATAGTATTTCAGCAGGTCATCTATCGCCTGCTTTGTGACTATGCGGTCGTCGCTTATCTTTGAAGCCGTCTTCTGTCCCAGAACTACTCCTGCGACACGGAAGAAGGAATCTTCAAACATCTGCTGGTCAAGGTCGCTTCTCTGCTTTATCTGTTTTTCAAACCAACCCAAAAGCCTTCTCCCTCCTTTATTCGTTGGTGACGAGCTCTGTATAGGCTCCGCCCAGTGCCATGAGCTCATCGTGTGTGCCGCGCTCGATGACTCTGCCGCGCTCAAGGACGATTATCTCGTCGCAGTCGCGTATCGTGGAGAGGCGGTGTGCGATGACTATACAGGTTATGCCTCTGTCCTTTATCGACTTCACGACTTCGTATTCGGTCTTGGCATCGAGGGCGGAGGTGGCTTCGTCAAGTATGATTATGGACGGGTCCTGAGAGAGGACACGCGCTATCTCGAGCCTCTGGCGCTGACCTCCCGAGAGGTCGCGTCCGCCCGAGGTGAGCTTGCACTGGTAGCCGCCGTCACGCGCCATTATGTCCTCGTGGAGCTGAGCGTCACGTGCGGCAAGTATCATCTCGAAGTCTTTGATTGACTCGTCCCACATTTTGATGTTGTCTGCGATAGTGCCCTCAAAGAGCGTTATATCCTGGTCTACGACTGCGACCGAGCCTGTCATTACCGAGCGGCTGTGCTCGCTCCTCGGCTTGCCGTCGAAGAGTATCTCGCCGCTCCATGGCTCGTACAGCCCCGATATCAGCTTGGATAGCGTGGACTTTCCGCAGCCCGATGTGCCGACGAATGCCACTCTTCCTCCAGGTCTTATCGTCATTGAGAAGTCTTTTATCAGCGGGTCGGCGAGCTTTGAATAGCCGAAGCTGACGTTCCTAAGCTCCACTGAGCCGCCGAGCTTTTTGAGGACTGACTCTTCTTCACCGCCCTCTGCCGCATTCGGGTCTGTGGGGTACTGCATTACGTCCTCGACGCGCTCCATTTGCGTGCGCATCTCCTGTATCGTCTGTCCCGCGGATATGAGCGTCATCGCAGGCGCCATGAACGACCCGAGGAAGCCTTGGAACATTTGCAGGGCGCCGAGCGTGAAACGCCCGTTCATTACGAACCATATGCCCACTATCATTACGGCGTAGTTCGCCGCCTGAGAGAGAAACGCGGGTATCATGCCGAGGTAGCTGTTCATCTTCGCGGACTTTACCTCCTGCGAGTTTACAGATGCCTGATAGCCTGCCCACCTCCTGAAAAAGCCGTTCTCGGCTCCGCTCGCCTTTATTGTCTCTATCATCTCTATGCCCGCTACTGTCGTTGCGGCGAGCTTGGCGCTGTCACGCTGCATCACACGCGTGATGTTGATGCGCTTCTCGGAGATGACTCTCGACATGAAGATGTTGATGACAAGCGTGCTTATGCCTATCGCCGTCAGGAGCAGGCTCTGCTTCAGCATGAGAACGAGGTAGAATATCATCATTATCGTGTTCAGCAGAAGGGGCGCAAAGGTGTTTACGAGTGTGCTCGCGATGCTTGCGTTCGTTTCCTGGCGCGACTGTATATCGCCTGCCATTCGCTGTGAGAAGAAGTCCATGGGCATATGGAGCACCTTCCATATGAACGACGTGCTGCCTATCACCGACATCTTGCCGTTTATCTTCAGGCTGTATATGGTCTGTGCCCATGCGACGATTATCTGAAGTACGGCAAGTCCCGTCATTACCGCGATGAATGGTGTGAGCCATTCCTTGTTCTGACCCGTGAGGAGCCTGTCCATGAATATCTTCGACATTATCGGGTTGATGATGCCGAATATGGACGATATGACCGTGGTGAGCATTACGAAGGCGACTGCCGCTCCTGCGCCTATCAGACGCTTTCTTGCGAAGTCGAGCGTGCTCTTGCGCTTGCCGCCAGGCTCGAAATCCTCGTCGGGAGTGATGTTGAGGGTGATGCCTGTAAACGATTTGTCGAATTCTTCCGGACTTACCTTGACAAATCCCCGCGCAGGGTCGTTTATACAGGCGTATTTCCCCTTGAAGCCGTCCAGTACGACAAAATGGTTGAAGTTCCAGTGTATGATACACGGGAATATGCCCTTTTCCCGTATCGTCTGAGGTGTGCGGCTGTATGCCTGTACCTTGAAGCCGTAGGACTTTGCTGCTTTGGAGATGTTTTTTGCATTTGAGCCGTCACGCGATACTCCGCAGTCGGAGCGCACCTGCTCGAGAGGCACCCACTTTTCGTAGTATGCCATTATCATTGCAAGGCTCGCCGCTCCGCATTCGAGGGCTTCGAGCTGCATTATGACCGGCACCTTTGCCGAGCCCTTCGTGACGGGCTGTTTTATCTTGACTCCTTTTTTACTCATCTTTGACCTCGTCAGTTGAAAAGGAATTTGATAGGATGTACGCTCTCTGTCACTACCTTGACATCGTATTTCCCATCAGCTTTGTTTATGGGGGCGTATGCGACAGCCCTGCCGTAGTCGTCTGTGCCGACTTCGGCGATGAAGTATTCCTCGTCGTTTATGCGTATGGGCATACCTGCGGATATAGCGCTGCCTGACACGTCGGTGAGCATTACCTGTGCCTGTCCGTTTTCAACTATGGCTATCCCGCTGACCGACGTTTCAAGTCTGCCTGCGACGCTCCATGCAAAGAGTCCGCCGAGCAGTATGATGACAGCCGCAAGAAGTGCCCATATGCCCGGATTCGTCACCTTCAGGTAGTCCGTGAGCTGCTCGGGCGAGGATATGCGTTCGAGCGATTGCTGTCTGAATATGCTTTTCTTGTCTTCAGCCATTTATTGTCACCTCGTTTATTCGATGTTCAGAAAATCAGCAAAGCCTGTCAACTCGAACACATCCATTACGTCGCGGCAGACGTTCCTGACTGTCATCTCTCCCTGTTCTTCCATTGTCTTGGCTGCGGCAAGCAGCACGCGAAGTCCTGCGCTCGAGATGTATTCGAGTGCGCTGAGGTCGAGTACGAGCTTTTTCGTTCCATCAAGCTCGGGCTCGAGCCTCTCCTCAAGCTCGGGAGCTGTGAGAGTGTCAAGTCTGCCTTCGATTGCTGCTGTGAGTTCTGTGCCGTTTCTTCGGATAGTTACTGTCATTGTTTATTCCTCCTTTAGTCCTATCATTCCTGTAATGCCTGCATCGCACATTCTTTCGATGCGCTGAGCGTTCGTGAGAGAGGCGAAGCCCTCGCTCTGTGACCACTTTTCAAGCCCGTATGCAGCCTGTTCTGCCAGCTCTGTGACGGCTGTCCTCACCTTCGGGGAGAGCCCTTTCGTGTACACATCCAGCCTCGAGCCGCTGCCTCCGATGATGCCCATAAAGCGCAAAAACCATTCGGCTCTGTAAAAACCGAATGCATCGTTCAGTCCGATGAAGTCTGCCATGAGCTCGTCGTGAAGCCTGTTTTCGGATATGCCGCGGGTCTGCTTGGTGTACAGGTGTGTACACTCGTGGCTGCGGCGTATGTGCAGCGACTTCTCCGCCCAGACGTCGGGGGAGAGCCCGAGCTCGGAGGCAGGGACGTTGCTGTAGGGCTTTGCCGAAAGAATGATGAAGCGGGTCGTCCTGCCCGAAACGAATGACGCGCCCGTTTTTTCAATGCCCTCGGGACGTATGCCTCTGTTGACGATATTGGTCACGAGGCTCTCGAAGTCGCGCGGGTCATCCGCCGAAATAACGGGGATATCGCCCGCAAATGAGGCGAATATCTCCAGCCGCACGCCCTCGGGGGAAAAGTAGTCAATGGGGCGCTTCGGGCAGAGCCTGGCGTTTATTATCTGCGCGGCGCCGACTTCCTGCGCGGTGTGTACCAGTGAAAGCCAGCCCTTCATATAGTCCGTTCCGTCATCCTCGGGAGCTTCTGCACCCGAGAAGCGGTTAGCGGTGTATTCTGAGAGTTCTGATGCTTCGGTCCCGTTCAGACCGTATTTTTCGATGACTTCATTTATCATTTGAGTATATTTCCTTTTTCGCGCGTGATGCCGCCGAACTGCGTCATGTCATGCTGTCTGCCCACTGTACTTGCAGATTCGTGCGCTCTCTGCCAAATACGATGCAGTGGCGGTTCCTGCATACGTATATGCTTACGTTTCCGCCCATTTTGCGCTCGCTGCGGACAAAGTGTACCTTCTGTCCGCAGTGCTTGCAGAAAGCGTTGTGTTCGTCGGCATCGACTGTTCCGATGAGCTTCTTCTTCACTTCGTCTATGAGCCCGCCCCCCGATACCTCATCGAGAGCCTCTAAATCCAGTTCCATGTCCTCGGTTTCATTTATGTTTGCCATTTGTATGACCTCCTTGTTTTATTCAGACGGCTGACGGCAATTTGTCCGTCAATTTCCTATTTATAATACCCTGCGTTTGGGGATTTGTGGTTCAGAATTGCTGATATTTCGTCGTTTTGTTCAGTTTATTCTGTGCTTTTTCAGCATTATACACTAATTTGTCCACGACCAATATGCGGACAGCTTTTCACCCTTGTATTTTTATTATAACATAATAATCACATTATTGAAACTATAAACAGCATTATTTGCTCGTTATATACCGCCAAAATTGTTGCTTTGTTATTGTGCGTTTTGCCCAACGGTGTGCAGTATCTACAAAAAGCATGCTGCTATTTCTCCGTTATGACTGCTACTGCAGCTTCTATGTGAAAATTTACATTTTTTGCTTGAATTCTATAAAAAAATGTGGTATAATACATAATGATTTATTATATTTGAATACTACGCCCGCAAAGGATGTGAATCTCACTATGAACAACAGAAAACGTATCGCTCTATTCGCAGGACAAGCTGACGAATCATACCAGAGCCGCTTTATCGGCGGCTTCCTAAAAAATGCTTTTGCGGGCGGCTGTGACGTCTGCGTTTTCTCGATGTACCGCAAGTATCAGGATACCCCCGAGCGCGAGCAGGGCGACTCGAACATCTTCTTACTCATGGAGCCGAGCAGATTCGACGGAGCCGTCATCCTCAAGGACAGCATCCAGACCGAGAATGCAGCCGAAAACCTCGAACGGCACCTCAAAGAGATCTTCGGCAAGCCTATCGTCGTTATCGAAAAGGAGAGCGACCTCTTCCCGAGCGTCTGCACCGACTGCTATTCGGCGGTATTTGACCTCATCACTCACCTCATTGATGTCCACGGGTTCAGGGATATCGCTTTCCTTTCGGGCAAAAAATGGCACAAGCACTCCAAGGAGCGCTTGCAGGCTTACCGAGATGCTATGGCGAAGGCCGGGCTGGCTGTGAATGAGGAGCGTATCTTCTACGGCGATTTCTGGTATCAGAGCGGCGGTGTTTGTGCCGAGGAGCTGCTCGCCGACGGGAAGAAGCTGCCTGAGGCTGTCGCCTGCGCTAACGACCAGATGGCGATAGGGCTCTGCAAGGCTTTCAGCGAACGCGGCATCCGTGTACCCGAGGATATCGCCGTCGTCGGCTTCGATTCGACATTTGAGGGGCAGACAAGTCCGAGCCCCATTACTTCGGCTCTCATTCCCGCCGAGGAGTTCGGCGAGTACGTTTTCAGGTTCCTCACCGACAGAATGAACGGCAAGGAGCCCGAGTCATTCAAGCTCCGCACGCCTCTCCTTATCGGTGAGAGCTGCGGCTGCCACTGCGAGTCTATGCCGCAATACCATATAAAGCGTACGGAATGGGGGACAGATATCTCCGAGGAAAGCTACGATTCCGTCTATAATACTATCGACGAGAGCCTTGTCTCGCAGTCGTCCGTGCAGGAGTTCCTCGATACTGTCTACTCCTATGTGTATCAGCTCCGCGCAGAGGAATTCCACCTCTGTCTGTCGGACGAGTGGAAAAATGCGAAGCAGGGACTCCACCTCAGAAATAACGGCTACTCCAAGCAGATGATCCACGCGATACGCTTCTGCTCAGACCGCAAAAATAATATCTCGGGTCTCGGCGAGAGCTTCGATACCGCGGATATGCTCCCCGAGCTCTTTGAACAGTGTGACGAGCCTAAGGCTTATTTCTTCACGCCGCTCTTCTACGAAAAAAACTGCTTCGGATATGCGGCTGTCAGCTATGGCAGTCAGCTCCGAAGCTATGATGAGACTTACCGACGCTGGATAAACTCGGTAAGCAGGGGGCTGGAGGTGCTCAGGCGCAACCTCCTGCTCGTACAGATGCAGGAGCAGCTCGAGCGCCTGCACAGCAGCAAGTTCACGGTTGCAAACCAAGCCTACGAGAGCCTCGGACCTGAGGAAAAGGAGCAGTATCAGCTCGTCTCGAAAATACTCGACGAGAACCTGCTCGACTACCACTTCCAGCCTATCGTCAGTGCCGCGGACGGCAGCGTTTACGCCTATGAAGCGCTCATGCGCTCGCGGACTATGCCCAAGGTCTCGCCGCTCTCTATCATCAAGTACGCTGCCATGCAGGAGAGACTTTCGGATATCGAAAAGTCGACCTTCCTCAACGTGCTCTGCTTCATTGATGAGAATGAGGAGAGATTCGGCAGTGCTCGGGTGTTCATAAACAGTATCCCCGGAGTGAGCGTCGGAGAGGACGCTTCTCCCGAGCTCGACAGCCGTCTTGCCGCTCATGCAGACAGGGTCGTCGTTGAGCTGACCGAGGAGGCGGAGCTCAAGGATTCCGAGCTCGAAGTCCTCAAGGAGCACTTCGGAAGAATGCATATCAATATCGCTGTCGATGACTACGGTACAGGCTATTCCAACGTCAGTAACCTCTTGCGCTATATGCCTGATTTCGTCAAGATAGACCGCTCACTGCTGAGCGATATACACGAGTATCCTCAGAAGCAGCACTTCGTGCGCGAGATAATCGACTTCTGCCATGATAACGGCATCAAGGCTCTCGCGGAGGGCGTTGAGACTGCCGAAGAGATGCGGACCGTCATCCACCTCGGCGCTGACCTGATACAGGGATTCTATACGGCGAGACCTTCTGCCGACGTGATAGGTCAGATAGACGAGAAGTGCCGCTCTGAGATAAAACAATACTATCAGGAGCGTGTGGACGGCAATAACAAGCGCGTCTATATCGCGGGCAAGACGAACCGCGTTTCTCTCGCGAAGCTCGCTAAGGACGGCTGTACCGATATCGTTGTCGGACGCGATGAGATGGTCTACAAGGATATCTCTATCATCGGTACTCCGCAGATGAAAACAGATATCCACCTGCTCATAGAGCCAAATTACAAGGGGTTTATCACCCTCGAGGACGTCTATTTCTCAAACGTGAAGAACCGCCCGTGTATCGAGCTCGGGGAGAACTCGAACGTCACGCTCGTTCTCGTCGGCTCTAACACGCTGCGTGATTCGGGCATTCTTGTTCCCGAATCCGCTAAGCTCGTGACCGAGGGCGATGGTTCGCTCAGCATAAACCTCAATGCCTCTGAAACCTACGGCATCGGCGGCGGGCATAAGTCGAGACACGGAGAGCTGGTTTTCGAGCAGGACGGCGCTGTACGCATAAGCGCTCGCGGCAAGGACAGCGTTTGTATCGGCTCGGGACTGGGCGGAGGTATACACATTAACCGCGGTGAGTTCATATTCGACGTGGACACCGAGTCCTGCGTGGGTATCGGTGCGCGGACAGGCGATACAGACCTGCTTATCACTACCTGCCACATTGAGTCCGATTTCTCGACGAGCCTGGGCGTTTTCATCGGCTCGCTCGAGGGAAGCGTAAAGCTGCATATCGAAAAGAGCTCCGTGGACTTCAATATCCACGGCAATAAGGTCGCGGCAATAGGTTCGCTGAACGGAAAGTCGGCTGCGATATCTACTTCGCAGGCGAGCATCGTGCTCAGTGTGCTCGCTGACGATTCGACCTGCTTCGGTGCTCTAAACGGTCATACCGAAATCAATTTCAAAGATTCGCACATAAAGATAGACGTTATCGGACAGGAGGCGCTCGCACTCGGCGGAAAGAGCGGGGATTCGCGTATCTCGGTCACCGATTCCGATACGAGGTTCGTCGTGAGTTCTGCGCTCGGCAGGGATACGCTCGCTGATGATGAGGATTTCTTCATCAAGAACGGCAGACACAGCTTCATGATAAACGGTCAGGAGTTCGAACGCGCCATTACTATCGGCTACACATGATGACTGAATAAGAAAAAGCCATAAAGAAGCTCGGCTTCTTTATGGCTTTCTTTGTTTTACCATGTAAGTTCGCTTGCGTGGAGTGGTTCGGGATTGGTCTTGATGCTCTCAACTCTGCCTGCGCGTATCGTTACTATGCGGTCTGCCATTTTGCATATCTCGGTGTCCTGTGTCACCATTACCACGGTGGTGGTCTTGTCGTGGACTATCTTATCGATCGCGTCGAGCAGCTCGACCTTGCCTTCAGGGGAGAGAGCAATGGTCGGTTCGTCTGCAAGAATGGCTATCGGCTTCTTGACAAGGGCTTGAGCAATTGTGATGCGCTGCTGCTGACCGCCCGTGAGCTGTGAGGGATAGTTGTCTGCACGGAGCTGCATACCTACCTTTTCAAGTGCCGTTTTCACGGGCATGGGCTCGCGTATAAGGTCGGAGATGAGACGAACGTTCTCCTTGGCGGTAAGGTTCGGCATAAGGCGGTGTGAACGGAAGAGAAAGCCGAACTTCTTGCGCCTGAGCTGCGTGAGCTTCCTGTCGCTGAGGTGGGAGCAGTCCTTGCCTTCAATGAGCAGGTTGCCGCTTGTGGGAGCCTCCATGCAGCCGATGATGTTCAGCAGGGCGCTGCTGCTGCCCGTGCCGTCCGTTATGACTACGAATTCGTGCTCGTATATGTCAAGGTCTATGCCGTTGAGAAGCTGTACTTTCCCGGCGTCGGAGGTGTGCTCCTTCGTCACGCCCCTCAGCGAGATAACGGTCTTCTTCGTCTCGGGGAGCTTGAACTCGAAGCTGAATTCATCTATCGACATGGCTGCAAGAGCTGCCACCCGCTCGCAGATGATACGCTCGTCCTCCTGAAAGCTGTCGGCGTCTGTCTTGTTGATGAGCTGAAAACAGCCGTATGCCTTGCTGCGTACCATGAGAGGCAGACACATCACTGACGTCGCCTTGAAGCCGCTGCCGTCGTATACCGTGGCTATGTCGCTGCCGCTTTGCATGACGGTCGCGCCGTTCAGCACGCACCGTCCCTCGGTGCCGCTGCCGTTCAGTATGCTTATGCCCGTGATGTCGGAGTGCCCCTTGTGAAACAGGGGGTAGAGACGCTCCTGTCTGCTGTCGGCTATCCATACCACAGCCGCTTCGCAGTGTACCATCTTTATCATCGTTTCCAGACAGTGTGACAGCACCCCGTAAACGTCGTCTGTTTCAAGGAGCTGCTCCATTATCTGCATGGTCGAATCTACTATAACCGCATTTCGCTTTGCCATTGCTTTAATCCTCTTTTCCGTTCATTGTCATGCTTCGTCTGTGAGCTTGAAATTCCGTGCTTTCCTCACCGTAAGAATGCAGATAACCGCTAAGAATACCAATGCGGCGAGCATTGTCCATTTCCATGCGTCAAACTGTATGCTGCGGTCAAGGTGCAGCATATCGGTCTCCATAAGTCTTATCATGCAGTAGCCCAGAAGTGAGCCCGTGCCAAGCCCTATGAGCATACCGAGGAGCGTCGAGATGACGGGCTCGTATAAGATGTAGCTGCCGACCTCGTGCAAGCCGAAGCCGTTTATCCGCATTGCTGTGAGCTCTGACTTTTTGCTGTCGACGTACACCGACATTATGCTGAACATTATGAAGCAAGCCGTTATGCCTGCTGCTGATGCAAATATGAGAGCGATGATGTCTGCATCTGAGGTGCAGCTCTCGTATTTCGTCTGCATATCCTCGGTCATGGTTATGCTGCCGACGCCTTCGGTGGCTCTGAGTCTCCTCAGAAGCGTGTTCACGTCAGCTTTGTTTTCCCGTACAAGGAAGGTGTCATTGCTGCTCTCCTTGCCGAATATCGTCTTGTAACCCTCACGTGTGACAAGCATCTCTCTGCCTATGTAGAGGTCGTATACGCCTGCGACATAGCTGTTGAAGCTGTTCATCGAGCTGTCGAAGAGCGTTATCTCGTTTCCTACCGAGAAGTCGTTCGTCTCGGCTGCACGGTTGGATATCCATACGCCGTTTCCTTCGTCGTAGACCTTTTTGCCCGTATAGATATCTGTCCCGCGGAAGAAGTCGTTCAGCTCGGAGAAATCTCCGCAGATGAGCTGCGCATTCGACACCCTGCCGTTGTTATCAAAGTACACCACGCGGCTCTGTATCTCGGTCCAGTCCGCACCTGAATCGTTGAGTATCGCCTGTATCTTGTGCTCGGCGCCGTCCTTAGAGGTGTCGAACGATATGCTCATATCGTAAAGCTCTATTTTGCTGTACTGATTGTCAAGTGTTTTCAGCACGCTCGACCGTATCGTCAGGCCAGAGACAAGAAGCGTACAGCAGCCTGCGATGCCTATTACCGTTATTGCTGCTCTTTTTCCGGCTGTCCACATATTGCGCAGGATGAGGCTCCTGTAAACAGATGAGGCCTTTTGCTTTTTCTCGCGCTTTCGGCTTCTCTCGGCGGGCGCGTCCTGCAGGAGAGTTGACGCTGACGAGCGGATATGGGGCGAGCAGGCTGCCCATACTGCGGCGGCGGATACGATGATGCCTGCCGCAAATGCTATTGCCGCTGCTTTCGGGAGGAAGCCTCTCTCACTGATGTCAAAGACGTAAAGGCGTCCGTAGATGTCGGCTGCCTTTTCCTGCACCAGGTAATAGGCAAGTGCCGCTCCCAGACCTGTACCCAGAATTGCGCCTGATATGCCGTAGATAAGGTATTTGCCAAGTATATTGCTGTTGGAGATGCCGTAAGCCTTCGCGGCTCCGATGAGCTTTCGCTGCTTGTGGACTATCCTTCTGACAGCTGTGTATATGACAAGTGCTGCGAGCACTATGAGCACGAGTGAGAGGACGATGCCGATTTTTCTTGCGCTCTCGATGTTGCTGTTTATAAGGGTATACGATGCATTGCTCTGCGCGCCGAGGACTGTCCAGCTGTATTTGCCCTGCTCGGACAGCGTCTTCTGCGCCATTTTCAGCTTTGCTTCTTCTTCTTCGTACTCCCTGTGCTTTATCTCGAGTGCCTTCTGCCCTTCTTCAAGCTCGGTCAGGGTGTTGGTGTACCCGTCGATGCCTTCGGTGTACTGCGTCTTACCGTTTTCAAGTTCCGTGCTCGCTTTCCTGTACGTCTCCTGAGCCCGGCTGTATTCCTGTGTGTGCTTGACGTATTCGTCAAGAGCACTGCGGTGTGCCTTGCGGTCGTCAAGGTAGGTCTGGTGGTTCTTGTCCCAATCGGAGGCTGACGATGCGAGAGAGTCGTAAGCGTTCGATACGGAGTAGAGGTCGTCGATGACCCTGCTCGTGATGTATTCCTTTGCTGCCGAGCCCGAGAGCCTCCTGAGAGGGTCGTCGTCGCTGAGCCTGCGCTTCAGTTCGCTCTCGCCTATCTCGTCGTAGACTTCGTCCACGACTTCCTCCGCGGTCTCGCGCAGGGAGAGGTCAAGACTGACCGTAAGGTCCTCTACTATTGCGAAATTGCGCGCCGATGCGCTCTCATTGTCGGGGTCGACGGTGTATGTTCCTGTGCGCCAGTCAAGACCGTTTACGGGCTCGCCGATGTTCTCCAGCACAGCCAGATATATCTCGTAGCGTACGTCGTCTTTCGTAAGCTCTATCTGACGGTAGCCCGTTGCGAGTTCCTGCCTTGTCCTCTTGAGAGATGCGTCGGACTTGTCCAGCGTGGATTTCTCGCCGTTAAGCTTGGTCTTGGTGTCGTCGAGCTCCTTCTTGGACGCTTTGAGCTTTTCTTCGTCTGCACCGAGCTTTTCCAGCAAGCTGTCAAGTTCGAGCTTTGTTGACTCTGCCTGCTCTCTGCCGTCGCTGAGCTTCTTTTCCGTATTGGCAAGCTCTGCTTCCGCGGCAGCGAGCTTCTCCTGTCCGCTGTCTATCTCATCCTGTATCCTCGAACGCATTTCGTTGAAACGCTTTTCCTCACGCTCGGGTGCAAGCGCTTTCAGGCGCTCGACAGTTTCTTCCGCCGACGACAGGTAGGTCTTGTCAAAGCGGTTTCCGTCGGAGGATGCCTCAACGTCAATGACCGCTTTCATGTAGCTGTTTTCAAGCTTTTCTGCGTCGAATGCTTCAGAAAGAACGATGACGTTTCTATCTCCCGGGACGCTGAGCTTTCCGCAGCCGTGGTCGGGGTGGCTGACTCTGCCCGTGATAACGTAGTTCCCGGACCTCAGATATTCGGGCTTTTCACCGTTTGCATCCTGTATGCTGACGGTGTCGCCGACTTTGAGCGAGAGCTCCTTCATAAAGGCGGTCTCCACGACGCACTCGTTTGCGCTTGCAGGAAGCCTTCCTTCAAGCACCTGCGGGGTGTTGATACCCTCTGTGAGCGAGATGATGTCCGCATCGCTGTAGAGCTCGCCGTTTACCAGCCTGCCGCTCGTCTGATATACGCCATCTGCCGCCTTCACTCCCTCAACAGCTCGGATGGCGGCCAGGTCTTCTTCCGTGATGAGAAGGGGAGAGGCTATCTCGGCGTCGCGGTAATGGGCGTCGTTATAGTATTTGCTTCCGCTGCGGGCAATGGCGTCCGCCGTACAGCTGAAGCCAAGGTAGGACGATGCGGCGAGCGCTGAGAGCGTGACGACCGAAAAATATGAGATAAAGTGGTTTCTGATGTTCCTTACGGAATCCTTGAACTGTGTTCTTTTCATAGCTCTGCACCTGATATCTATCTTCATGGCCCGATTTTTCGGGGGTTGGAAATTATACACAATCATTATACCATGTTTATAAAAAAATAGCAAGATGTACGGACGATTTTTTCTTCCGCCTGTCCGCGGCGTTGTATGACAAAAGCTGAGAGAGCCCTTTGCGGGACTCTCTCAGCTTCTCGGGAATCACTATGTGTTAAATTGTATCTTCAGAGCGTTTTCATCAAGTGCCCTCGTGGAAGAAGTGGGGGAGTGCTTCCATGATGTATCACCTTGCGCCGCTCTCACTGTTCCTCGGGGAGCTTGCTGATTGCGCCTGCGTCGAGTCTCTGTATTGAAAGCGCATCTCTTGCTGTAACGCCGTCGCCTCTGTTATATACATCGGCATTGTCGAGAGCCTGTTCGTCGAGACCGTACTTGTCCTTGTTTGCAACGTACTGGAGGATAGCGACTGCGTCAGCTACCGAGACCCTGCCGTCCTTGTTGGCGTCGCCGTAGACTGTGTTGTACGAAGGAGCAGCAGTTGTTGTTGTCTCTGTTGCTGTGGTGGTAGTAGTTTCCTCTTCCGTTGTGGTGGGAGTTGTTGTAGTTGTCTCTTCTGTTGTGGTTGTAGTGGTTGTTGTTGTCTCTTCTGTAGTAGTAGTTGTTGTTGTTGTCTCTTCTGTTGTAGTGGTCGTAGTAGTTGTAGTGGTAGTCGTGGTGGTGGTTGTTGTGGTGGTGGTGGTTACGGGCTTGGGACCGTCTATCTGAGTGCCTGCCTTAGCGACGATTGCTTCGTCGATAGTGAAGTTGGAAGTGCCTTCCTCTGTCTCAACATAGAGGATATATCCCGAGCCATCGGGAAGCTTGTAATTCGTATTTGCAAGCTGTACGTAGTTGCCGTCGGATACTCCGTCAGCGATGTGGTCGTACTTTGTCTCGCCGGAAGCGTCTGTATACTGGAGAGAAAGCATCATATTGCCCGAGCCGCTTGCTACAACGCTGAAGCTGTAGGAATCGCCTGCCTTGAAGGTGAGCGAGTCAAGGGACTTCATTGCACCGTGCCATGCGCTGCCTCTGTCAGATGCTGTCAGAGCTTTGCTGCCTGCATAAGCTGTGCCGCCTGATGTTGAGACAGATGCGCCGCCTCTGCCCTCCCAGTCGTCTGTGCCGTTTTCGAATGTATCGTGGTAGTAGTAGCCGTTAGCGTCGGGAGTGATGGGGTCGCGCTGAACAGGGCCGTCTTTGTCTGCGGGAAGATCCTTGCCGTCACTTGCCATCGTTACTACGAATGTGGATACGCTGTTTGCGGGAAGCTGTGCGAAGAAGGACTCGCCGTTAGCCTCCATGCCCTTTGTAGCCGCGATGTTCTCGCTGCCCGATGTTCTGTAGCGGTCAACGTTTGTGATGCTTCTGCCGCTGAGTGTGAACTGCTGCGATACCTCGCCGCTGCCCTTATTGATAGCAACGATAGTTGCCTGTGTATCGCTGTGCTTGTATGCTGAAACGAGAATGTTGCTGTTAGGCTGCTCGGTGGCGTCGATACGCATATCACCGGGGCGTACCCACTTCGAGAACTGTGCCATTGCATAGCCTCTCTTGGATATCTTGCCGGTGTCCCACATAGGGCTGTACTGACGTCTGATATACCACCAAACGTATGCGTTCATGTTGCCGACTACCATTGCATTATGGATATTTTCGGCTACCTGTACGCCCTCGGGCCAGCGGTCTGCAGAGTTGGCGTCCGAGTTCGGTACGTATACCTCAGTCATCCATATCTCCTTGCCGCAGTTTTCGAGTGCGGGGAAGTCCATGGCGCTGCGCTGTGTGCCGTAGAAGTGTGTACCGAACATATCGCAGTTTGCCATAGCCTTTGAGTCATTCAGGATAGCATTGTAATAGTCCTTGCTGTAGCTGAAGCTCTCGGGCGACATCATCTTTGTGTTGGTGCCTGCGGTTACGGAAGGTCCGTAGTTTGCAAGGAACGATGCACAACGTGAAGGTGCCCAGTATGTCCACTCGCCCGACCAGTCAGGCTCGTTCTGTACCGAGATAGAGTTGAGCTCTACGCCCTTGCCGTTGCAGAATTTGATGAAGTCGTTGAGGTGCTTTGCGTAGTTTGCCTCAGCGCCGTTATTGAGGACGTACTGACCTCCGCGCGGTCCGCCCGAACCGTTGCTTCTCATCGAAGCAGGAGGGTTCCACGGGGTGGCACATACCGTAGCGCCGAGTGCGGATGCTCTCTGAGCGGTGGGTATCGCATTGGTCCATGCGTTCTGCTGGTCGCTTACGAAGATACGGAGTATTGTGAGTCCGAGCTCGTCAGCTCCGTTGCCGAATGCTGTCTGTACCTGCGCTGCTGTCATGTCTCCGGGAGCCCCGTTCTGCGCGTTGTAGCTCTGCCACTCGGGGTGGTTCATTCCTCCGAAGCCGCGGATACGCTGGTACAGCTTGTTTGTGTTGATAGTGCAGGCTCCCGCCGCATTTGCGTCGAG
>JAGCHA010000110.1 GCA_017649325.1 Ruminococcus sp.
AGTGTATAATAAGGATATAAGGTACAGCACGTACTATATAAAGGAGGAATTATAATGAAACTTAACGAATTATCAAAGGAAAAGCTCGATATACTGGGTTCTCTCAAAACAGACGACGAGATAAAAGCATTTATCGACAACGAAGACATAGAGCTCGACATGGAAGAGCTTGACAGCGTTTCGGGCGGTAAAGCCCATGGCTATTCCTGCCAATACTGTGGCGCGTCCTTTACCGGACAGTTTGGAGCACTGGCTTTGTTTTCGCACATGGGAGCCACCCACCCCGAATTTGTGGAAGAGATAAAGCAGTTTTAGGGATAAATAATTACGTCCCCCGAGGGGAATACCTCTCGGGGGATATTTTTGTCCGTCGCCGCAAAAGCCATTCCGCAAAATTGACATAAGCGCGGTTCTGTGCTATAATAAAACAAATCTGAGAATTGCAGGTGATAATATGACAAATATAGAAAAGCTTGTAGCGCTGTACCGCAAGATGTCGCGCATCGAGAAAGATTATGACGGACAGTCCTTCGACTATGCGGTCGGGATGAAGCTTGGCGCAATGGCAAAGGACGGCGAGGAGGTGCTTGCCGCCGTGACGGGCGACGCGTTGGAGAACGCAGACGGCAGCTTTGGAATGCAGCTTGTTATCGCGCCGAACGAGGGCAAGAACTACTTTATCATCTTCCCTAACGCAGAGACAGCCTCTGATATGGGCACGGGCTACACTATGTGCAGTCTTTCTCAGCTTCTGGAGCTCGCAAACGACACGCCGCAGATGGAGGGCTTACAGCTCATTCTCTCCGTAGACAGGGCGACGGGACGTTTCGGCTCGGGCGAGATAAACGCAAACATGGTAAGGATAGCGGCAAGCTATTCAAAGGAAAAGAAATAAAAAGTCCCTGCCGGAGCAGGGACATGAGAGCGTTATCAGTAGCCGCGGTTATTTTCGCCGTTGCTGTGGTACTTGGAGCGCGTGCGGGCGATACTTTCCTCGCTGCGCTTGATGAGGTTGAGCAGTGACGACGAATATTGCGCGTAATCCTTTTGCAGAGTAGAAGTCGTTATGTAGAGGGTATCGAAGTTGTCGATGCAGTCGTTGCCGTCGAGGGCGATACCGCTTGAAGCGGCTTTGATATCGGCTTCACTCATAGAGATGATAGCGTTAGAGCTGTCGTTTGCGATGACCTTGGGGATACGGAAGAGCTTCTGGTCGTTGTGGGGATTAGCGTTATAAACGATACGGAAGAGCTTATAGACAGACAGCATGAGATAAGACGAGACCTCTTTGATGAGGGTGATGCTGTTAGCCTTCTGTGCGAGCGAGAAGAGCAGACTTATCGAGTTGTTGATGATACGTCTGTTGAAGTTGATTATCTCGGGCGAAGGCATTTTGAGTGTGTTGTTGCCGTCGTCGTCGGGGATATCCTCAATAGTGATGACCTTGCCCTCGGGCTCGGGGGTCCGGCCGAGCAGATAGTCGCAGGAGACATTATAGTAGTCTGCGATCTTGACAAGGAAATTCAGACCGCACTCTCGAATGCCTTTTTCGTAGTGAGAGAGCAGAGCCTGAGATATGCCGAGGTCTGCGGCAGCCTGTTTCTGACTGATGTGGCGTTCTTTTCTCTGCAGGGTGATGATACGTGCGAAATCTGAATTCATGGGGATTCCCTCCTAAAAAGATATTTTGGAACAAAACGCGTTATGGAGCGCATTTGCATACTGAAAGTATATTTTCACCATAATATTATTATATAACAATCTGTATAACTTGTAAATATGCTGGAATATGAAAATACAGGCAAAATTCGGGTGCTAATTTGTGACATTTACCAACAGTTATAAAAATCAGGCTGCTTTTTGGCGGTTTTGCATAATGAGAAGGAGCATAATATGAAAGGCTACAGGATAAGCGTTATCCGCCACGGACTTACCGAGGCGAACGAAAAGGGAATATACATCGGAAAGACGGATATGCCGCTCTCTGCCAAGGGAGCAGCCGACCTCGCGGCGAAAATGGACGAGTTCGACTACCCGTCCGTACACAGGGTCTACACATCGCCGCTTCTGAGGTGCAGAGAGACCGCAGACATCCTCTTTCCCGAGACAGAGATAGTTCCCGTGGACGACTTCCGCGAACTCGACCTCGGCGAATTTGACGGCAAGAGCGTAGACGAACTGATAAACCGCGCCGACTACAAGGCATGGCTCCGCGGAGGCAAGGACGCGCGACCGCCGAAGGGCGAGAGCCTTGAGGAGATGACGGCGCGCACATATACGGGACTTCACGGCATAATCACGGACATGATGCAGAGCGGTCTGACGCACTGTGCGCTCATAACGCACGCAGGGATAATATCGAATATGCTTGCGGGTTTTGGTATACCGAAGTATTCGCCCTCGCAGATAACGACGGAGGCAGGCGGCGGATTCGACATACTGACGACAGCACAGATGTGGCTGAATTCCCAGTGTTTCGAGATACTGGGCTATTGTCCGTACGAGCGCATAGAGGACGACGGACCTGATTTTGAATAAATCTCCCAAAACTCTCACATACTACCAATAATAATTGACAAGGAAAACCGTATTGCAGGGACGAAAATTGCGTTTCCCTCTGACCACCGACATGCTCGGACTTTTCCTGTCGATCACACACGAACGGGGTGAGAGTTTGAGCATTTGGGAGCTTATCGGATATACAAGGCGGCTTATCCGCGGCAGGCGTGCGGAGCTGCTGCTTGTCTGTCTGCCGCCGATAGCGGCGGGACTGCTTTTTCGGCTCGGCGAGGCGGCATTTTTCAGTATGCTCCTTTACTTCGGAGCGATGCGCCCTGCCGAGCTTTTCAGCGGGAGTTTCGCGGGACAGCTCGTCCTCGCGGCAGTGCTGACCCTCCTGCGCTGGGGAGTCACCGCACCCCTGATATGCGCGGCAGCAGTGAAGCTGAGGAGCGCGGTCACGGACGGAGCGGAGGACGTGACCGTGTCGGAAATGCTTCTCCGCGGGAGCTTTATAATCCGTAGTATCACGGCATATGCGGCGGGCAGACTGCTTTGCTTTGCGGCGCTGGTGCCGACGGCTCTGCTCGGGGCATACGCTTACACACTCGTTGCTGACGGAGGCGTGGGCAGCGAGCTTTTCGCCGCGTGGAATGCGGCGGCTCTTGCCGTATTATCGGCATTTTTATGGCTCGGCGCACGGCTGAGCGTGACGGCAGTACCCTTTCTGCTCGCGGAATATCCCGAGAGGGGAGGGCTCTCATGCGTGCTTCTGTCGCTGAGCTTTATGCGCGGCAGAAAGCGGTTTCCGCTGGGACTGGCGGCGGTGTACCTCCTGCCGCTGGCGACAGTAGTCGGCATACCGGTATTTCTGCCCGAGGCAGCGGCGGCGTTCGCGACGGGCATTTCCATATTTATAAAAGAGGATGAGTACGCGCGTTCAGCGGTGCGTCGCGTCCGACGGACGGGGTGAAACAGTGGCGGAGCTGAGATTTATAGTAGATACGGAGGAGCCTGTGACGGTAAAGACCTTTCTGCGCGGTCGAAACGGCGTATCAGCGCGGCTTCTGGCGAAGCTGAAGCACCGCGAGAGCGGAATAACCTGCAACGGTCAGCCGATACGGAGCATAGATGCGGTCAGGGCAGGGGACGTCCTCGTCCTTGACATGGGCGAAAACGCCGCAGCAGAGCCGAATCCGCAGCTTTGCGTACCGATAGTGTACGAAAATCCGAGCCTTGTGGTGTTCGACAAGCCCGCAGGCATGCCTGTTCACGAATCGCACGGGCACCGCGGCGACACTCTCGCGAACTATTTCGCGCACCTGTACCCCGAGAGGTCGTTTCGCCCTGTAAATCGGCTTGACAAGGACACTTCGGGACTGTGTCTGGTCGCGAAGGACGCTCACGCGGCGAATCTGCTTCAGGGGAGCTGTGAAAAGGTCTATTTTGCGGCTGTCGAGGGCATTACCGAGGAGTCGGGAACTATCGACGCCCCCATTGCCCGCGAGCAGGAGAGCGTTATACTGCGGTGCGTGCGCGAGGACGGCAGACCGTCGGTCACGCATTACAGGAAAATAGCCGAAAACAGGAGTTATTCGCTTCTGGAGATACGGCTGGAGACAGGGCGTACCCACCAGATACGCGTGCATTTCGCGTACATTGGACATCCGCTGGCAGGGGACGATATGTACGGAGGCTCGGTCGCGGATATAAGCAGACAGGCTTTGCACTGCGGGAAACTGACATTTACGGCGCCGCTCACAGGCGAGACGGTCACAGTGGAGGCGGAACTCCCCGAGGATATAAAGCGGCTCTTCAGCGATGAGTTCGGAAGACCGTGAGACAAGGTCGGATGATGAGCTTGTCGAGAAACGGATTGTTCCACGTGGAACAAATGTTTTTTGAAAAAACGCGGTAAAACCACTGGAAAAGGTGTTTTTTAACGATACAAATTAATATTTTTAGCAAATTCGAACAACTTGTAAAACAAATATACAGCCCGTTCGGAGCGGAAGATTTCTCCGCGCGTCGACGGTAAAACAGTTAGCTTAATATATCCGTTTTTTTGTGCAGACCTACAAAATTCCCGCCCGCTGACTTTTTTCGGGCCGCTTCCCCGTTGTTTTTTTCCGAGAATAAGCTATAATATAACAGTAACACTATGGAGAGGAGTATCGCTTTTTGGGCATTTTCCACAATGCAGCCGACGCTGTGACAAGCCTTTTTGTCCGCGCCGCGCACTGCACCTTCAAGTTCATAGCGGCGATACTGCTCGCCGTCATCAAGACCCTCAGCTTCATCGCCGCCGAGCTTTGGGATATGTTAAAGGCTATCGGCGGCAGTATCCTCTGGCTCTGGAGAGAGTTTACAGAGTCCTTCCGAAGCCGTGTAAAGCTCTCGAACGAGCTCACGCGAAAGGTCCGCAAAGCTAAAAAAGAGGGCAAACGCGAGTACATCACCGCCCTCCTCAACTTCGCCGGCTCTTTCTTCTTCGGCGAAAACGGCGTCATCTATACCGCTTTCAACTATACGCTCCCGATACTGTGCATTGCCTTCCTTGTGGGGGTCGTGCGCTTCGGCTCGGGACTCGAATACGGTATCGCCGTCGAGTACAACGGGCATGAGATAGGCATTATCTCCGCCGAGGCTGACTTCGATTCCGCCGCCCGCGACGTTCAGCAGAGAGTCGCTTACTCCGACAACGGCGAGGCTCTCGATATGTCCGCGAAGCTCTCGCTCCGCGTGATCTCCGACGACGACAAATTCATAACTGCGGGTCAGCTCGCGGACAAAATGCTCGAGGCGTCCGATGAGGACCTCACCGAGGCTTACGGTATCTACATCGACGGCTCTTTCGTCGGAGCTGTCAGCAACAAGAAGGCTGTCGAGGATGCGCTCGAGGACAGGCTCCTCAACTATGAAGTGAAGGGTACTGTCAGGGACGTTTCCTATGTCAATAAAATAGAGTATACAAAGGGTATTTACCTCCGAAACAGCGTGAAATCCGAGGATGAGACGATCGCTCAGCTCACCTCCAAAAAGGAGAAAAAACGCGTCTACGTCGCTCAGACGGGCGATAACGTGGTCAGCGTCGCGCAGAAGTACGGTATGGAGCTCGAGAAGTTCAACGAGCTCAACCCCGATGTCAGCACAACGCTGAAGGACGGTCAGATGATAAACGTCATTCAGACCGAGAGCTTCCTCCCCATTCAGTATGTCCGCGAGATGGACACGCTGTCTTTCCTCGAATATGAGACCATAGAGGTCGAGACAAGTGCGCTGAATGTCGGCGTCGTTGCTACCCTCACCAAGGGCGAGCGCGGTGAAAAGGAAAGCAAAATCGAGATAACCTATGTCGACGGTATCGAAGCCTCCCGCAAGGTGATCAGCAATAATATCACCAAGAACCCTGTTATGGAGGTCATCGGCTACGGTACCTACTCCGCTATGCCGGATGACCCCGATACCTGCTTCTTCGGTCAGCCCCTTACGGGCACGGGAGAGTTAGGCTGGCCGCTCGACGGCGGATGGGTAAGCGATACCTTCATCAGCGACCGTAACCACAAGGGTCTCGATATCGCCGCTCCCGAGGGTACGGAGATATATGCTGCCGAGGAGGGACAGGTCGTGTCTGCGGGCTGGAACTCGGGCGGTTACGGCAATGTCGTAATGATCGAGCACCCCAACGGCTATGCTACCGTTTACGGTCACATGATATCAGTCTATGCTGTCGAGGGCGAGTACGTGCAGAAGGGGCAGCTCATAGGCTTTGTCGGCAATACGGGCAACTCGTTCGGCGACCACTGCCACTTCGAGGTGCGCTATCAGGGCATCTGTTACGATCCCGCCTCCTTCCTCAATACCGAGAATATGGCTGAGGAAAAGAAAAAACGCGATGAGGAAAGGGAATAAGAACTTTTATGCAGGGGGCTGATGCCTACATCAGCCCGTCAGATTTGAAAGAATCCGGCGGGGCGGCGTGGGCGTCGGCCCCTATAAATGTTTGTCGGACGCCACAATTATGCATTACGCATTGAACTAACGGCGTGATTGGTGAGAATCAACAAAAATGCTGCACGGAATTTTGTAAAGTTCTACAGGTAAAATTCTGCCAATGCTTGCATTTGCCCTCAATATATGGTATAATTGTCATTGTTGAGCGCACCCTGAATCGTGCGCGACTGCAAAAGATATGCGAGGAAGCGGAAGGTTGCTGTCGGTCTGACAGGGAATTTCCGTGGAGTATGTCCGATTTTAAACCGGGCGAATGGGATAATGAACACAGTTCGTGTTAGATAACAGCG
>JAGCHA010000111.1 GCA_017649325.1 Ruminococcus sp.
GTAGATCTGTGCCAGCACAAACGTTAAACGGAAGTCGGAGACTTCCGTTTAATTGTATCAGGGCCAATAGCTCAGTTGGTTAGAGCATCCGGCTCATAACCGGACGGTCCGGGGTTCGAGTCCCTGTTGGCCCACCAGGCGGGAAGAACCCGCCGGCAAGTTCGCGTTCCGCTTCTTAGTGGGACGCGAACTTTTTTCGCTAATTTTAAAAGCCCGCCTTATTGGCGGGCTTTTTTGTCAGCGCTTCTTATAGATGACAAGCTCGGGGTCTGCACCGTCTTTACCGTAGGTCGCGACAAGCAGAAAATCCATATTGGCAAGTACACCAAAGCACCTGTCTCCTCCGAATACGCATTCGAGCTGCGTTCCGAGATATGTAGTGTTATCGTCCAGAAACTTAACTATCATGCCGTTTGGCAGCCTGTACGGAAGATTGACATAGCTCCCGACAAGTGCGTTAAGTTTCTCTACCTTTGGCATTCCCTCTACATTCAGGGCATTTATCTCGCCAACAAGCTTCTGCTTGAAGGCTTCAAATTCGCCGCCGTCACTGAGCTCCTCATAGCGCTTCCAGTAGTCCAGCTTCGGGAGAGTTTCACGCAGATAAGCGCGTATCTCCTCCTCACTGTGCCCCTCGCGCGGCATATGCTGAACGCAGACCTCGATGAGGTCGTCAAGGTCACTGTAGGTGTATTCTCCATCCGCATAGCACCATTTGCAGTATTTTTCGTTGGGTGAGCCGTCCTTTTCGCGGCTGATGAGCTCCTCCTCAAGAGGCATACCGCAGCACTGGCATATCTGCATTCGCGGTGCTCCCAGCAGAGTGTTGATAGATACATCGAACAGCTCTGACAACAGCTTCAGCGTCTCGGTGTTTGGGACTGTTTCGCCGGTTTCCCAGCGCGAGACAGCCTGACGGGTAACGAAGACCTTCTCCGCGAGCGCGTCCTGCGACAGACCTGATTTTGTGCGAAGTTCGTAGAGTATTTCTTTTGTTTCCATTGTGGTATCCCTCCTTGCTCATATTATACCGCCCGTCCGCATTTTCGTCAAGCAACGGGCAGTTGCTCCGAGGGGGCTATTCGACTGTCACATATCCGAGTATGTCCGCGACCTCCGACTGCGTCAGCGAATCGACATACAGCAGCTCATATGTGTGGCTGAAACGTTCGAGCTTTTCGCGGAGCTCAATTATCTCTTCCGCTGTGTCCTCGTTTACGTGCGGGAGCAGCGTGAGTGTCTCCGCATCTGCCGTGTTGATATTTATGGGAGCGACGTCCTCAAGCGTGAGCGGCGGCTCGGTCTCTTCGACCTCTTCCGTCGGCTCAATATCAGGATTTGTCGGCTTTTCGGTCTGTATCGCTGTCGTGTATACCGGGTCGACCACATAGATGTGTTCGCGGATATCCGTAAATGTCGACTCGCCTATGCCAGACACCTCCATCAGTTCCTCGATGTTGAGAAATCTGCCATGCTGCGTGCGATATTCGATTATCGCGGCTGCGAGGTGCTCGCCGATACCGTTGAGATGTGTCAGCTCCTCAGCTGTCGCGGAATTGATATCGAGCAGCAGAAATGTCGTGGCGGTTTGAGTTGTGGTCATGGGTGCGGGAGTGGTCTTTTCCGCGGCGGTGACCTCTGCGGAAGCAGTCGCGGAAGTCGCCTCGGAGTGCGTAATGACAGCAATATCCTCTTTTTCTCTGCTGCTGTCGGCGAGGTGCCATGCTGCAGAGCCCGCGAGTATCATCCCTGCAGTTATGATAAGTGCTGCTTCTTTGCCTCTCTTGTTCGGCACTGTCATCACCGCCTGTTACGCCGCTGATTTGATGGTCAGATCTCCCAGTCATCGCAGAGCTTGTTTATAGCTTCGGTCAGCTTGCGCATATCGGCGTTTGCGCGTCCGTCCGAGAGCTTGATAAGGCGCGAGAGCCTGTCTGACGCGGAAAGCAGGTCGCTGTAGGCAACGCTGATGTTGCTCTGGTACTCCTTCTTCGGGAGGAATACCGCCTCTGCATCAACGGTCACTTCGCCTGATATCAGGTCGAATTCCGCGCCGCTGAACGGTGCGTAGACGTCCGCGCCGAGCTCGTCGCGAAGACGCTGTGCAAAGCTGTCCGCTGAGGTCAGCTCGCCGTGGTTGATGAAGAATTTCTTCACGCCGGTTATCGCCTTTGCCCATTCGGTAAGTCCGTTAACGTCCGCGTGACCGCTTACGCCGGGAAGCTGCTTTATCTCAGCCGCAACCTTGACCGTCTCGCCGAAGAGTTTGACCTTCTTTGCGCCGTCGATGAGCGCGCGTCCGAGGGTATTCGATGCCTGATATCCCACGAAAAGTATTGTATTTTCGGGCTTCCAGAGGTTGTGCTTGAGGTGGTGCTTGATACGTCCTGCCTCGCACATTCCGCTCGCGGAGATGATGACCTTCGGGCGGGAGTCGTCGTTTATCGCGCGGGAGTCGTCGCTTGTCAGCGTGCGTATAAGTCCGTCAAAAGTGATGGGATTTATGCCCTTTCGCACGAAGGAAAGTGCCTCTTCGTCGTAGCAGCTCTCGCGGTTGTTGATGAAGATGTCGGTCGCCTCGTTGGCGAGCGGGCTGTCCACATATACGGGGAATTCGTCGTGTCCGCTGACGAGCCCGTCGTGCTTTATCTGTCTGAGGAAGTAGAGCATTTCCTGCGTTCTGCCGACCGCAAACGACGGTATGATGACGCTTCCGCCGCGGTCGAAAGTGGTCTGGAGCACCTGAGTCAGGGCAGTGACGTAGTCGGTGGGGCGGTCGTGTACGCGGTTGCCGTAGGTGGACTCCATTACTACGTAGTCGGCGGAGTCGATGTACTGCGGATTGCGTATGAGAGGCTGGTGGATATTGCCGATATCGCCTGAAAATACGATAGTGCGCGTTTCGCCGTCTTCTGTCATGGTGAGGATTATGCTCGACGAGCCGAGGAGGTGTCCCGCATCGCGGAAACGTACGCTTATGCCCTCTGCGACTTCTGTGTCGGTCTCGTATTCGTGCGGCACGAACAGCTCTATTGCGCCTATGGCGTCGTCCATCGTGTAGAGCGGCTCGTAGTCGTCCTCGCCGCGGCGCTGTGCCTTTCTGCTGCGCCATTCGGCTTCAAATTCCTGTATGTGCGCCGCGTCGCGGAGCATGACGCTGCAAAGGTTGGCGGTGGCGGTGGTGGAGTGTATCTCGCCGCTGAATCCGCCTGCGTACAGCAGGGGGAGCAGTCCCGAGTGGTCGATGTGGGCGTGAGTGAGCAGTACGAAGTCGATAGCCCCGGGAGCTACGGGTATCTGGACGTTTTTGAGGATGTCCTCACCCTGTTCCATTCCGAAATCAACAAGGAATTTCTTGCCGCAAGCCTCGATATATGTGCAGCTGCCCGTTACTTCGTGGGTAGCTCCGATAAACATCATTTTCATGGTAATGCCTCCTGATAATTCTTTTTATGTAATTATACCATATTAGCAGAAAAATGTCCATAGTATTTTGTGAATTTGTTTTCCGTTGCGAAGCCTTGAAAAATATGGTATAATATAATGCGTGAATCACTCTGAGGAGGTGAATCATTTGGAGAAAGGACTAAGGATATTCCACAGGTGCGTGTCCGCAGCGGTATGGCTGGCTGTCATCGCTAACTTTATATGGTTCCTTACCTCGTACGGCTCGCTGCCCGAGCAGATAGGCTGCCACTTCGGATCCGACGGCGAGTTCGACGTCTTTGCGGAGCGTTACTACGGATTCTATCCGTACATCGTCTGCCTCGTCATATGCGGTGCCTGCGAGATAGCGGGGATCGTCACGGGCAAGCTGCGTCTCGGACTGAAAATAACCGAGCGTGCCACTGCTGTCATCAAGGAGGGATTCCGCTTCTTCCTCGATATTCTGAAGCTCGTCATTGCGGGCTTTTACGGCTGTGTGTGGTCGGACTGCGTTATCCGTCAGCACCCTTTGAATGTTAAAATCGGAGTGGCTTTGGCCTTGCTCATCATTACGGTAATACCGGCATTTTTGCTGTTTGTCATCGCGGCAGCCGGGGCAGGTGGATATCTCGGATACAGGGCAGCTGTGAAATCAAGGTTGTCAGAATATTCCTCACGCCTGCGGGAAACGGTCGATGAGCAGTTAAACCTTGCTGAAAAGGATTATGAGGAAGGAAAATTTCGCAATGCGAAGGTCCGGCTGGAGTA
>JAGCHA010000112.1 GCA_017649325.1 Ruminococcus sp.
ACCTTTTCTGCGTTATACGGCGATACGAGGAGCTCCAACGCGTCGTTTATCGCCTCGCTTGTGATGTTTGCCATTTCTATGGTCGTGCTGCGGCAGGTCTCGACTGCGACTGCGGGCGTCTTGAGGAAGCGCTCGTCCAGTCCTCTGAGGCGGTTCTCCTCTGTTTCAGCCTCTCCGCCCTCCTTGTCACGGACAATGATGTGTGACAGCTTGACAAGCATGGGAGTAAAGGGCAGAAGTATTATTGTTGTGGCAATATTGAATATCGAGTGCATTACAGCGATACCGACAAATCCAACTGTCTCGTTGAAAATGTTGAGCTTTACTACGTGCTGAAGGATAAGCGCTACGGGAAGCAGTATCAGGGTGCCAAGGACCTTAATGAGAATGTGTATGCATGCAACTCTTTTTGCATTCTTGTTTACGCCGATACTTGAAATGAGTGCTGTTACGCAGGTTCCTATGTTCAGACCCATGATTATCGGCAGTGCCATGCCGTATGTAAGGGCTCCCGTCTGCGAGAAAGCCTGTAATATTCCGACAGAAGCAGCTGAGCTCTGGATCACACCGGTGAATCCTGCTCCTACGAGCACGCCGAGGATAGGATTGTGGAAGTACGTCAGTATTTGCTGGAATTTCGGTGAATTTGCAAGGGGCGATACTGAATCCGACATCAGTGACATACCTGTCATAATGATGGCAAAGCCGACCATAATGCGTCCGATGTCCTTGTGCTTGTTCTTCTTTGCACTCATTATCAGCATCACACCGATGATAGCGACTATCGGTGCAAATGAAGTAGGCTTGAGCATCTTTATGAACGGGTTCTTTCCGTCCACTCCTGCAAGACTGAGGATCCACGCCGTTAGTGTGGTACCGATATCTGAGCCAAAGCATACGCCGACTGTCTGCTCCAGCGACATCAGCCCCGAGTTTACGAAGCCTACCAGCATTACCGTCATCGCGGACGACGACTGTATCGCTATCGTGACTACCATTCCGAGTATGATAGCCATGAATTTGTTAGATGTCATTTTCTTGAGCGCTACTTCGAGCTTTCCGCCCGTCAGCTTTTCAAGACCTGTGGACATTACGTTCATTCCGTAGAGGAAGAAGGCGAGTCCTCCGAGCATTGTGAAGATGTTGAATATGGAAAAATCCGTTCCGTTCATACAAAATTACCTCATTTTTGCGTTTTTTCAATTCCCTTATATTTCTCTATCTTATATTATACAGCAACAGGACAGGCAGTCAATAGGAAACGGATTAATTTTACATGGATTTAACATTCATTTTTTATATGAGCCTATCAAGGCCGGTGCCAATTTTTATTTCAACAATTTGTGCTCACTAACAAAAATCTGTTAGCAGGTGCAAATATTTTGTTATTACATACAAACTTTTGACTTTGTGATTGACAAATCAGTCTGCAAGTGATATTCTTTAATTGTTATAAGCTGCTAACTAATATTTTGAAACGGAAGTGTTGTAATGATGCCGCTCAGTATGGCAGACCGGGAGAAAGAGTGTATTATACGCAAAATAGGCGGAAATCCCGAGACCAAAAAGCATCTTGAAGATCTCGGATTTCACGTTGGCGGAACAGTGAGCCTTGTCTCGAGGCTCGGCGAAAACGTTATCGTGAAGGTCAAGGAATCGAGAGTTGCGATAAGCGAAGAACTTGCAAGAAAAATAATGGTATGAGGTGAGAATATGACGACATTGAGAGAAACAGCCATCGGCGAGACCGTGAAGATAGTCAAGGTACACGGCGAGGGTGCTGTCAGACGCCGCATTATGGATATGGGCATTACCAGAGGCACGGAGATAACTGTCCGCAAGGTCGCACCGCTCGGTGATCCTATTGAGGTCACTGTCCGTGGATATGAGCTGTCGATACGCAAAGCCGATGCTGAAATGGTAGAGGTCAGCTGACGCCTCTTTTTTTGTAATTTTGTTAGTTTGTACTATCTATATGAAAGGAAGAATATAAGATGAGTATACGTATTGCCCTTGCAGGCAATCCAAATTCGGGCAAGACAACGCTGTTCAACGCCTTGACCGGAGCTAATCAGTTTGTCGGGAACTGGCCCGGCGTTACTGTAGAGAAGAAGGAGGGAAAGCTCAGAAAGCACAGCGATGTTATCATCACTGATCTGCCCGGTATTTACTCGCTGTCACCGTACACTCTTGAAGAAGTAGTTGCAAGAAACTACCTCATCGGTGAGCGTCCCGACGCTATCCTCAACATCATCGACGGCACTAACCTCGAGCGCAACCTCTACCTCACGACTCAGCTCGTGGAGCTCGGTATCCCTGTTGTTGCCGCAGTAAATATGATGGACGTCGTAAAAAAGAACGGCGACAAGATAAATACAGGCGAGCTTTCAAAGCAGCTGGGCTGTAAGATAGTCGAGGTGTCTGCGCTGAAGGGCACAGGCATTGATGAAGCTGCGGCGGCTGCAATAACTGCCGCAAAGAACGGCAAAACTATCCCTCAGCACACGTTCAGCGGACCTGTCGAGCACGCCATCGCCCACATCGAAGAGGCAGTCGTACACGATATGCCCGAGGAGCAGCAGCGCTGGTACGCTCTGAAAGTTTTCGAGCGCGACGACAAGGTTATGGAAAAGCTGAACATTTCCGAGAAGGTCAGGGCTCACATCGAGGAGGACATCTGCGCCGCCGAGAAGGAGCTTGACGATGACGCCGAGAGCATCATCACCAACGAGCGCTACATCTATATTGCAGACGTTATCAGGGCTTGCTACAAGAAGAAAAATGCGGGCAAGCTCACCACTTCCGACAAGATCGACAAGATCGTCACCAACCGCTGGCTCGGACTGCCTATTTTTGCGGTAATTATGACGCTTGTCTACCTCATCGCGATGAAAGGTCCGGGTGCGTGGGCTACCGACTGGACAAACGACAACCTCTTCGGTGACGGTTTCCACCTGCTTGGTATCGGTTCATCAGAATACTCGGAGATAGCTGAAGAATACGCAGGCGCACAGCAGATAATCGACGGCTTCGATGCCTATGTTGAAGAACACGGAAGCGCTCCGCAGAGCGAGTTCACATATTCTGTCGAGGACGAAGAAACTCTCGAAACAACAGATGAAACAGCAACTATCGAGGATTACAACGAAGCGCTTGCAACAGTCGAGCGTATCGGCGATGAGCCCGATCCTGCGGACTACGGCGTGTTCGTGCCGAGTATCCCTGCTATTATCGAAAGCGGACTCGACAAGGTCGGCACGGCTGACTGGCTGAAGGGTCTTATCCTTGACGGTATCGTTGCAGGTGTGGGAGCTGTTCTCGGCTTCGTTCCGCAGATGCTGGTGCTCTTCTTCCTGCTTGCGGCTCTTGAAGCCTGCGGATATATGGCTCGTATCGCATTCGTTCTCGACCGTGTGTTCAGAAAGTTCGGTCTTTCGGGCAAGTCCTTCATTCCTATGCTTGTCGGCGTTGGCTGCGGAGTTCCCGGGATCATGGCTTCGAGAACTATCGAAAACGAGCGCGACAGACGAATGACTATAATGACAACAACGTTCATTCCCTGCGGAGCAAAAGTTCCGTTCATCGCAATGATAGCAGGCGCTGTTTTCGGCGGCTCGTGGATGATCTCCGTATCCGCTTACTTCATCGGTATGGCTGCGATAATCGTATCGGGGATCATGCTCAAAAAGACAGTAATGTTCTCAGGCGAGCCCGCACCGTTCGTAATGGAGCTTCCTGCATACCATATGCCCACGCTCAGCAATGTTCTCCGCTCAATGTGGGAGCGCGGCTGGTCGTTTATCAAGAAGGCTGGCTCGATAATCCTGCTTTCGACCATTGTTATCTGGTTCCTGTCACGCTTCGGAACAGTTGACGGC
>JAGCHA010000113.1 GCA_017649325.1 Ruminococcus sp.
TAACACATTAGAGAAGGGACGATTATGGAAAATAAAGAAAAAGACACAGAAAAAACATCGGGTACGTCCGAGAAAAAGTCGGACAAGCCCAAAAAAGAGTCGGACGGCGGAAAAAAGTCCGCTAAGCCGGGAAACGCCAAGGGCGGCTCTCACAACGGCAAGAAGCCCGAGAACTCTCAAAACAGCAATGGCAGCGCTGCTGCAGAAAAAAAGCATACCGCTCCCAAGTCCGATAAGAGCGCGGATACGGAGAAAAAAGCGGCTCACTCCGAGACCGCAAAGGCTGATACAGCTTCCGAAAAGTCCGCAGAGCCCGCTAAGAAAAAGAAGAAGCGCTTCACGAAAAAGCGCGAGTTCGCGATATTCGCTCTCAGCATAGCACTCGCTTTCACGTTCTGCTTCTTCGTTCCCGCAGATACTTTCATTGCCAATCAGAACGAATTCGTGGTATGTGCGCCGCGTGTACTCCTGCCGCTCCTCGGGATCGCGCTCGGAGTTTCCGCCGCACTGATACTCATACTCAACGCATGTCTCGCCATAAATATCAAGCTCTGGAAGATAGTTGAGTGCCTGTTCGGCGGCGTGCTCATCGCAGGCTACTGGCAGGTGATGTTCGCAAACGGCAAAATGGTGCAGATAACAGGCGACCCTACTGCATATTCAGAGCGAAGCTCCGCCAATAACCTCAACTTCCTCATCTACCTCGCGCTGATATTCGTGCCGCTTATCGTGCTCATCATTTCGGGCGAGCTCAAAAAGGGCAAGCGCAAGCGCTATCTCTTCACGGTGCTGACTTATCTCTCAGTCATCGTGTTCCTCATGCAGGGCGTAGGTCTCGTAAGCCGCGTTGCAAAGACAGGCATTCTCAAGAAGGATGACTCCGGTCTCGACAACTACCTCTCTATGGAGGATACCATGAACTTCAGCAAGGACAACAATGTCGTGGTATTCCTCACAGACCGTCTCGACGCCCACTGGCTGCAGATGACTCTCGACGAGTATCCCGAAATCGAGGACGACCTCGAGGGCTTCACCTTCTACTCCAACAACGTCGGACGCTTTACAAATACATTCCCCTCGGTCTGCAATATGCTCACCAACTGCGAGTACAACGGTCAGGAGTGGACAGACTACTTCAAGCAGGCTTGGGCAGGCGAGACTCTTCCCCGCCGCCTCCACGACAACGGCTACAAGGTAAATCTCCTCATCGACAGCCTTACCACCTATTCGGGCTATGATGACATCAGAGACCAGTGCGATAACCTTCACTCGTCCGTGAACTATGTTGATTTCAATTACTTCGGCTCGGGCGGTATCCTCAGGACTATGGGCAAATTCTCTCTCGGAAAGCTCTCGCCCTACCTCCTCAAGAATACCTTCCTCAAGGGTATGACCGCTGACTTCTCGGGCAAGTTCTACACCTCCACAGGCGAGGATGTGGCAACATTCGGTGGTACAGTAGGTCCTGACACCGATATCGAATTCAAGGACTATGTCCTCACTCACCAGATGAAGGCTGAATGCGACCAGAAGACTTTTACTTTCGTGCATCTCAACTTCGCACACGACTATAACGAAAAGCTGTACGCTTTCTTCGACCCCGATTATGAGGGTGATGGTATAAACAGAGAACAGAATATGTACGGCGGTTTCAAGCTTCTCAAGATATACCTCGACAAGATGAAGGAGGCAGGTGTTTACGACAACTCCACCATTATCTTTATCGGCGACCACGGCAGACCGCCTGCTGAGATAGAGTACGCCGAGGAAGAAGAGTGGAAGACCATGGTGCTTGACGGCGAGATAAGAACAGCTGTCCTCATCAAGCCCGCAGGTGCTGAGCACGCTCCCCTCATCATCGACCACGACGCTGAGCTCTCAAGCGGTGAATTCCCCGCTACTGTGCTCGAATATGCAGGCGTCGACAAGAGCGGCTTCGGCTTCAACGATTACATCGGCTTATCGTTCAATGATGTAATGGCTATGGATAACCCGCCCGCCCGTGACCTCCACGTATACTGCTGGAAGGGCATAGGCAATGTAGCTGACGTACAGAAGTACGAGGTTACAGGTGATGCCTCCGACTTCGACAACTGGAAGATAGTCGAGCGCTTCGGTCAGCCCGCTGATAAATAATGTACCGAACTAAAAGAGGAGGACGCTTTAAAAAGCGTCCTCCTTCGTTTTATGCCTTGTAATACTGCTATATAAGCTCGTTTTTCTGCTCAAACATGAGCACGGGGAAGCCCTCGTAATAGGGCTTGACTATCTCGGGGTGGAGGTCTGCGTAGGCGAATATCTCGTCTGCGAGCCCTTTTTTCAGGAAGCCAACGAGCTCCGAGAGCGGGCGGTCAAACATCTCCTCGCAGTTGGAAGCTATGACAATTGCACGCCGACCGCCGACGAACATTATCCTGTACGGCCATATGCGGCAGTCGAAGGGCTTATCGTCGCCGAGCATACAGCCCGTCTCGGTGAGTGCGGGACAGGTAAAAAGCCCGTTCTCGTCGAATTCGGTAACTCTGAGGATGAAGCCTCCGTCCTTGCTGACAAAGGGGGTATCGGGCTTGACAGCGCGTATACGGCCGCACTGCTCCTCAGTAAAAACGGGGGTCTCCCACGCGTCGTACCTGTCGAAAACGCAGCAGAGCCTGCATTTTGCGCAGCATTTGGGGTCAAGAATCTTTTTCAGCATCGTCATTGCCTCCGTCGTTGATAAATTCCGCGACTATATAGCGCGGGCGCTGTTTGACCTCGGCATAAATCTTGCCGATGTACTCGCCGATGATACCGAGGGCGAGGATCTGAATGCCGCCGATGAGCCAGATAGAGCACATGGTACTCGACCACCCGAGCTCGGAATGCCCGAGTATCTTCACGACGAACGCCCAGATGATGGCGCAGGCGCTTATCGCGGACATGATGAAGCCTACCGCAGTTATGAGCTTTAAGGGCTTTGTGCTGAACGAGGTTATGCCGTTGACGGCGAATGAGAGCATTTTCCCGAGCGGGTACTTGCTCTTGCCCGCGAAGCGCTCGTGGCGCTCGTAGTAGACATTGCAGCTCTTGAAGCCGATGAGCGGGACGAGTCCGCGCAGGAAGAGGTTGACCTCGCGAAACTCCGCGAGCTCATGCAGTACACGGGCGCTCATGAGGCGGAAATCGGCGTGGTCGTAGACGACGTCCGCGCCCATAGCCTTCATGAAGCGGTAGAAGCTCCGCGCGGTGAAGCGTTTGAAGAAGGTGTCGGTCTTACGGGTGCTTCTCACGCCGTACACGACCTGATTGCCCTCGTAATATTTCGTGAGCATCTCGTCTATCGCGTTGATATCGTCCTGCAGGTCGGCATCCATGGTTATGGACACATCGCAGATGTCCCTGACGGACATAAGCCCCGCGAGCACGGCGTTCTGATGACCGCTGTTGTGGGCGAGGTCGATGCCCGAGAACATCGGGTCAGAGGCGTGGAGCTCCTGTATGATGTCCCACGTCCTGTCCCGCGAGCCGTCGTTGACGAATACGACTCTGCTGTCGCGGGAGATAAGCCCCGCGCCGATGAGAGAGGCGTACTTCTCACGGAGCCGCTTAGCGGTCTCGGGCAGGACTTCCTCCTCGTTGTAGCACGGGACGATCATATATAGTTTGTCAGCCATAAGTTTTCCTCATTTCAGGATATAATGCAAGGGTAACGATCGCGGGAAAAGCCCGCCTTGCCAATTTCAGGTATCTCCCAATAATTCTACCACTTTGCAGCGTTTAAGTCAAGCACTTGACAAGCGGCGGGATATGGGGTAAAATTGAGATATACTTTTTATCAAGGAGGCTTCCTATGCCCGAGCTGAGACCAAAAATGTTCAAGGAATCGGAAAAGTCGTCGGTATCCGATAACCTTATAGTAAATATTATTTCATTTCTGCTGATAATGACGCTGATACTCGTCGCGGAATCAATTATACCGTGGATAATGGCACGCGACGCGATATATGCCCGCCTTGGTGAGCTGCAAGATTCAGGCGCGGAGATGACATTCTCGGCTATCCGTGACGCGACAGTGACTGTCTCAATGGAGAACAAGACCTTCATTGTTATGCTGTTCTGCACGATATTCGGCACACTCATCTCGATGTTCTACTGTCGGTTCGGAGAGGCAAGGCCGCTCCGTTCAATGGGCATAGTGAAGCACAAGGCTGGATTGCACTACTTGCAGGGCGTGCTGGTCGGAGCAGCGCTGATGACCGCGATAGCGCTGGGCTCGGTAGTCTGCCGCGCGTGCAGCATCACCGTCTGCAAGAACGTGAATTTCGGACTGATACTGCTCATGCTGGTCGGATTCTTGATACAGGGTATGAGCGAGGAGTTCATCTTCCGCGGCTTCCTGATGAACACGCTTGGCGGACGTCATCATCCGTTCGTGGCGATAGGCGTGAGCGCAGCCGCATTCAGTCTTGCACACGTTCTCAACCCCGGCTTCGGACCGCTGGTATTTATTAATCTTGCGATGTTCGGTATTTTCGCGGGACTTTATATGATACTTTTTGACGATATATGGGGAGTCTGCGCGATACACTCGATATGGAACTTCTTACAGGGCAGCTTCTACGGCATAAGCGTAAGCGGCTCGGGCATGAGCGAGTCCGTTTTCCGCACGACCGCAAACAGCAGCTCAGCCCTGCTTACAGGCGGAAAATTCGGCATTGAGGGCAGTATATTCACGACGTTAGTCCTTGCTGCTGGCATAGCCGTGCTGTGGTGGAGGCTGTCGAAAGCTCCGAAAGCCGAAGCACCCGACAGCAAATAACGCTGCACCCATACGTCAGTATTGCGAAAAAACTATTGAAAAAGGGACGCACAGTGTGCGTCCCTTTAATGCGTTATTATCGGTATTGCCTTTACTTTCCTGTAAGGCGCTTGATGATATAGCGACCGCTGAGCTTGTCGCTCTTGCCGATGTTGTAAATATGCTCCTCGTACACCTTCTGTATCGACTGTGCATATTCCTCGCGTCTTGCGAGCATATCGGCGATAACGTCGTTGGTCTTTTCGAGCTCGTCGGGCTTTACTACCGCACCGACCTCAGACCTGAGCTTCTTGTTCATCGGCTCTATTCCGAGCTTGTCATACTCGTTGTTCATCACCTTCATAGGCGTATCTATGAACAGTACGGGCCGCTTGGTCACGAACGCGAACTCCCAGCAGATATCGCTCCAGTCGGTGATGAGGATATCCGACTCCATGATCGGATTATTCGAGGAGAAGTCCGTCTGAACGGTGATATTCTTGTTGTCCTTGAACTTGTTCTTCATGGTCTCGAACTTCTCGGGCTCATGCTTGACCTGCTGCGGGTGTGGACGGAGGATTATCTCGTAATCCGTCTTGCTGAGCTCCTCGAGGAGCCCGTCTATGCAGAGGTCGATGATATTGTCGGGCTGCCACGAGGGCGCTATCAGTATCTTCGGTATCTCGTTCGGCTTGTGCTCGGTGCTGCTGTAGGTCTTGAGCAGGTCGTCGATGAAGGGGTAGCCTGTCTCTACGAGGCGCTTCTTGGGAGTCTTGTACAGGTCCTCCGAGGCGCGTATCTCCTCAAACTGGTCTTTCCCGGGAACAAGTATCGTATCGAACCAGTCGAGCGCGCCCTTTCTGTAGAGGACTATACTTCCCGGACCGTGGCACGCGTATACGTACTCGACGTCCTTCTTTACGCGGGAGCGCTTGATGTGGTACTTCTCGAGGTCGGGCATGGTCATTACCACCATGTCGCATTCGAGCTTCATGAACAGCGGCACAAGGCGTCTGTCCGAGCCGATGTAGTAGGGGTGTATCTGCGGACGGGTATCCTCGAATATCTTGTCATTCGGGTCGCTCGTCACGTAGTGGATGTCGAGGTCGGAGTGCTCGCAGATGTAGTCGATAGTGCCCTTGAAGTATTTGTAGAAGCCGTTCGACTCGGAGTAGAACATCAGCTTCATATTCTCAACTGCGAAGAACTTCTTATAGTCCTCCTTCTCGCGGGCATTGTACTTCTTATGCTGCTTTTCCTTTTCTATGCGCTGCTCGTTCATCTTCTTGAGGTACTCGTAGTCGATGTACTTCTTGGGCGGCATACAGATGTTATAGAGATACATGAACGGTATCGCGAACAGGTTGCCGAATATCCAGTAAAGTCCCACACCTGCGGGTACGAGGAATGCGAAGTAAGTCGAGAACGCTATCATGAACAGCGTAGTCAGTATCTTGTTGAGGCTGCCCTGTGACACCTGAAGAACGTTTATCTTGTTCTGTATCACGCACATGAGCCATGCGCTGAATCCCGAGAAGAACGGTATCAGCAGCAGTATATAGTCGTGCTTGAAGGAAGGCGTCTTGCTCAGGTCTATGCCGAAGAACATCATGTTGAGTTCCTTTATCTGCTCAGCAGGAGCGAGCAGCATATCGGGGAGGGCATGACCGTCGGGGATGAGCGCACCCTTTATCAGGCTGACTATCTCGAGCTGGTAGGAGTTCTCCGCGAGCTTTGAGGCGTCCGCGAATGTGGCGAGCCAGTCCTTGAAATTGCCGATAACGCCGGCGTCAAACTGGAGTATGAACGTCAGCGGATGGTACATTACGTATACCAGTCCGAGTACGAGCGGTATCTGTATGAGCAGCGGCACCGAGCTCAGCAGCGGGTGGTAGTGGTACTTCTTGTACAGCTTGAGCTGCTCCTCGCCGAGCTTGTCCTTGTCGTCGATGTATTTTATCTTGAGGGCGTTCTCCTCTGGCATCAGGCGAACCATATTTATCGAGTTCTTCTGCGTCACCATATTCAGCGGGAACAGCAGCACCTTCGTCAGGAACGTGAAGATGATGATGCTGAGTCCGTAGTCGCCGACTATGTTGAATATGAACGTCATCGCCTTGCCGAGGATATTGCCTAAAAAGCTTATTACAACCATCAGTGCTCCTCTGTATTACTCGTCGTCCTCATCGTCGAGGAGGTCGTCTGCGGTGATGACGTCCTTGCCGTCGTCTGCGCCCTTCATTTCAGCTGCGGGAGCGTTGTCATCGGGCTTCTTTTTCTTTACGGCGTTCTTCATCTTTCTCCAGTAGATACCGAGAACGGTTCCGACTGTGATGACTACGCCCGCTACTATCTGTATTATGAGCGTTGTGGAGCTGGGGTCGAGGTATGCAAGCTTTGCTGCCGCTGATACTGCGGACATCATTATAATACTTTCCATGGTTTCTCCTTCTTATACTTTTGTTATTGTCAAAAAACTGACAACTTATATTATACCACTATTAATAAAATATGTCAATCTGAATTTTTGCCCTAAATATCCTTTTTTATACGGGTGATTATGTGGAAATCGCGACACAAAAAACGCCGACTCCCGCACTTGTTCGGAAGTCAGCGATATTGGATTATTCGGCAGCTTCGTCCTCGGCAGAGGTCTCTTCGCCGTCGGCCGCGGACTCCGTTTCGGTTGCAGCTTCCGCTTCGGTCGTATCGGCGGTCTCCTGTCCGAGCTCGGTCTTTTCGTCCTTGTGTACGGTCACGATGAAGCCGTCGGAGTTATTGCCCGATATATCGTATTTACAGCCGCTCGGCACGGGGACGTTGGTAGTCTCGTCGCCGTCCGAGGAAGGCACGAAGAATATCTCGTAGTGCGCGCCGTCATCGGTTGTGACCTGAAGGTGCTCGCTCTCGTAATTGTACTTGTCGCGGAGGAGGTCGATGTACTCCTCGAGGCACAGGTCGTTCTTGGTCATGTAGGTCGCGTGAGCGATGCCCACATAGCGGAAATGCCACGGCTCTGAGCGTATCTGTGTTATCTTTTCCTTGTTCTCGGTATAGCGCACTATAAAGCCGTATTTATAGCAGTTTTCGTTTATCCATGCGAAGTCGCCCTGTCCCTGATAGTCGAGGTCGGTCGTCTCGGTGAAGTCGAAGGCAAGCCCTGTCTCGTGCTCGCTGTGACCGGGTAGAGCCGTACGCGGGAAGCCGTCTTCGTCGGTCTCGCCGTTGTATCTGTCGTATATTTCCTGCTGATACTTCTTCGAGCGGTATGAACCGTATATCTGGAGCGTATCATTATTGTAGAGCTTGTAGAAATCATCTATCATCTGCACCATAGGCTCATAGGCGGGGCGGAGAATGGTGTACGTATTCTCTGCGACCGTGAAATAGTCTATGCCGCGCTCATCGTTCATATCCACGATGTTCACGAGGTCTTCGTCGCTCATGCTGAAATACTCGTTTTCGCTGTTTACGAGGATGAGGTCACCGTAAAACTTATCCTTTGTCGGGACTGCGGCGTACGAGAATACCACCTTTTCGGCGTCGGGGACGATATCCGTCGGTTCCTCGACCTCGGTCTCCGTCGGTTCCTGTACGTAGCTTGACGAGGGGACTGTTTTCATATTGCCGTATGCATTGTAAACGTTATATCCGCCGGCACCGAGAATGACCGCACATATCACGAGCTGGGTCAGGTTCTTGGCTCTGTTTATGCTCTTTTCCTTATTTATATCCTTTGGCATCAGCGTCATCTCCATTCTGCCGAAAACTCGGCTGTCTGTTCCTTTTTTGCGGACTTCCGCACTACACGAAGAACATTATAACATATAATCTGCGAAAAATATAGTGTTTTATACACAAATTTGTATCAGTGACAAATATCGGCTTGTGTTTCCATAAACAAACAGTGCATTTTGCACATCAACAGGCGTTGAAAGCACTGCGAGATTCGGTATTTTTGTATAAATTCTACAAAATATACTATTTGTCATTGTTACCTACGTTATTTTGTACAAAGGAACAGGGGGCGAATCTGCTGTAATTCACAATCTTTCTTAAAACGCTTGCATATGCCGTTCTTTGATGATATAATAAAATCGTATAGAATGCGCTTGTGTGCAGTTCGCACGACCTCTTTCGGTGGCGTGCGAACGCATCTTCAGCCTCCATTCCATTTTTCAGTGAAGGAGTGATTTCATGATATGTCCGTCATGCGGAACAAACAATGAGAAGGGTTTCAAGTTCTGCGTAAAATGCGGCAGCAATCTTGAAAACCCTCAGGAAGTCAATTATGAACAGGTGGATATGGGCGGCTATCACACGGAAGAGGAGTTCAACTCCGCAAGCAGAGGTTTTACCGTCGGTAACGGTACCTTTACCATCAACGACCGCACCTCAGCCTCTTCCGCTTCTGACATCTACACCGCCGACGAGCTGAATGACTCGGACGAGGAATTCGACTTCAGTATGTACGACGAGCCCTTTATCCCAAGGCTTGATTCAGACAGGCTCAACCTGCCTCAGACAGGCAGCGAGCCCTTACAGCCTCAGCAGCCTCCCATGATGGGCGGTCTGCCGAATCAGCCCGCGGGCGCTCCCGCTATGGGCGGCATACCGCAGGGCGCTCCTATGGGCGCGAACCCCTATATGAACCAGCAGCAGATGATGTACAGTCAGCCGCAGATAATTGGCTACGACCCCAACGGTATGCCCATTTACAGCCAGCCGCAGCCTATGATGTACGCTCAGCCGCAGATAATCGGCTACGACCAGAACGGTATGCCCGTCTATGCTCAGGCTCCGCCTGTCATCTACGGTCAGCCCCAGATAATCGGCTATGACCCCAACGGTATGCCCATTTACAGCCAGCCGCAGCCTATGGTCTACGGTCAGCCTCAGATAGTCGGCTATGACCAGAACGGTATGCCCGTCTATGCTCAGGCTCCGCCTATGCCCGCTTCCGATGCGCAGGCTCAGCAGAGTGCGGCTCAGGGTATGCAGGGTATGCCCGCTATGCCGGCTCCGCAGCCGCAGGCTATGCCGGGAATGCCGTCTATGCCGGGTATGCCTGCTCTTCCGCAGCAGGGCGCGAACAGTATGTACGGTATGCCCGCACTCCCGAAAGCTCCGCAGAAACAGGAGCCCGAGGAGCTCGTTGACGTTTCCGAGGACTTCTGGAAGTTCTTCGACGGCGGCGCTGCTACCAAGCATAAGGAGAGTGACCCCGAGGACTTCTTCGGAAAGTCACGCGGCGGTATGGGCGACCTCGGCAGCCTCCGCCACAACGACAAGAAAAAGACAAGCTATATGAATGATACCCCTATCGTTGACGCGAATAAGCTCGCGCATAACGACGCGGATAAGTTCAACAGATTCTATATGCGGCAGACCGATACCGTCAACGCTGAAAACCTTGCCGCAAACGAACACGTAAAAGCTCAGGACCGTATGGGCGTGACCGAGCAGGTCGACGCCGGTATGCTCTCGGAAAAGCTCACAGGAAAGTCGCGCATCACTATGTATACGGCGGGCGAAGCCAACGCCGACTCGCTCGAGGCGTATGTCCCCGAGCACAAGGAATCAATGATGGACGGCGACCTGCACGCAGTAGAGGCTCTTCCCAAAAAGAAGAATCCCTATGAGAGCGAGCTCGACAAGATAGAGCTTCCTGAGTATATGCAGGCTAAGAAGACTGTGCGTGAGGATACGATAGAAATACCGTCGATACCGCAGGTCGGAATAGATTAATTTTATTTATAAAGGAGATCTTGAAAAGTGAAGAAGTTTATCCAGGAATTCAAGGAATTCGCACTCAAAGGCAATGTCATGGACATGGCTGTCGGCGTCATCATCGGTGCCGCATTCGGTAACATCGTTTCCTCTCTCACGGACGATTTCATCAACCCTCTCATCGCGTCTATCGGCGGCGCTGAGATAGCGGGCAAGATAAAGCTCCCGTGGGTGGACTACACAGGTCTCGACTCCGAAGCCGTTACCGCGCTCTGCCTTAACTACGGTCACTTCATTACAACTATCATCAACTTCCTTATCATGGCATTCTGCATATTCCTCATGGTAAAGGCTGTCAATAAGCTCATGAGCATCGGCAAGAAGAAGGAAGCTGAAAAGCCCGCTGAGCCGCCCAAGGAAGAGGTGCTTCTCACTGAGATAAGAGACCTCCTCAAGGAGCAGAACAAGAAGGCAAAGTGATCCGCATATTTCCGGAACTGAGGCTGCTGTCTGTTGACAGCAGCCTTTTTTGCGCAGATTCGCTTTTTCGAGCTTTTTTCTGTTGACAAGTTAATTGTTCTACTGTATAATAAATGTGTGATTAATATTTCGTCGGTCTGCGCCGAGGCGAAAATGTACGGAACGGTCGGCAGTGCACAGCTGATTGCCCGCCTGCCTGCTTTTCAGGGGGACGCCGTCTCCTGACGGGAGCCCGTTCCCGATGTCAGTTTCGCTGTTTATATTGATATTAAATTGCCACAAATAACACAATATAAGGAGGTACAAAATATGAAATGTTTATCTTGCGGCTATGAGCTCGACGACGACGCTGTCTATTGCAGTCAGTGCGGAAAAAAGATAGAGCTTCCCGCCGAGACGTTCGCGGAGGAGGTAAAATCCGCCGCCGACTCTGCTGCCGATGCTATATCCGACATTAAAGAAGAGGCTGTTGAGACTGTCTCTGCACCTGTCGGAGCCGTGGAAAAGACTGTCGAAAAGGCGGAGGAAAAGGCCGCGGAGGTAAAGGATACCTTTTCCGAAAAACCTCTCTCAGACACCGTTTTCGCCGATACTAACGACACCGTTGCCGCAATAGATGAGGCTCTCGAAGCGCTCAGCTCACAGGCTGAGGTTCTCAACGAGACCGTCGCTGAGGAAATAGAGGACAAGTCCGACAGCCTCACTGACGATATCAAAAACATTGCGGAGGAGTCCGCTGACAAAATCGAGGAAAAAATCGACGAGGCGACTGCTCCCGAGCCCGAGGAGCCCGAGATAAAGCCTCTGAAAAAGCGAGAAAAGCCGCTGAATGAGGCTCCCGCTCCTGCCGCTGAAGCAGCCGCTCCGCTCTATGCGCAGAATGAGATAGGCGGCAGCGCTCCGCAGCAGCCTTATACTCAGCAGCAGTATGCTCCCTATAACGAGCAGTATTCAGCTCCCGCACAGGAGGAGCCCGAGGCTCCCGCAAATGTGGGCGCGCTCAGGATATCCTTCGCGGGCTTTATCGCGATAGTGTCCATAATCTTCCTCACCATCGTAAGCCTGCTGTTCTGTGTAAGAATAGGCTGCTCGGGCAAGGTGCTCGAGAACCGCACCAAGAATATGAATATCAATACCGTCCTCGATGCTGATCTCGGCAAGCGCTCGCTCTCCGATGCCATTTACAACGAGGTCGGTTTCAGCGACGCCTCGCAGGGTGAGGTCAGCAAGGCTGATTTCAGAGCTTACCTCGCAAAGACCGACCTGCTCGCTTATACGGGCGGTTTCGTCAGAGACTACGCCGACTACTTCATCGAGGGCGAGATAGGCGACCCCTCTGTGACTGCTAACGATATGGCTGATTTCTTCGTAAAGAACGACGACGTCGCAAAGGAATGCTTTGACCGCGAGTTCAAAACCGCCGATTATAACAGGATACGCACAAGGCTCGAAATAAAGGATACCGCCGACAACTTCTCCATCGAAAAATGGGGCAGAAAGGCGCATTTCGACCTCGCGAACCTCAGTTTTGTTTTCTCATACGTCACCCTCGGCATCATCCTCGGTCTCGTTATCGTGCTCCTCGTATGGATAGCAGTTATCGTTGACGGTAGGGGTAAGCACATCATCGGTATGTACGGCAGCATCTTTTCGTGCAGCGGCGGTATCGTTTTTGTTGTCGGTCTTGCGGCTGCGGCAGGTACCTCTATCGCTCACATCGCTACAGGCTGGTTCATCTTCTACCTCTGCGCTTCGCTCCTCCTCCCGTTTGGCGCTATGGCGCTCGGTATCGGCGCGGTCGAGCTCGTCCTCGGCTTCATCTTCAAGCGCATCAGACGCGGTATCAAAAACTCCGATAAGAGAAACAAAGCCGTCGAAAAAGCACTCCTGGGCGTGTGATACATAAAAACTTTCCCTATACATAAGCTTTACGGGGGATTTATTGATGGAACCTTTTCAAAAGGGACTCCATCGATAGATCCCTCGTTTTGTTTTCGCATAGGAACTGCCTTTGTCAAACGGCGACTTTTGTATACTCACTGTAGAGCGGAGCAGGTGCTGAACCTGTCTGCGATATCTTTCGTCACCCGTTTTGGACTTGCGGGGAGGCAATTTTGGCAAAAGCCGTCCTGAAAAGCTCTTGCTTTCTGTATTTGTGATGAGGACATTTGTGCGCGTCTTGAAGACGACAACAAAAGCAGAGCGCGCTCAAAACTTGCATTGTTCCACGTGGAACAATTGTTCCAAATATGCTCCCGAGCAAAAAAATGACGGCAAAAATGCCGTCAAAAACAGGGAATTGTCAGAGACTAATGAGAACTCATTGCTATATTATATGCCCGTTCGGAGCGGATAATGCCTCTCTCAAAATGGTAAATAATTTAATTAGCAAGCTCGGAGTTTGTGTTTTTTTAAAAATATTAGCGAATTCGGCGCGGGTTGCCACTTTTGGATTTATATGTTATAATTAGTGAAAAAGCATTCGATTTGTCAAAAATGCCGATACTATCGGCGCAAAGGGCAGACGAGGGCTTCCACCCTTGAAATTCGGCTGTTCTGCGCCCTTGAACGGCTTTTGACAGTCTCAGTAAATGCAAACCAGCAGGCAGGTGATAACTTGAAAGCAAATATTGCCATAATCGAAGACGAACCCGATATACGCCGAATTCTCCGCGATTTTCTGGAGAAAAACGGCTGCACGGTCAGCGAGGCTGCCGACGGTCTTGCCGCCTCAGAGCTCCTCGCGGACGGACGCTTCGACCTCATCCTCATGGATCTTATGCTCCCTAATATAAGCGGAGAACGCCTTATCGCGGAGCTCCGCAAACACTCCGATACACCTGTTATCGTCATTTCCGCGCGCTCTATGCTCGAGACAAGGCTTGAAGTGCTCCGCCTCGGCGCCGACGACTACATATTAAAGCCGTTCGACCTGAACGAGGTGCTTGTCCGCATGGAGGTCGTCCTCCGAAGAACGGGCAGAGCAGAGTTCCCCGATACGCTCAGTTTCGGCGGAATAACGCTGTATCCCGCGGAAAACCGCGTCTGCTGCGGCGACAAGCCGATACCGCTCACCGCTAAGGAATTCCAGCTTTTGCTCCTCTTTATGGAGCACCCGCAGAAGGTCTACTCCAAGGCGAACCTCTACGAATCTGTGTGGAACGAGGAATACTGTTACGAGGACAACACCGTCAGCGTACACGTCAGCAACCTGCGCTCAAAGCTGAAAAAGGCGGCAGGACGCGACCTTATCGAGACTGTCTGGGGTATCGGTTATAAGATGAAGGAGGAACAGTAATGGAGCTTTATGTCCTCATCGCCCTTGCAGTCCTGTGCGTCGGGCTTGCTGCCTACATAGCCGTGATGAAGCTGCAAATGGGCGCTTTGCGCCGTGCTATGCGCCGAAATCTCGACCCGTCCTACGACCGCCAGCTGTCTGTTCCGCTGCTCGACCCGAGTCTCAACGCCCTCGCTGCCGAGGTGAACAATATCCTCGACGACCAGCGCAGACTGAAACGCGACGCAGTCCGCGCAGAGGGCAATCTCAAGCAGTCTGTGTCCGACATCGCTCACGACCTCCGCACGCCTATGACCGTGATAAAGGGCAACTTGCAGCTCCTCGCGCAGGAGGAGCACCTCTCCCCGCGCGGGAGCGAATACCTCGCAACGTGCAGCGAAAAAGCTGACAAGCTAAAGGAAATGGCGGACGCTTTTTTTGAGCTGTCGGTGCTCGAGAGCGACGATACAGCCGCAGAGCTGAGACAGGTCAACCTGACGAAAACGCTTATGCAGTTCCTCGCAGACAGCGAAGCTGCCATACGGCTGCACGGGCTCGAGCCGCAGATAGTTTTTCCCGAAAAGACGGTGTTTATCAGCGCTGACGAGCAGATGCTCGTGCGTATGCTCGGCAATGTGCTGAATAACATCCTCAAGTACGCACAGGACAGTTTCAGGCTGGAAGTGGTGCAGGGCGAAGATACGACCGCCGTTGCCTTCTCGAACCCTGTGCGAGCGGGCGAAATGCCCGATACAGAGCTGATGTTCGAGCGCAGCTACCGAGCGGACGCTTCCCGCAGCGGAGGTTCGGCAGGGCTGGGACTGTTTATCGTGCGCCTGCTCGCGGAAAAGCAGGGCGCAAAGGTGAGCGCCTCCGCAGACGGAAGCCTGCTGACGCTCCGGCTGGAGTTCCCGAATAAAAAACAAGCACAAAAATAAAACTGAAAATTTGTCTCTGCGCCTATTGCTATTTTCATAATAATATGTTATAATAGTATCTATATTAGCACCCCACTTTATACGGAATGGATATAATTTACCACCAGAGGATGGAATAATGATAGGTTTTTATAACTATACGGTAATTCTGACGTATCTCAGTCTCGTTTCCTCTATCATCGGCATTATGCTCGCGTGCGGGCTCTGCGGCGGAGAGCCGCGTCCTACATACGCTATCATCTGCCTCATGATATCAGGACTCTGTGATATGTTCGACGGCAAGATAGCCCGCACAAAGAAGGACCGTACCGACGATGAAAAAAAATTCGGCATACAGATAGATTCGCTCTGCGACGCGATCTGCTTCGGAGTCCTGCCCGCAGTTATCGGCTATTCGGTCGGTCTGAACAGCTGGGTGGATATGCCTGTGCTCGCGCTTTTCCCGCTGTGTGCCGTTATCAGGCTCGCTTACTTCAACGTCACTGAGGAGTCACGTCAGAAGAAAACTGCGGAGGTCCGCAAGGTGTACGAGGGGCTGCCTGTGACCAGCGTTTCGCTCATACTGCCGCTGCTCTACAGCTTCCATAAGGATATCGGCGACTGCTTCCCTGCTGTGTACGGAGGCGCGATGCTCCTCATCGCTATCGCTTTCATCACGCGCGTGAAGGTAAAGAAGCCAAGCATGAAAACGATGTTCGTATTCATCGGCATAGGTGTGCTTGAATTCATCTGGCTGATGTATAAGACTAAGAATAAATGACCAGAAACGGGCGTTATCGCCCGTTTTTTGCGTTTATAGGCAGGCAGATGTGTAAGCTTATTCACACGCGATCGATAAAGTGTTCGTTAAATCACCGAAATTTAAGTCCTGCGATTAGTGAAAGTCCCTAAAAATCAGCGCTTTAATTCTACGTTTTGGCGTGTACAAATTGCACAAATATCATTGACTTGATTTTGACATTGTGTTAGAATATGATTAGAGCAGTGTGTGCAGACACTGTAATCAGGAGATTTTATCACACACCAAAATCTGATAAGGAGGTAGATCCACGATGAAGTTATTCATCAAAAAGGCAGTAAGTACTGCCGCGGCGGCTGCCTGTCTGCTGACAAGCTTCCGCTTCCCTTTCATCATGGAAGTAACAGAAGCTGATGCCGCAAGCGGTATGAGCGCGTTCGACATCACGCGCGAGATGAAAATAGGCTGGAATCTCGGCAATACGCTCGACGCGACAGGCGGCAACGGCTACTCGGGTGTCAATACCGAGATGAGCTGGGGTCAGCCCAAGACCACTCAGGCGATGATAGACACCGTCAAGAAAAAGGGCTTCAACACGGTGAGAATACCGACCACCTGGTATCCCCACCTCGATGGCAGCAACAACGTAGACAGCGCATGGATGGCGCGTGTCAAGGAGATCGTTGATTACTGCATCAAGGACGATATGTACGTCATCCTCAACGTACACCACGAGAACTGGGTAAATGTCGCGCAGTTCAACGACAATACCTACCGCAACGCCGAGGCGAAGCTCACCGCTATCTGGAAACAGGTAGCCGAGACCTTCAAGGACTACGACCAGCACCTCGTTTTCGAGGGCATGAATGAGCCACGCCAGACAGGCAACCCCTCCGTGAGCGAGTGGGGCAACGGTGAGGGCGATAACGGTTACACATGGAACTATATCAACAAGCTCAATGCCAAGTTCGTCGAGACTGTCCGCGGACAGGGCTCGGCTGCGAATAAGGAGCGTCTGCTTATGCTCCCCGGCTACTGCGCTTCGTCCGATATGAAGTCTATCAATGCCGTTTCTTTCCCGAACGGCTGCGGAAACGTAGCTTACTCGGTCCACGCTTATCTGCCGTATTACTTCACTATGGCGGAGGACGACAAGGCAAACCACAATTATCCCGGTCAGAGCGGCTGGGGCGAGGACTATACGGGCGCTATCAACAGCTTCTTCAGCGGGCTCAAGCAGCTTGAAGACCAGAAGAATATCCCCGTGGTCATCGGCGAATTCAGCGCTTCGAACTTCAATAACCTCTCCGCGCGTCAGGCGTGGGCTAAGGACTATATCACTCAGGCTAAAAAGGCGGGTATCCCCTGCGTGCTCTGGGACAATAACGTCGAGGGCGGCAACGGCGGCGAGTCGCACGGCTACCTCAACAGAAGCGCTAACTCGTGGTATTCGGCTTCCGAGCCCGTCATCAACACGATGATGTCTGTAATCAATGATAACTCTATCCTCTGGGCAGGCAAGCAGGCTCCCACAACTCAGGCGCCTGTGACTACTACTCAGCCTCAGCAGACTACTCCCGCTAATCCGACAGTTCAGCCCGACGGCAACGGCGACTACTTCACCTGCTCGTTCGAGAACGGCTACGACAACTGGGATAGCAGAGGCGGCGCGTCTTTGGCTAACGACTCGTCCAATTACTACGAAGGCAGCAAGTCGCTCCTCGTTTCGGGCAGAAGCAAGGAGTGGAACGGCGCGGCTATAACACTCGACCCGAGTGCTTTCGTACCCGGATTTACCTACAGCTTCTCCGTGGGCGTGCTCCAGAAATCGGGAAGCAGCGCTTCTATGCAGCTCTCGCTCCAGCAGAGCGACGGCAGCAATACCACCTACAATAAGATCGCCGACTGTACTGCCGAGAGCGGCGTGTGGACAAAACTCGAGAATACCGAGTACACTATCCCGCAGGGAGGCAGCGACCTCGTCCTCTATATCGAGACTACCGAGGGCTCGGGCGACCTCTGCGACTTCTATATCGACGCCGTTCAGGTATCCAAGAGCGGCAAGGCTTCTTCCGTTGTTACGGGACAGGGTACCGTTGCGGCTGCTTCGACTACTCCGAGCAGCAGCGCAGGAAAGAACGACCAGATAAAGATAATGCCTATCGGTGACTCTATCACTTTCGGCTACGGTCATACCGGCGGATACAGAAAGTACCTCGACTATTACCTCAAGCAGAAGGGCTTCACTAAGGTGGATATGGTAGGTCCCGAGGGAAGCAACAGCGCTTCGTTCAACTTCAACGGACAGAATGTCCAGTACGACGACAATCACGCAGGCTACAGCGGCTACACTATCGTGCAGAAGTATCCTATCCCCAGCTGGGGCGAAAACGGTCTGCTTGAAAAGCTCAAGGCAAAGAACGCTATCAAGAGCGCTCAGCCCGATATCGTGCTCCTTATGATAGGTACCAACGATATGACCGCTAACCGCAGCCTGAGCGAGTGCGAGACTGACCTGCACTCACTCCTCGACTATATCCTCGCGGATATGCCCGCAGACGGTATGGTCTTCCTCGCTTCTATCCCCGAGTTCACCGCTTACGGCGGTAATGCGCAGAGAGTTGCAAACTACAACAATACCGTAAAGAAAGTCGCTTCCGATTACCAGAGCGCAGGCAAGAACGTGCAGTTCGCTGACGTTCACGGCTGCCTCGACGGCATGAACGATATGGACAGCGACAAGCTCCACCCCACGGATAAGGGTTACGAGAAAATAGGTAAGTTCTGGGCAGGTATCGTGGAGGATTACACAGCGGCTTCGGCTCCGCCCGAGACTACGACCACCACGGTCACTACGACAGAAACTACTACGACTACGACCACTACAACGTACCACGTTTCGCCTCCCGTGACTACAACGGAGGAGGAGACTACCACTACGGCTCAGAACTCCGACGCAAAGGCCGGCGACGCTAACCTCGACGGCAATGTCACTATTGCTGACGCGGTCGCTATCCTCCAGTCTATTGCCAACAGAGACAAGTACGAGCTCAAGCCGCAGGGCAAGATCAACGCCGATGTTGACGGTCAGCAGGGCGTGACCGCTAACGACGCTCTGACCATTCAGAAGGTCGATGCGGGTATGCTTGATGTGGGCTCACTCAGAATAGCGTAAATTTTTAAAGGCTTCGGAGTTTTCCGAAGCCTTTTTTTGTGTAGCCGTTGGTTTATACTGTGCTTTGCGGATAACCCCTGCATTGTTTCCCGCCGAAAGCAGAGCCCTTGCGGGGAAAATAAAAAAGCCGTACCCACGGCGCCGAATAAACAAGAAGCAAAGAGCCGCTCTCAACAGACCTTTGCGTCTTGCTTATCGGTTTACCGCCGTTCGGTACAGCTACAGGAAAAAGAAACAAAATATAGAAGGGGAATTGGGGGATCACTTGATCCACTTATAATATACTTAATGAACCTTAAAATAATCTTAAAACAACCTTAAAACAGCCCTTTTTTTCAGCCCGTGAACTTCGCTTTGATTATGCTGTATCCGTAGGGCGGGACTGTCAGGGCTCCGTCGGCGAATTCGCCGTAAACTGGCTCTGTATTCGTGAAGAAGGTGAAAAACTCGTTTATATTATCCAGCTTTACAGTGTCGCCTGTTCTGTTGATGAAAAAAATGTAGTCCATGGGACTGCCCTGACGGGTGAACGCCATGAGGCGCTCGTCGGGAAGCTGTCCGTCTTTGAGGGCGAAGTACGTTCTGCCTGCTTTGAGGTTGTGTATCGACTTCCTTACGCGTCCGAGCTCCTTGACGTATTCGATGAGCTCGCCGTCTTCATTCCCCCACGGGTAGCAGCGGCGGTTGAACGGGTCTTTATAGCCCTGCAAGCCTGCCTCGTCGCCGTAGTATATGCACGGTACTCCAGGGAGGAAATACATCAGCGCAAACGCCGACTTCAGCAGATTTTTTCCGTTGCGGTACTGCTCGTCCGTCAATATACGCTCCGCCATCCAGTCCTTGCTCTTGTCGTCGCAGTATTCGCCGCCCAGTCGGTTTATCGCGCGCTCAATATCGTGCGTGGAGACAAAGTTCATCAGGACGTCTATCGTCGGCTTGGGGTAGTGCTCGAGTATCGTCATTACCGAGTAGATGAACTCGCGCGGGTCGCCGCCCTTCACGTAGTTGATGATTGCCTCGCGGAAGGGGTAATTCATCACCGAGTCGAGCTGGTCGCCGAGAAGATAGCGGCGCTTGACGCCGTAGCTCTCCTTGTTGGAGGCATCCTCCCACACTTCACCGATGATCATCTTCTCCTTGCCGAACTTCTTTACCGACTTGCGGAGATTGTTGAGGAACTGGTCGGGGAGTTCGTCTGCCACATCGAGACGGAAACCCGCCGCGCCCTTGCTGAGCCAGTAGTGAAGGATGCCCTCGTCGCCGCAGATGAAGCGGGTGTAGTCCTCGTTGTTCTCATTGACGTTCGGGAGCGTGTCTATGCCCCACCACGATTCGTACTGCTCGGGATAGTCGATGAAGCTGTACCAGTTGTAATATTTGCTCTCGCGGGACTGATACGCACCGGGTTCGGGGTATCTGCCGTACTTGTTGAAGTAGATGCTGTCAGCGCCCGTATGTGAGAATACGCCGTCGAGTATCACCGAGATGCCGAGTTTTCTCGCTTCGCGGCAGAGCTCCGAGAACTCCTCATTCGTGCCGAGGAGAGGGTCTGCCTTGGAGTAGTCCGCTGTATTGTAGCGGTGGTTCTCGTGTGCCTCGAATATGGGGTTGAGGTAGATGCAGGTCACGCCGAGCTCCTTCAGATAGGGGAGCTTCGACTGTATGCCCGCGAAATCGCCGCCGAAGTAGTCGTTGTTCCTCACGTGACCGTGCTCGTCGGGACGGTACCACGGAGTCCCGCTCCAGTCCTCGCGGAGAACACGCCCCTCGGGAATGTTCTTCTTGGGCTTGCCGCTCCTGCAGAAACGGTCGGGGAATATCTGGTACATTATGCCGCCTTTCAGGAAGTCGGGCGTCTGGTAGTCCTTGGAGTAGACGGTGAGCTGGAAGAGCTCGCCCTCCTGCTCGGCACCCTCGTGGCAGTTCACGCGCTTGATGTAGTGCCTGATGCCGCCGCACGTATACGAGAAGTAATAGTAGTGGACGTCGCTGTAGCGTGCCTCGTACTCGCATGAGTAGACGATGAGGTCGCCGTCGGTGCCGGTGGGGCTCATATGAATGAAGCGCTCCTTGAAGCCGGTCCTGAAAAGTACCAGTACAGGCTGGAAATCGGGGTGTATATCCTTGTGGAGCCTGATAGAGAAGCGGCAGGTCTCGAACTGCCTTATCGCACCGAATATCGACTTGCAGCCGAGGTCCCATGTGTCGTATACAGGTTTCACGGAAGCATCCTCCTTTAATGAGCAAATTATATATTGCTCAAATATTTATACTAAAAGTTGAACGGGAAAAAGGGGACAGCTGTGCGCAAACATGATATCTCTTTTATCATGATCGCACACAGGTTCGTCCCCCTGAAATCCTGTTATTATCTGAGGTGCCAGATGTTGTTTGCGTACTCGGTAACTGCGCGGTCTGCGGAGAATATGCCCGCGCCCGCGATGTTGTTGAGTGACATCTTTGCCCACTTCATCTTGTCGTTGTAGCACTCGGTGATATAAGCCTGAGCTCTTCTGTAGCTGTCGAAGTCCGCAAGTACCATGTACGGGTCACGCAGGCGGAGCGAATCCGCTACGTCCACGAATGTGCAGCCGTTGATGCCGTGGTACATACGCTCGATAGCCTCGTTGATACGACCGTCGTTCTTGAAATACTGCTGAGGGTCGTAGCCGCGTGCCTTGAGCTCGTTTACTTCGGGAGTGGTCATACCGAAGATGACGATATTCTCGTCGCCTGCGGCTTCCTTTATCTCGATGTTCGCACCGTCGAGAGTACCGAGAGTGATGGCACCGTTGAGCATGAGCTTCATATTGCCCGTACCCGAAGCCTCTGTACCCGCGAGGGATATCTGCTCGGAGATATCAGCGGCAGGCATGAGGTGCTCGGAGAGAGTTACGCAGTAGTTCTCGAGGAATACGACCTGTAACTTCTCGGAGATGCGCGGGTTCTTTCTTATCTCCTCTGAGATAGCCCATATCAGCTTGATTATCTGCTTTGCGAGGTAGTAGCCCGGAGCTGCCTTTGCCGCGAAGATGTAGGTCTTGGGGGTGAAGGGAGCGTCGGGGTTGTTGAGCAGATAAGCATAGTCTGCGAGGATGTTCATTACGTTGAGGTGCTGTCTCTTGTACTCGTGGAGACGCTTTACCTGTACGTCGAAAATGCTGTCGGTGTTGAGGATGAGCCCGCTTTCCTTCTTGACGTACTTCGCGAAGCTGTCCTTTGCCTGCTTCTTCACTGCAAGGAGCTTTGTCAGGACTTCCTTGTCGTTCTGGCTGTTGCGGAACTTTACGAGCTCTGCGCCGTCCTTGATGAACTTGGAGCCGATAGTGTCCTTGAGAAGCTTTGTCAGCGCGGGATTCGACTGGTACAGCCAGCGTCTGTAGGCGATACCGTTGGTGACGTTCTTGAACTTCTCGGGGGTATTCTCGTACTCGTCGCGGAATACGGACTCCTTGATTATCTCCGAATGGAGCTTGGATACGCCGTTTACGCTGTGCGATGCCGCAACGCAGAGTGTTGCCATGTGTATCTGATTGTCCTTGATTATGGACATACGTGTGGTCTTTGCGCTGTCGCCGCCGTTGCGCTCCATGAGAGACTGGCAGTAGCGGTTGTTTATCTCAACTATGATGGAGAATACTCTCGGGATAATGTGCTTTACGAGGTTTACATCCCACTTCTCGAGTGCCTCTGCCATTACCGTGTGGTTGGTGTAGGCGAAGGTCTTGGTGACGATGTCCCACGCCTTGTCCCAGCCGTAGCCGCAGTCGTCGAGGAGGACTCTCATCAGCTCGGGGATAGCGAGGGTGGGGTGGGTGTCGTTGATGTGGATAGCTACCTTGTCAGCGAGGTTTTCGAGCGTGCCGTATACCATCATGTGGTTGTTTACGATGTCGCCGATAGAAGCCGCACAGAGGAAATACTGCTGCCTCAGGCGGAGGCTCTTGCCCTCGAGGTGGTTGTCGTTGGGGTAGAGTATCTTCGAGATAGCGTTGGCTATGGAGTTCTGAGCAAGTGCGCTCGCGTAGTCGCCCTTGTTGAACATCTTCATGTCGAAACTCGGTGCCTTTGCCGACCACAGACGGAGCACGGATACGCCCTCTCCGCCATAGCCCGATACGTACATATCGTAAGGTGTGGCAACAACTGTATTGTAGTTCACGTGCGAGATATAGTGGTACTGATTATCCCAGTATTCCTGCAGATCGCCCTCGAAGTGGATGTCTATCGAGAGCTCGGGCTTGGGAACCAGCCATACGCTTCCGCCGGGGAGCCAGTTGTCGGGGAGCTCGGTCTGCCAGCCGTCCTCCAGCTTCTGCTGGAAGATGCCGTACTCGTAGCAGATAGAGTAGCCCATTGCGGGGAAGCCTGTTGTGGCGAGTCCGTCGAGGTAGCAGGCGGCAAGACGTCCGAGACCGCCGTTTCCGAGACCTGCGTCGGGCTCATATTCGTATACCTTGTCGAGGTTTATCGTGTGCTCCTTGAGCAGCGCGCGTACCTCGTCAGCTATTTCAAGGTTGTAAAGACTTGTTTTGAGGGAACGTCCCATAAGGAATTCCATTGAGAGATAGTATACCTGCTTTCCGCCGACAGAGTGAGTGTGGTTGATGAAGCTCTGTCTCTTGGCGCCGAGTATCTTGACGATGATAGAGGACAGCACCTGATAGACCTGCTTATCCGAAGCCTCCTCGGGTGTTACGCTGTAGAGCGCCTGGAGCTTCTTGGGGAACTCCTGCTTTATCTGTTCGATGAGAGGGTTGGTTTTCTTTGCCATATAAAATCTCCGTTCTGTCGTAAGTTGCGACGTTATTACCGCTTGTATAAACTTCATCCTTTATTTTTGCCGATAAACTGCGAACAACGGCTGCTGTGATTACAAGTAGTATATATGATATTGTACCACTTTTTCGCGTTTTTTTCAATTGTATATTTCAACAAATATTTATCAACGCAATTCACATATTACTGAAAAAGCGTTGCAAAAATCGTCGCCCTGCCAAAACAAGAACGAATTTCTTTGTGCAATCTGTAAAATATGAATTTTATATGGAGACTTGAATTGCGCATATTGCATACATAAAAACTGACCATATGTCACGCGAATATATTTAAAAAATAAAACTTGTAAAAATTTTGAAAAACATTTGAAATCCCGCGAATTATATGATATAATATATGTGTTTACATTTTTCGCACAAAAAATGTGTGTAGAGACAAAAAACGATAATACAAAGAGAGGATATGATACCCAATGGAAAAGAAAAAAGGTCTGTTCATTCTAAAGCTGTTTATCATCATCTTATGCGTTTCGTCTGTCATCGTTTCGCTGACAGTGAATATCCTGTTTACAAGAAATAAAACTCCCAACCTCTTCGGAAGATATATCTACGTTGTAGGTGAGGATAACCCGATGCCCAGCGACGTCTCTTCGGGCTCGGCTCTGCTCGCAAAGGACGCAAAGGACGTCAGCGTCGCGGTCGGCGATATCGTGCTCTGCTACCCTGCCGATAATCCCGAAAAGCTCTGCCTCAGAAGCATCAACTATATCGTTGAGGCTGAGGAGGGCTCTGAGGAGAGATACTATACCAAGGATTCTATCCACGAGGATATCGTTGATTCAATTGCAAAGGACAAGGTAGTCGCTATCTGCACGGGTTACCCCGAGAGCCCCGAGCTCGGTGCCTTCATCAGATTCGCTCAGAGCATCAAGGGCATACTCATCATGCTCGTTGCGGCAGGCGTGATCCTCGTAGTATTCATTATCGCCGCTATCGCCAAGACTATAAACGGTAAGGACGACTTTGACGAGGAGTTCGATTTCTACGAGTATCAGGACGAGAATGAACCCCCGAGAAAGAAGTTCGCTCACAATAACGCTGAGCCCGCTTACAGCGCTGCTCCCGAAAACTTCGCAGCTTCCGAGCTCGAGCGCAAGAAGATGTCCATTGCCGAAAACTTCAGCCAGAAAGAGGTCAACCACGACTCCCCCTACCAGAAGGAAAAAGAACGCACCATGCAGTTCAAGGCTCAGAAGGGCAGTCTTACAAATACTACCTCTTTCCCGACTGCGGGCGGCTCGGCTGAGTCTTCGTTCGCTGCAAGGAACATGGGGGCACAGTCCTCGACAGCTCCTACTGCTGACGCGCTCCGCGAGGAGATGCTCAGGAAAACCGCTGAGGCAGAGCGCTCGGGTCAGTTCGCTGCTGCTGCCGAGAGCAATGTCCCCGATAATACAGGCGTTCTTTCCACCTCTGCTGTGGAGAAGATGACCAAGAACGATGCTCCTGCTTATACCGCTCCCGCTCGTCCCACGGCTGCTCCGAGAAAGAGCAGTACACCTGATATCTCCGATATCATCAACAAGACCGAGTCGGGAACAAGGTCGAAGAACCCGTCGGATATGTCGGTCGACGACCTCCTCAAGATGATAGAGAGCGAGAAGAACAAGCTGTAATTAACAAAGCCGCAAGGGAAAAGCTTCCTTGCGGCTTTTTGTTGCGGTCAAATTGTGAACAAATTGTAAACTTTAAGAATCTTAATGAATTCTTTATGTTTGCGTTTTATCATTGGAGTCAGAAGGAAAAATATGATTTCCGAATCAACAAAAGGAGGAACTGCTATGTCAGATATCGTTATCGAAGCAAAGGAACTGACCAAACAATATAAGAAGCAAAAAGCCGTCGACGGCGCTACCTTCCGCATAAGAAAGGGTATGATATGCGGGCTTGTGGGTCCCAACGGTGCCGGCAAGACCACTATAATGAAGATGCTCGGCGGGCTCGTGCTGCCGACGGACGGAAGCTTCTCTATCTTCGGCGGGAGCTCCGAAAAGGAGCTCGCCCATGCCCGCTCGCGAATGAGCTTCATGATAGAAACTCCCTACGCCAAGGAGGAGATGTCCGCGAGGGAGAATCTCGAAAAGCTCCGTTTGCAAAAGGGTATACCCGACCCCAAACGCGTGGACGAGGTGCTCGGAATGGTGGGGCTCGCGGACGTCGGACGCAAGCACGTCGGCAAGTTCTCGCTCGGAATGAGGCAGCGCCTCGGTATAGCGGGAGCTCTGCTCTCAAAGCCCGAGATAATGGTGCTCGACGAGCCTGTGAACGGTCTTGACCCCGAGGGTATCATCGAGATACGCAATATGCTCAAAAAGTTCAACGAGGAGCTCGATGTCACTATCCTCATATCCTCGCATATCCTCGCCGAGCTCTCGCAGCTCTGCACAGACTATATGTTCATACGCCGCGGCAAGCTCCTGCAGACGCTGTCTGCGGAGGAGCTGCATAAGATGTGCGGCGAATACTACCATATCCACACCGACAACGACCCGCTCGCCCTCGTCACTTTGCAGAACAAGCTCGGCGTACAGAACTGCGATGTCCTCAAGGACGGCTCGCTCCGACTGTTCGAGCGGCTCGACGAGCTTCCGCTCATATCTAAAACGCTCTACGAGAACGGGCTCACGCCTGTGGAGCTCCACGTACACGAGGCTGACCTCGAATCATACTATATGAAACTGGTAGGTGATGACAATGCTGAACATAATCAGGTCGATACTAAGGCAGATAAGAAAAGATAAGCTGCTGTGGTTTTTCGGGGTCTATCTCCTGCTAATGGTGGTCATTACCTTCGTCGGCGAGGAAATAGACTGGAACGTCAGCGGAAGTGATTTTTCATGCAATGCTGCCATGTTCCTCCAGTTCGGACTGCCTATGACGGTCGGCTTCCTTACGACAAGAGCCTGTGGAGCTGACCTCCGCGACAAGACCGCGAATTATGAAGTTCTTTTCGGCAAAAAGCGCTGGGAGGTCTACCTCGGCAGGTTCATTCCCTCGTTGTTGGTCTCTCTCGCATTGACAGCCGTTATCGCAGCCGTGCCCGTGCTCTTTTTCACGGTCAAGAACGGCTGGGGAGGCAGTCTCCCCGCAAGACAGGCACTTCAGATATTCGGCGTGATGTTCACGCTGACCTTCCGCATGGTCTGCTTTTACACGGCGTTCACGTTCCTCTGCGGAAACGACGTAGTTGCATTGATAGCAGCGCTCGTGGGAGCGATAGTGCTCCTGATAGCATCAGCCCTCATGAAAGAAGTAGGCTATGAGCTGACATGGCACACCGCTCTGACCGACCTAACACGGCTTCTCGACTTCACCAACACGACAAGCGGCTTCTTCAACGGCAAGGACATCACTGTTTACAAGCTCGACCTGCCTGTGAAGCTGCTCTGGCGCATGGTCTGCACATCATTCGGTATAGGCTTCGCGTGGCTGCTCGGCGGATACGCCGTATTCCGCAAGCGCGATATTCCGTAAGGGGGGGACTGCTATGTTAGATATAATGAGATACCAGTTCCGCACCATGCTGCGGAAATCCGCGGTGCATATCCTCAACATCTGCCTGCTCGGAACGGGCACACTGATGATGTTCTTCGACAGCTTAGGGAACAGCGAGAAGATCCTAAAAGCGACGGAGTATATGCCTAAGACGCTGCCGATACTTATGGCGCTCGGCATGTTCGGAGCGACCTGCCTCACGACTATGGTCGCAGGCGACGACTTCACGGACAAGACCATAAATCACGAGCTTTCCGCCGGCAGGAGGCGCTATATCTCCTACTTCGGGCGCGCGATACCCTCGCTGATAGCGGCTCCGCTCTGCGCGACGGCGCTGTATGTGCTACCATACGTCATTTACGGCATCGCCTTCGGCTGGGGAGACACCCTACCCACTGGCGACCTCGTCCTGCGCGCGGTACTCGGATTATTTCCGCTGATAAGAGTGACGGCGTTCTGCGTGATGATACTTTTCCTGTTCAAGAACCCTATCGCGGCTTGCATGACCACAATGGGCGCGCCTATGCTCGGCATGGCAGTGCAAATGGGAGCGACGTCGTTGCCGTTCCTGAAAATAGCAGCGGAGAGCAAGCACTGGCTGCTCTCGCCCATCGACTTCACACACCTCGGCGAATTCAGCAGCTGGTACACGTACAACCTCAATATGGAGCAGTTCTACACCTATGACACCTCGCTCGACCCGACAGGCGCGGCGCTGACCGTTATCGTCTCCGTGATGATGACTGCGGTATATCTGCTCATCGGCTACCACTTCTTCCACGTCGACGACATGAACTAAAGGAGGCGGAACAATATGAAAACTTGGGATATTATCGCTGTTCTCGTATGTATCGCCTACTGCGGCGTGCTCATATGGCTGACCTTCCACTCGGAAAAGGTCAAGAGCGTGAAGTGGAAGCTGTTCTGGCTGCCGCTTCCCGTGGCGGCTCTCGTGATAACGAAGCAGGGGCCCGACTGGGCGCTGATGCCGCTGTACATCGGAGCGGCAGTCGCTATGTGCGGCTTCTTCACCGAGAAAAACAGGCTCAAGCGCATACTCGCGCTCGCGGGAGCCGTCTGCATGGCGCTGAGCTTCCCGACGTGCCTGCTGAATCCCCGCTATCGCGCCCGCGACTTCAAGGGCGACTTCGAGAAGCTCTTTGCCTGTATGCGCGAGCACTACGTCCTCACCGAGTACAAGGATATCGACTGGGATGCACTCTATGACGAGTATCAGCCGGTATTCGCCGACATCGACAAGAGGCAGGACGTCGGCGCGAACGCGATAGCGTGGGGAAAATTCTGCGGAGAGTTCCACGACGGTCACGTCAACTACGTATACAGCAAGTCCGCTGTCGGCGACGTAAATGAGGCGCTGAGAGAGGCTCTCGGCGGCGACTACGGGCTCGCGGTCATGCACTGCACGGACGGGAGCTTCGCGGCGGTGAATGTGGACGACAGCCTCGCCGCTTACGGAATTCACAACGGCACGGTCATAAAGGCGTGGGACGGCAAGGCTCCCGACGAGGTGAGCAAGTCCTCGCCGCTGTATGACTGCAATATCTTCTCCTACAACGAGGAGACCGAGGAGGAAAACTTCGAGATAGGAAGCTTCCCCGACATCGACAACGAGATCTTCTGGAGCGGCATACTCGCGGCGGGTATCGGCGGAGACAGCGTCGAGGTCACTTTCATCGCCGACGACGGCTCGGAGCAGGTCGCTCAGCTCCCGAGGACGGGCGACTATATGGAGCGCTTCTCCGATACGCTCAAGCAGCTGAAAAAAGGCGTGGATATCGGAAATCTTCAGTGGAAAAAGGTAAGCGATACCGTCGCCTGCCTGCGTATCAAGGGTATGAGCTTCGACTCGAAGTCCTACAATTCGGCGGAGGATGATGCCTACGACGAGATGAAGGACGAGATCCGCGAGACTATTCTCCGCTATCAGTCCAAGGGCGTAAAAGATGTCATCATCGACCTGCGAAGCAACGGCGGCGGCTCGCCGCATATGGTCAACGGCGTGCTCTCGATATTTGCGCCAAAGGGCGAGCACTACAGCCTCACCAACGCCGTGTGGGACAGGGAGAATGCCTGCTGGGCAAGAAATGAGGACGGCAGCTATGTCCGCGGGGACGATATCACCTATCAGGGTGAGCAGCTCCTCGGTGACGGCAGAGTCATCATCATCGTCAACTCCCAAAGCGTCAGCGCCGCGGATATGATGACAAAAGAGGCGGAAGCTCTCGATAATATGACCGTTATCGGCTTCACGGGACCGAACGGCTCGTCGCAGGCTGTGGGACAGAAGAGCGCGCAGAACGGAAGTGTCTGCTTTTCGAACTGTATCGTCCTCGACAGCGACGGCGGCATAATGATAGATTCGGGCACCGACAGGCAGAGCTCCAACGGCGATGACGTGCAGATAGTGGCCTTCAATTCAGAGGCGATAAGCGCCATCTTTGACAGCGGCGAGGACTATCTCCTGAACACCGCTCTGGAAATGCTTGAACATTAACACAAAGGGAGCAGCCTTGGCTGCTCCCTTTGCTCTGTGAATAATGAATAGTGAATGGTTAATAGTTCAGGTGTCGCTTTCGGCGATGATTTGCAGGGGCTGTGTCCCGCCGCCGTGCTGCTGTTGCATTTATCTATGGAGCGGACACTCGGCGGGGAGCTCGCCCTCGCGGTAGTAGCCTGTCTCCGTCTCGGGGCAGTCCGCTCCTGCAAGTCCGCCGCTCTCGGTGCAGTAGTCCGCTGTAATGACGCTCTCGTCGGGCGTGAACGATTTGACCTGCCTGTCCGCGCGCTCCATAATGGCTTTCCATATGCTCGCGGGGAGCTTGTACTCGGTGCGGTCGATGACGGAGTTGCCGTCGTCGTAGCCTATCCACACTGCCGCACTGTATTCGGGCGTCACACCCACGAACAGTCTGTCCGTATCGCTGCCGTAGTCGTTGTCGACTGTGCCCGTCTTGCCGATGACCTCGCTGCCGTCATCGAGGCGGGCTGCCTGCGCGATACCGTCGTCTTTGCAGATATTGTAATACAGCAGGCGGTTCATTATCCATGCGTCGGCTGAGGTGAGAGCCTGTATCTCGGTGCTCTCACGCTTGGCGAGGACATTGCCGTCTTTGTCGGTAACACGGGTATAAAAGCGCGGTGCGGAGTATACGCCTCCCCTGCCGAAAACGCTGTATGCCGCCGCAAGCTCCGTCATCGGCACGCCTCTCTCAAGGTAGCCGAGAGATATGGACGAGATGTCGGCGTCGCGGTCGGTGAGAGTCGTGAAGCCGAGCTTTTCCCGCATGAATGCGAGACATCTGCCGCCTCCGAGCTCTGTGGCGAGCCGCACGGGTACGGTGTTCTTCGACTGCCTGAGCGCATAGGTCACTGTGATGTCGCCGTCGTAGATGCGGTTGTAGTTGCGCGGCCACGCATTCGGTGTGTTTGCGTTCATCGTCGGCGCGTCGGCGACTGTGGAAGAGAAGCTTATCATGCCCTCTGCGAGAGCCGGAGAGTACACGGATAAAGGCTTTATAGACGAGCCTATCCTGTGGAGTGTGCGGTATGCACGGTTGTAGGCGGTGTTGCCGCGGTTGCCCGCTCCGAGGGCGATGACGCTGCCGCTCATATCCGTTACCGCGCAGGCTGACTGCGGGAAGATGTTCAGTTCGTCGGAAAAGCTCCTCGGGTCGGAGTAGACCTCGTCGACTGCCGCCTGCATGGAGGGCGAAAACGGAGTCTCGACCGTCACGCCCTCGGAGTAGAGGAGCTCGAATGCCCTGCCGCGCTCACAGCCCTGCTGGTCTGCGATATCGGTGACTATCTGCTCGGTCATGGCGTCAAAGTAGGCGTTGCTCGGGATTCGGTTCGCGTACTGCGCCTGCGGGCTGACCGCTGAGGCTGCTTTGCCGCCTGTGAGAGCGGCCGTGCAGCTCGCGGGGGAGGCGGCTATCTCAGCCATTGTCTGCCATTCCGCATCCGTCAGAGCCGAGGCGTACTTGCCGAAATAGACCACGGAGGCAAGTCCTACGCCGAAAACGTTCTCTCCGAAGCATATGCTGTCTGCGTTTTCGGGGGTGAACTTCACTCCCGCCGCCTTGCAGACGGCTTCGGGCTTTGACGGGTCGAGGTCGTCGTAGCTGACCTCGTAAAGCTGCGACACGGGCAGGGTGTATTCGCTGCCGTCTGCTGCCTTTACCGCGGGGGCTGAGTATGTGTGCGGTGCGCTCCCCTTGTCCGAGCACGCCGCCAGCGGCAGACACATCGCTGCCGCGATAAGTGCTGTGAGCTTACGCATTAGCCTTCTCCTTTCCGAAGTCAAGGAGCAGGCCGTATGCCGCTCCGAGGAAGAGCCAGAATGTCGGCTCGACTGCGATATTGCCGTCGTTGACTATGCCTTCGGTAAGGAAGCCGGCTATCCCCGCACACAGACATATGAAGAACAGCTTGTTCCTGTCTGCGAGGAGGACAGTTCTGTCCCATTTCAGGGCGCTCTTTGCACTGCCGAGGAGGAAGGCTCCGAACAGTGCGAGAAGCGCGATGAGCGCGGGTATGCCGCAGGTCAGCGCTATCTGGAGATAGCGGCAGTGTGGCTTGTCGACTATGAGGTGGTACGTTCCGTTCGTGTTGCTGAGACCGACTATGTCGTTCTGCACGAAATCGAACGGGAAGCCGCCCATGCCCTTGCCGACAAGGATGCACTCCTTCAGTATCGGCAGCGAATTTGCCCATATATAGCCTCGTCCCGTAGCTATGCCGTAGTACCGCGTGAGGGAGCTGTTCGACATGGGGGCGGCGGGGATCTCGCCGAGGAGAGCACGGTTCTGTGCGATTAGCTTCAAGCCGTCGGTCGTGACGGCAAAGTCGAGGGAGCTGTCATAGCCGAGGTCGACGTACATTATGCCCTCGACAAGTACGATGTTGATGTCGGCGTTCTGCGCGTCATCGTGTATCAGCAGGCGGGTGCGGTCGGAGCTGTCAGCCGTGTACTGCAAGCCCTCGTCCGAAACTGCGGAAAGTGCCTCGCCGCTTTCGTAGGGGGGCGTTATCGTGTAGCCCGAGCCCTCTGCGGTGATGCGGAGCTCTTTACCCTCTATCTCCGCGCTTTTCAGCGTGTATACCGACGGTTCGGATTCGTATGTGCCCGCATTGGTGACGCTCTTGATGATATTGTCGGTGAAGTCATGACCTGTGGCAAGGTCGAGCGCTATCGTCAGCACCGCAAACGCCGCCGCAGCCGCAAGTACGGCTTTCAGCGGTATCAGGCGCTTGATGATGAAGTAGGCGAGCAGGCATATGAGCTCAGCGGCGATAACGTAGAATGCGGCTGTTGCATTGGTCATTATGCCCGCCGCGAATACCGCTGCCGCAAGTGCTCCCGCAGCTATGCGCGAAGCCGCTTTTTTTGCCGCAAATACAGCGTATACCGCTATGGGGAACACGAGTACGAAGAACTCGCCGGTGTAGTTGGAGTTGTAGAAGGTAAGCACCGATTCGCGGAAGTCGTTGCCGATAGCGAGCGATTCCGCCGCCGTACGGTACTCCGCGGGAGCTATCAGGTACTTCATAAACGGCAGCTCCATAAGCGGCGTTACCGTGTACTCAAATACCGCGAGCAGCGCCGATACTGCCGTGAGCGTGAGGAGCGCACGACGGAAAAACGCCGTCATCCGCGCACCGCTGATGTAGTTGATGCCGAACAGGAATATCACGCAGTAGGAGAATATGGCGAGCAGTCCCTCGTATTCGGTGCAGAGACCGAACAGCACCACTTCCTTGTGCTCCGATAACAGCGCCGATATGCACGCGAACAGCAGATAGGCTCCCGCACATACCGCGGGAAGCAGCCCCCTGCGCGTGAACAGGCGGTTTTCCCTGCACGGCGCGTCGGGGAATATGCGCTCTCCGACTGCGTACAGGCATACTCCGCACGCGATGACAAGATATACTATCTCCTTGCAGTAAAGGAACCAGTCTGCGTACAGTCCGTTCGTGTTCGCGAATATCTCCAGCGAGCGGCCCGTGAGCCTGTCTATGTGCAGCCTTACCGCATATACCGCGAACAGCAGCGCACAGATGACTGTCCCCGTGAATATCCTGCGATAGCGCGGCAGCTCGGACACTGTGCTGCGCTCTTTCTTGCTTTTTCCTGACATTTCGGCATACCTCCGTATAAACTGTTACTATTCTACCACATTTCCCCGCCGATTGCAACTTTTTTGCCGCGTAACGAGGAGCACTGCCCCGTACCCCCTTGACAAACGCACGAGCTTGTGGTATCATTGACGTATACACCAAAGCTATGACGAGGAAGGCTTTATCCATTCCGCCGCTTTCAGAGAGCTGCCGTTCGGTGCGAGGCAGCAGCTGCACGGATAACGCATACCGCCTCTGAGTTCGCCCAATAAGCGACGGGTGCTCCCGTTACAGAGCCAATGAGATACGGAGCATACCTCCGTGTGAATCAGGGTGGAACCACGGTAGATTATCGTCCCTTGTGCCTATTACAGGCGTAAGGGGCTTTTTTGTCACCTTGCGCGCGGGAGGTGAAGATTTGAGCAATATCAAGTACAACGAGCAGGAAGAGGCTTTCGAGCTCCCATACAAGCTGTGGGACGAGACTGTGACCGTCAGGTTCTACGTTGACGAGGAAGCCGATATTATCAAAAATCTAAAAGCAGTCGCCGAGAAGCTCGCTAAGCTCGACGGCAGCCGCCGTCAGATGGCGGAGCTCCTCATAGATGACGGCTTCTACGAGGGCGGTGACCCCGACGCCCTCGCGAAAATTCTTGCGCTCGGCAATGTGTACGTCGACTTCGATGACGAGGATATCGTCCTCTGCTTCGATGTCTCCACCGATGACGGCTATATGAAGGCGCCCGCCCACGTCGAGCTGTTCGGCGAGATGTTTGAATTGACGGGGTGGGTTGAATGATAACACTTTATTATGAATCAATTATAAGGAGAGATAACCATGATAAAATTAACATTGAAGGACGGAAGCGTCCGCGAAATTGAATCGGCACAGCCTGCGTCCGAGATAATCAAGGGCATTGGCATGGGTCTGTACAAGGCGGCTTGCTGTGTTAAGGTCAACGGCGAGGTCAAGGACCTCCGCACCGTTATCGACAGCGACTGTCAGTTCGAGGTGTGCACTTTCGACGTCCTCGACGGCAAGAAGACCTTCTGGCATACTGCTTCGCACATTATGGCTCAGGCTGTCAAGCGCCTCTACCCTGCGGCTAAGCTCGCTATCGGTCCTGCTATCGAGAACGGCTTCTACTACGACTTCGACCTCGAAAAGCCCTTCACTCCCGAAGAGCTCGAGAAAATCGAGGCTGAGATGAAGAACATCGTCAAGGAGGGTCTCGCACTCGAGCAGTTCGAGCTCTCGCCCGCCGATGCTATCGCTAAGCTCAAAGAAATGGACGAGCCCTACAAGGTCGAGCTCTGCGAAGAACACGCCGACAAGGGTGAGCCTATCTCCTTCTACAAGCAGGGTGAGTTCACCGACCTCTGCGCGGGGCCTCACCTTATGGACACCTCTACTGTCAAGGCTTTCAAGCTCATCTCATGTACAGGTGCTTACTGGCGCGGCAACGAGAAGAACAAGATGCTCAGCCGCGTTTATGCTATCGCTTTCCCCAAGGCTTCTCAGCTTGACGAGTACCTCAAAATGATCGAGGAGGCTAAGCTCCGCGATCACAAGAAGCTCGGCAAGGAACTCGGTCTCTTTATGTTCGACCACACCGCTCCCGGTATGCCCTACTGGCTCCCGAGAGGCTGGAAGCTCTTCAACGCTCTGCTCGAATACTGGAGAGGCGTTCACGAGGACCACAGCTACACCGAGATATCGGGTCCTGTGCTCTCAAAGAAGGAGCTCTGGGTGACATCCGGTCACTGGGATCACTATCAGGACGGTATGTTCGTTATCCCCGCTGAGGAGGACAATGAGGTATACTGCGCTAAGCCCATGAACTGTCCCAATGCTATCAAGGTTTATATGAACAGACAGCGCTCGTATAAGGAGCTCCCGCTCAAGTTCAATCAGGTCGATGTTATCCACCGCAAGGAGAAGTCCGGCGAGCTCAACGGTCTCTTCCGCGTTCAGCAGTTCAGACAGGACGACGCTCATATCCTCGTTTCCGAGGAGCAGATAGCCTCCGAGATAAACGATATCATGGATATCGCTACCGAGATGTACAACACCTTCGGTCTCGAGTACAAGGCGGAGCTCTCTACGCGCCCCGACGACTACATGGGCGACATCAACGTCTGGAACAAGGCTGAGGCTGACCTCAAGGCTATCCTCGAGGATAAGTACGGTCCCGACGGCTATGAGCTCAACGAGGGAGACGGCGCATTCTACGGTCCTAAGATAGACCTCAAGATGAAGGACGCTATCGGTCGTGAGTGGCAGATGGGTACTATCCAGCTCGACTTCCAGCTTCCCCTCAATTTCAAGATGAAGTACATCGCTTCCGACGGCTCCGAGAAACAGCCCGTTATGATCCACCGCGCTATTTTCGGCTCGTTCGAGCGCTTCATCGGTATCATCACCGAGAACTTCAAGGGCGCTTTCCCGTTCTGGCTCTCGCCTATGCAGGTGGGTATCGTGCCTATCCGCACAGAGCACAACGAGTACGCCAAGAAGGTCGCTGACCTCCTCAAGAAGAACCGCATCAGAGCAGAGGTCGACTACACCGACGACAATATGAAGAACAAGATCAAGAAGTTCAAGGACTTCAAAGACCCGTATGTTGTCATCATCGGCGACAGCGAGGCTGCCAACGAGCAGGTATCTATCAATATCCGCGGAAATAAGCAGCTCAAGAACGTGCCGCTCGATAAGTTCATCGAGATGTGCCGCACTATGAACGAGGAACACTCGCTCGACGTTATCGATACGCTTTGATATAACATAATAAGCTCAAAGCCCTGCCGCGGTATCGCAGCAGGGCTTTTTGTCTGTTTTTGACAGTTTTTTGCTTCCTGCTTATTCGCAATTTCGTCAGTGAAAACCTGAAATGAAACACGAGAACGCGAGAGATTAAGAGAAAAATAGAGAGAATCAAAGAGAAACTTCATTATAGATTGAAAAAAATCCAAAAAACCCCTTGACAACTCTTTATCTTTCAGGTATAATTAGTCTTGCACTGTCGGGAAATCGATTGAATCCCCCGACCAAAATAATTCTTACGGAGGAAAATATTATGTCAACTACACTGGCTAAACCCGCTGAAGTAAGCCGTACTTGGTATATCCTCGACGCTGAGGGTCAGTCCCTCGGTCGTGTCGCTGCCAAGGCTGCACATATCCTCAGAGGCAAGCACAAGCCCACCTACACTCCTAATGTAGACTGCGGCGACCACGTTATCATCATCAACTGCGAGAAGGCTGTCCTCACAGGCAGAAAGCTCGAGCAGAAGAAGTTCTACTGGCATACAGGCTGGATCGGCGGTCTCAAGTCCATCTCCTACAAGGATATGATGGCTGAGCAGGCTGACAGAGCTATGACTATCGCTGTAAACGGTATGCTCCCCAACAATACTCTCGGCAGAGCTCAGCTCAAGAGACTCAGAACTTACAAGGGCGCAGAGCACAAGCAGGCTGCTCAGAAGCCCGTTGCTTATGAATTATAATAAGGAGGAGCTTTGAAATGTACGAATCAAAAGTAAAATACTACTACGGAACAGGCAGAAGAAAGCACTCCGTAGCAAGAGTAAGAATCTATCCTGGTTCAGGCAACGTTACTATAAACGGCAGAGGCATCGATGACTACTTCGGTCTCGAGACTCTCAAGCTCATCGTTCGTCAGCCTCTCGCTCTCACAGATAATGTTGAGAAGTTCGATGTTGTCTGCACTGTTGCAGGCGGCGGCGTTACAGGTCAGGCTGGCGCTATCAGACACGGTATCTCCCGTGCTCTCCTCGAATTCGACGCTGAGCTCCGTCCAACCCTCAAGAAGGCTGGTTTCCTCACTCGTGACCCACGTATGAAGGAAAGAAAGAAGTACGGTCTCAAGGCTGCTCGTCGTGCTCCTCAGTTCTCAAAGAGATAATCAGACTTATCTCAATTCGCCGTATTTTCGGCACTTTTCAGACCTTACAAATTCGTCATGGTCTTTGTCTGGTCTTTATCGAAAGATTTTTAATATCCGTCTCGACTTATCGGGACGGATATTTTGCGTTCAGGACAGTTTCAGTGTGACAAGATCAGCGACCTTAGCTTTGGTGCTTTTCAGCACATCGGCGTAAATATCGGCTGTGATATTTATATCCCGATGTCCAAGATGCTCGGACACTACCTTGA
>JAGCHA010000114.1 GCA_017649325.1 Ruminococcus sp.
AGTATACCTTGTTAAAGAATTCAAGGTAGGTGTCGGTGAGCTCTTTCGCGACAGCCTCATATTCCTCGGTATCGGCTTCTGTAGCCGCCTCAGTCTCCGCCTCTGTCACCTCTGCACTCTCCTCAAGCTCAGCCGCAGGAGCAGCTCCCATGCGGTTTTTCAGCAGCAGCCCGCCGCCTCCTCGGGGACAGTATAGAACTCCGCAGCCGCTCTTGCGCGTTTAAGGTTCAGAGCCTTATTGCGTGCAGCAGCGCCGATATACGCCTGCATATCGCCCGCAGTACAGGTATCGAGGTGCATTATCACGTCCGCGAACACGTCCACAACGCAGTCCTCGGCGTCTTTCGAGCTTACCCGACCGCCGAGAGTTCTGTACACGACCGCAAGCGCATAGGCGTGATACTGCCAGAAAAGCTGCCGATAGCTTTCGTCGTGCGGAGAAGCGGAAAACCGCTTTATATGTTTGTCTTTCATTGAAGCCTCCTTTGAAGTCCTGCAAGACCGCTTCACTAATATAAACACTGAAAACGCGAAAGTGCAACAGGATTCTGAATATTTTTTTCGAGGACGCTGACCCGTGTAAAAATATAAAGTCAAATGTTTTACCTATTTTTTACAAGAACGATTGTTTCACGTGGAACAATCGTTCTGCACAACCTGTTTAACGGTTACATTTCGCCTACTATTTCATTTTATCACGCTGTCGGAAAATTTCCAGATTTTTTCAAAAAAAGGCTTGACAAAAGGATTCAAAAGTGATATCATAATGGTGTAACAGATGTACTACCCGATATAGTACACTCCCGACAGAAAGGAGGAATTATATGTTTTCTATCGACCTTACCAGCAGGACGCCCATTTACGAGCAGATATACGAGAATATCATCGGTCTTATCGTAAAGGGCAGACTCGCTGAAAACGACCAGCTGCCAAGCGTGCGGGCGTTCGCGAAGGACGCGGGAGTTAACCCGAATACCGTCGCGAAAGCCTATCAGGAGCTCGAAAGGACGGGCATTATCTACTCCGTGCCCGGGCGCGGCAGCTTCATCGCAAAGCCCGACAGCACAGTGTTTCAGGGTGCAGTCCTCGCAGACTTCGACAGCGCGGCGCTTGCCTGTGCAGACCGAGGGATAGACAAGCAGGTACTCACGGAACATCTCGACAATATCTACACTAAACACGGGAAAGGAGAACAGCTATGATCGAGCTAAAAAATACCGTCAAGAAGTTCGACAGCTATACCGCTCTTAACGGCGTAGACCTTAAAATAGAAAAGGGTACGGCTTTCGGACTTCTCGGCTCGAACGGTGCAGGCAAATCGACGATACTGCGCCTGCTCTCGGGCATTTACAAGCAGGAGAGCGGCGAGGTCCTCATCGACGGACAGCCCGTATACGACAATATCGCCGCTAAACAAAAGGTCTTCTTCATCAACGACGAGACCGTTCAGTTCGGTAGTTTTACGCTGAAAGGACTGAAAAATTACTACAAGACCTACTATCCCAACTTCTCGGAGGAACTGTTTGAGTCGCTGCGCAAGCGAATAAACCTCCCCCTGAACAAGAAGATAAACACCTTTTCGAAGGGCATGAAGAGGCAGGCTATCGTTATCATCGCGCTCGCGTGCAGGACTGACTACCTGCTCCTCGACGAGGCGTTTGACGGTCTCGACCCAACTATGCGTATAATCGTTAAGAAGATGCTCGTAGACGCAATGCTCGACAGACAGCTCACTACGATAATCTCCTCGCATAACCTCAAGGAGATAAACGAGGTCTGTGATACTGCCGCCCTCCTCCACAACGGCAAGATAGTCTTCTCGCGCGAGATAGACAGCCTTAAGGGCGAGGTACACAAGATACAGGCGGTATTCCCCCAAAATGCCGACGGCTCGCCCGCTGACTTCACTCAGGAGGATTTCGCTTCTACGGGTCTAAAGATACTCCACTTCGAGAGGAGCCAGAGTATCTACTACATCATCGCCAAGGGCGACGAGGACACCGTTCGTGCCGCCTTCGCTCCGAAGGAGCCGCTGCTCCTTGAGATGATACCGCTTACTCTTGAAGAGATATTTATTTATGAACTGGAGGTGCTCGGTTATGACAGCAACGACATCAGCGGCAACTAAAAGCTTCTTCGGCAAGCGCTTTCTGACCGATCTGCTCGAAAACAAAAAGCTCCTTATCATCAATTCACTGCTCGAGCTCCTCGGTCTGCCCGTTGTCTCTATATTGGCAATAGTCGCCATGTATATCGACAAGCTCACTGAAAATGACCCCGACTTCTACATTGACCTGTATGTGATAATCATACCTTTCATCTTTATCGCTGTCGGTACGATAATCATAAGTATACTTCTCGGATTCGTCATCGCACTTTTCCACTTCAATTACCTCTACCGGAAATCCATTGTGGATATGCACTACTCGCTCCCCCTGAGCAACACACAGCGCTACTTCGCGGACTATCTCTCGGGTCTCTCTATTTACCTCGTACCCGTTTTCATCGCCGTGATACTCAGTGCCGTTATCCTCGCTATCGGCAGCGTTTTCGTCGATATGAGCGAATTCTGGGAGGTCGCGCCCTACATCTTCAAGGCGGGGCTGGTAGTCATTGTCGGCATGATAATGCTCTACACCATCTCGGTCTTCTCGATCATGTTCTGCGGAAGCACATTTGAAGCCATTTTCAGTATTATCGCTGTGAATACCCTTATCCCCGCGACCATTACCTGTGTCTGGTTCGCTATCTCGACCACATCCTCCTACGGTATGGTCGGCGAGAGCATATTCTACAGCCCCGTATTCACCGCTACATCGCCGTTCGGTGCTATGGTGTTCTTCTTCATGTACCTCTTTGACGGCATAGACCGCAGCATGGACGGCATTAACAACTATTACGATTCAATGCTCATCCGCTGGATGATAGTCGCTGTCATTATGACCGCGCTCTATCTCGCAGTTTCGTTCCTCCTCTACAAGCGCAGAAAGGCTGAGAGCGTTTCCAAGCCCTACGTTTACAAGGCTTTCTTCTATGCAATCGGCACTGCGTCCGTATACTGCATTATCTCGCTCCTCATCTCTTCGGGTATAAACATCATCTCCTCAGCTATCGCAGGCGTCATCATCTGCGGCATCGGCTGGTTCATAATGGAGATCATCGCAAGAAGAGGATTCAGGCGCTTCTGGACGGCTCCCATAGGCTTTGCTGCCGTGGTTTGCAGCGTGTTCCTCGTTTGCGGTATCTGCAAGGTGACCGACGGTTTCGGTGCTCCCCGCCATGTGCCCGCCGCTATCAGCGTGGAATCTGTCTCCATAAACGTCGACGACACCTCTATCTTCCCATATAGCGTCGCTGAGATAAACTTCAGGGACAGAGACGTTATCAAGGCTGTGACTTCTCTCAACAAGGACGCTGTAGACAGACACTTCCACTTTGATGACTATACCTACAACGAGATCGGCACGATAAACCGTGACAAGGACCGCTATGACCACCAGCATATCGAGATAACCTATCAGACTATCTACGGCTCGACGGTTAAGAGAGAATACAGCGTTATGAGCTTTATGCTCTCAGATGTGGTCCAGACCGTGCTCTGCTCCGATGAGTATGCGAAGTATGCTGCCGACGGGATAGCTGTCGACGCTGCAAACGCTTCGAGCAGCGGCAAATACTACAGCAGCTACTCCTCTGTAAAAAAGGGAAAGGTCGGCGGCAAAATCACTATCAGCAATAAGCTCGGTCAGTCGGAGAGCTCGGTATCTCTCGGAAGCGAGAGCCTCGCAAAGCTCCACGACGCCTATATGAAGGATATCCAGAACATGACTCCCGAACAGCTCAGAGACGGCAATATCTACTGTATGTTCGGTCAGTACTGGGTGCTCGACAGCTTCGAGAATACCCTCGAGGTGCTCGCTGAGCGCGACCTGTCTGTCGACATGATAGAGAGGAGCGATATCTCCAGCGGCGGTTATAGCTCCAATAACAAGGACATCTGGACTACAAGCGAAATTGAGATCATCAACTCGCCGCGATTCTACTCCAGACCCAAGGACTTCTTCGGCAAAGACTCCAAGAGCAGCTACAGCAGATACTACTACGACAGCGGCTACTACGGCAGCGGCGACGACCTTGACAAGTATTCCGAGCTCGACGGCATTACTTCCGCTTTCTCCGATAATTCTAACAGCGGCTACTACTACGGCGATGATATGGAGTCGGAGGTGATAGTCAACGATGCGCTCCTCATGCTCCTGAATAACGCTACTCCCATTATCATCAACGAGAAGCCTGTCGCTATCATCCACTGCAAGAATGCTACTCTCTATGTACGCGATACCGCCGAGAACAAAGCGCTTTTAAAGAAACATTACTACGGTGACTAAACAAAAGAAATGACATATACAAAGAAACTCTTCGGCGGCATTGATATGACGTGGAAACGCCTGCTGATACTCTCTGTAGCGGCAGGCGTCATCTCGGGAGGTCTGCTCTGCATACCGTTCCTCGAGGATACCTCCTTCACCGACAACGGTGCGTCCTACGAGTGGTGGATATTCCTTGCAATAATAATCATCACCAACTGCAAAAAGCCACTCGAAGCCGCCTGTAAAACTTTCGTCTTCTTCCTCATCAGCCAGCCGCTCATTTACCTCGTACAGGTGCCGTTCTGCTGGCTGCACTGGGGCATATTCAGCTACTACCCGCCGTGGTTCCTGCAGACACTGCTCACCTTCCCCGGTGCATTCCTCGGCTGGTTCGTCACAAAAAAGAAATGGTACAGCCTGCTTATACTCTCGCCGATGCTGGCTCTGCTCGCTCTGACGGGGATGGGCTACCTCCACGGGGTACTGTATCAGCCTCCGTGGCACCTGCTGACCGTGATATTCTGCGCGGCGGTGATGTTCGTGCTGGTATTCGGCATTTTCGAGGACAAAAAGCTCAGAGCTGCGGGCTGTATCTTAAACGTGGCTCTGCTCGGAGTTTTCTTCTTCATGAGCGTTTACGGTCAGCCGCACGCTGTCTCGAATATATGCCCGAAAGCTGACTCCGACGCCGCGCTCGACCCGAATGTGAACTATACCGCCGTGTCCTCAGACGAGGACGTGGTCAGGCTGCACTATGAGGAAAAAGGGATACCGCAAGGCTGGCAGGCGGAGTTCTACAAGCGCGGTACGGCTCAGCTCACCTTCACGGGCGACGACGGCAGCGTGCTCGTCTATGACGTATCCTTCGGCGACAACTTCGATATCAACTTCAAGCTCGCCGAAAAAAAGACTGCGTCTCCCGAACAGACAGGTGAATAACTCAAATAACCCCGAGGCGTTAAAGGCTGCGCTGATATAGAAGTTTTATGCCATAGTATTTCTGATATTCAGTCAGAAGTACTATGGCGTTTCTATTGACAGACCTTCAATACTGTGCTATAATTGCTACTAACAAAAATCGGAATTTGCGGAGGAAATCATTTATGAGCGGATTCAGGAAAATAATACCTCTTGTCTCGGGATTATTATTTTTGCTGGCAAATATAATTTGTGTTTCAAGTGCTTGGATACTGGGAATTCATCAGTATGATTTTGGCATATCTTTTTCAGCATATGTCGGACTGTTTCGGGTGACCTCTGTTTTGTATTTCATCATAGCGACGCTCTTTGTTCCGATGCTTGCTTATTACATTACGAAAACAAAAATAAACTTGCTAAAAAGAATAGTTTATGTGCTGATTTTGATCTGTATACTTGCGACAGCTTTTTTTCCGTTTAATACATTCAGTGATACACCGACGGCTATGACAATTAATCTGCATAACAGCTTTGCGATCGTTCTGATGCTTTTGACAACACTCTCATTCATTCTGACTTGTATTTTCACCAGAATACGGAAACGGAGAGCTGTATCTGCGTTCTCGATTTTCTATGCGATCATGTTCGTTTTATTCTACTTTATCGGATTTACTCCTTTGTTTCAGACATTCTTCATTTGGGAAAATCTTTTTGTGGTTCTTCTGCTGATAGAATTGCATATGGAACAATATGAGGATAATATGGATTCATCATCTCAAAGTTAAATTCTGATTTAGCTTAGTAACAATAAGTACTATGCCCCTGAGCACTTTGAAATGCTCAGGGGCATAACTTCTATATGAGTACCCGCCATAAGGAGACTCCCCTTTTTCATGTGCTTCCTTGACTTCCGCCTTCCGGAAATGTTATAATAAACGTATATTTCTTTAAATTCCTGCCACAGGCGGGACAGACAGGAGGAGACGATGATAAACGCTATAATGGATGTTCTCAACAGGATCGATGATGTGATGTACTACCCGGTGCTTATAATCATACTTGCGCTGGCCGGACTTTACTTCTCGCTGCGCACGCGCTTTGTGCAGCTTCGTCTTTTCGGCGAGGCCTGCCGGCTCATCGA
>JAGCHA010000115.1 GCA_017649325.1 Ruminococcus sp.
ATTATATCACAAACACTTGCAAATTTCAAGAGTTTTTGATATAATAGTATTTGTAATTTTATTATCATAGTTTTTGCTAAATATGCGCCTGTAGCTCAGTGGATAGAGCAGTGGCCTCCGACGCCATGTGCGCAGGTTCGACTCCTGTCAGGCGTACCAGCGGGAGTCCCCGCGAGCGGTTTCGCGCTTCACTTCTTGTGGAGCGCGACTTGTTTTCTGCAAATATATAATAACGTTGTCACCGCACAAAACAGCAGGGGTGTTTTGTTCATACCGCTGAATCGGCGGCGGGGACTATCCGCTGTATTATTAATGCGAAAACCGTTGACTTACGCTGCTTATAATGTTATAATGGATAAATTTACAGTAGTATCTCATCGAGGGACATATGAAAAAGAATTATTTAAACCTTGTTTTCTTCTATACTGCTATTCTCCTCGTTTTCGGAGCTCTTTTCCTGACGGGAACGTTCTGCGACGAATCAATAGCTGCTTTCCTTTTTACGCCTGACAGTACGGGGATGAAAGTCCTTACTTCGCTGGGGGTATACCCGTTTTTTTCGGTTCTGGTGCTTCTCTTCGGCGCTCTCTTTCAAAGGATGCAGAGCTCTCAGCTTGGCAGACCCGCTAAGTTGGTTATTTGCTTGTTGTGTCTGCTGATGTCGCTTGCAACAGGGGCTATCGGAGCTGATGTGTTCCTCGGGAATGACTGCTTCGGCTCTGTTTTTCCCGTGCTTAACGGGAATATTGCGGCGATATCGGCGGTGTGCCTCGTCGGAGTCTATCCGCTGTTTTTCCTCGGATTCAAGCTTGCCCGCGGCGTTGAGGACAGGCTCCTCGCAAACAGGATCGTTGGGCTTATTGTGATAATGCTTTTTGCCCTTGTAACTATGCTGACGCTGAAAAATGTTTTCCATCGCCCGAGATACCGCACTGTGGTGCTCGGATATGAGGGCGTGGGCTTCGTTCCGTGGTATACGCCGTTCAGGGGGGCTTCCGGCTACATAAAGACCCTCGGCATCGACAAGGGAGAATTCCGCTCTTTTCCGAGCGGTCACAGCATCATCAGCGTTTCCCTTATCTATATTATCCAGTCTGTGACGTGGTTTTTCCCGAAACTTAGAAGCAAATCAATTCTGCTCAGTGCTGCCGCGCTGCTGTTCGGGGCTGTGATAATGCTTACACGTATGGTTCTGGGAGCTCACTTCCTCAGCGATGTTTCGGCTGCTGCGATGTTAGGTACGATGCTCTCGCTCGTTCATACGCTGATTCAATGGAGGATAACCGAGGGCGAGGTGTCCGCGGAGGAAACGGCTGCCGTGAAAGTGCCTGTGACTATGGCCTGAACAAAATGAGGTGACATAATGAACTATCGTAAAATAGACAAGGATAAATACTACCGTGCGGGTGTGTACCGTCATTTCACTCAGGACTGCAAGTGTTCTGTCTCCATGACCGCCCGCATCGACGTTACCGAGCTTGTTGAATGGTCGCGACGCAATGGTACGAAGTTCTACATCAATTTTCTGTATGTGCTCTCGAAGGTGCTCAATTCGCGGGAGGACTACCGTATGGGCTATCTCTGGCAGACCGACGAGCTCATCTGCTACGACGAGATAAACCCGACTCAGTATATCTTTCACGACGATACCGAGACATGTACGCCCGTGTATACCCGCTACTCGCCCGACTATTCCGCTTTCTATGCGGGGGCTCTTGCCGATATCGAGAGTGCAAAGCAGTCCCGCGAGTATAGGCTTGACTCAGCAGCACACCCGAACTGGTTCGATGCGTCGTTCATATCTTGGCTGTCGTATGACTCGCTGAATATTGAGCTTCCGGACGGTTATCTCTATTTTCTGCCGATTGTCAACTGGGGAAAGTACAGCGAGGAGAACGGCAGGCTGCTCATGCCTGTGACAGTGAGGCTCAATCACGCAGTCGCTGACGGCTACCTCGTGGCGCTCGTATACCGCCTCCTCGAAAAGGAAATGTCAGCTCTCTGCACAGAATAAATACCCCGTAAAGAACTGAGGGAGTCCCTTGAAAAGGGGCTCCCTCAAAAATTATGTATATTTCAATGGTTTATATCGTTATCGGGTCTTCGCCGTAGTTGGCGGGACGAGTGGTCGGTTCTGTGCTGCTTTCCTTGCTTTCACTTTTGCTGCTTTCCGAGTTGCTGCTTCCGTCGTCAGAGGGCTCAAGGAACCACGCGTTCTGCTGTTTGTACTGCTGCAGGTACTGCCCGTAGAAGTCGCTGAAGCTGTTCATACCCATTGAGTGCCATACCCAGTCGTACTTCGGGTCGTTGTACTTCTCAAATTCCTCGGGAACTTCTCCTGTTTCCTCGTACTCGTCTATATATTCCTGCGGGTTCTCGGAGAATTTCATCATGTCTTTCAGCGGTCCGCTGAGAAATATCAGCGAGAAGAGAAGGGATACTATCATAAATGCGGAGATGATGATACCTGTTATCGCAAAGCCCTTGCCGTCCCTGTGTGAGGCGAGTGAGATGATGCCAAGCACAAGTGAGAGCACCGATACAAGCAGCAGGAATACTGTCACCGCAGGGTATACGTTACAGCAGCAGAGCAGTATCGGCAGCAGGCTGAATATAAATGAGCAAAGCGCGAAGCCAAGCTTTTTAGGCTGCTTTTCGGGGATTCTGTAGTAATTTCCGCCGCTCGGCTGCGGTTGCTGTGGGTACATATCAATATCCTCCTAAGTCTGATGTTTCATTGAAGAGTTCACTGAACATCGAAAATGCAGTCTTTCCTGCGATTATCGCAAAGAAAGCAAATATCACGATGCATACAGCAGCTGCTGCCGTCCTGTTCACGGGAGCTGTATCGTCGCCTTCGCATTTCTTCACCGAGCCCATTATCATGAGTCCCAGCACTATGCATACAGGAAGCATCAGGAATGAGCCTAGGCAGCTAGACGCGAAACCGATGATAATAAATGCGGCAAACCACTTTGAAGCCTTCTGCTGTGCGGGAGATATCTTCGGAGTCTCGGCGGGGCGGTCGTATGTCCTGCCGTTGACAACTGTCGTCTGCACGGGGCGCTCCTGCCTCGGGGCTGCCTGCGGAGTGTATTGCTGCATATGCGGCTTCGGATACGAAGCTGTACTCTTCGGGGCGGGCTGTCTTGCGGGCTGAGGGTATGAGCTTGTCCTAGGAGTAGTATTATACGCGGCAGAAGACTGTCTGTCCGTATATTCGTGGAGCTGTCCCTCGTCACAGAGATGCCCTGCGTGAGCGCCGCGCCGCTTTTCGTCTCGTATATCATCGACGACATCATAGTCCATTTCGTCTATCATACCGCTCGATGATTCGTCTATCATTTGTCTTTCTCCGAACATATTGTTTCACGTCCTTTCGGCAGGTAAGCTTTTTAAAAATTTGTTTCCCATGTCCAGCTGCGAATCTCGAGTTCGTCAAGATTATAGGGCGTTTTCTGGTATACGCAGTAGTTGAGCCAGTTAGAGAACATCAGATTCGCCGTGCATCTCCACGAGAAGAGGGGAGTCTGAGTCGGATCGTCATTCGGGAAGTAATTGTACGGGAGCTGTATATCCAGTCCCTTGTCCTTATCGCGGAAATACTCGGCGGCAATGGTGTCGCGGTCGTACTCCGAGTGACCCGTGATGAAATACTGTCTGCCGTTCTTGTTGGCAACTATATGTACGCCAGACAGCTCCGAAGAGGTCAGTATCTCGAGCTGCTCAACCTTTTCTATGTCCTCTCGGCGAACCTCTGTATTGCGGCTGTGGGGGACGTATAATATATCTTCAAATCCGCGCAGGAGCTGGCTGTTCTATATCTCTACCCTGTCGGGGAATATGCCGAACATTTTCTGCTCAAGCGCGTACTTAGGTACGCCGAAGTGGTAGTAAAGTCCCGCCTGTGCAGCCCAGCAGATATACAGAGTCGAGAATACGTGAGTCTTTGACCACTCGAAAATGGTGGTTATCTCGTTCCAGTAATCGACCTGCTCGTACTCGAGGAGCTCAACAGGAGCTCCGGTGACTATCATTCCGTCATAGCGGTCGTTCTTTATCTCGTCGAAGGTCTTGTAGAAGGCTTCGAGGTGATGGTGCGAAGTGTTACGTGACACGTGCGACGCCATCTGCAGGAGGTCTATGTCCACCTGAAGCGGCGTGTTGCTGAGCAGACGCAGGAGCTGGCACTCAGTCTCTATTTTCTTGGGCATAATGTTGAGGATGATGACCTTGAGCGGACGAATGTCCTGATGCTCGGCACGCTCCTTCGACATTACGAATATGTTTTCTTCTCCAAGCGTTTTGAACGCAGGCAGTTCCGATGATATGCGTATCGGCATTCCAAACGCTCCTTTCCTAACTTATCTTACTTTTTGCAGTGCTCGCAGGCGTTGAGGAAACTGTCGACATTTTCGCAGACATTGCTTCCCTCTGCGAGAAAGTGCAGCTTCACAAGGCTTGCAAGCTTGTTTTTGTCGGTGAATTCGAAAGCCATGGTCTCTATACCTTTCATGGCGCTTTTGAGCATGACCGAGCGTACAAGTCCGTCGCAGAGCATCAAGTCTCCGCCGTCGCTGTAGTCGTACACGACCGTGCGCTCTGCCTCGTAGGCGTAGGCGATGTAGCCGACGGCATTCCCGCCGACGAGTGCCTCGGTGATATGGACGTTATTTATACCCGCGGCGGCAATGATGTGCTCGTATCCCGCGGTGTCAAATCTCTCCTGTATCTCGAGCATATCAGTTCACCTTGCCTATGGCAGTCCTCAGCGCGCGGAGCTCCTCCGCTGTGAGCTCGCGCCATGTACCAGGCTTGAGCATACCGAGCTTCACGGGACCTATGCTGATGCGGCGAAGTCTTGCGACTTCAAGTCCTACCGCCTCGCACATCTTGCGTATCTGACGGTTTCTTCCTTCTTTTATAGTGATGAGCAGGACGACTCTGCCCTGTTCCTTCTCCTTTACTATGACCGACGCGGGGAGCGTCTTTCTGCCGTCGATGTCAACGCCCTCGGAGAGCTGTACGAGCTGGTCGTCGCTGATGTCGGGGCGCACGGTAACTCTGTACGTCTTGGAAACGTGACGGCTCGGGTGCATGATGCTGTTTGCGAAGTCGCCGTCATTGGTGAAGAGAAGCAGTCCCTCGGAGTTGCGGTCGAGTCTGCCTATGGGGTAGACGCGCTCCTCGACACCGTCGAGCAGGTCCATGACACAGCGGCGGTCGAGCTCGTCGGAGACGGTCGTGACATAGCCGCGCGGCTTGTTCATCATTATGTAGACCAGATTTTTCTTGCGGGGCATATAGATGCGCTCGCCGTCGATAGTGATGATGTCCTTGAAGCCGCACTTGTCGCCGAGCTTGACGGGGTGACCGTTGAGCTTTACCTTGCCGCGCGAGATGAGCTCCTCAGCCTTACGACGTGAGCAGTATCCGCTGTCGGCTATCATTTTCTGAATCCTTATTTTTTCCACGTTTTATCCTTCACCTTCCGAAAAATAGCGATTTCTTCTTCTTTTTTTCAGGCACGGACATGTATTCCGCGTCCTCGGAGGCGCACAGAGGTATGCGCCGTATCTCATGTCCGTCATAGCTGATGCTGAGCTCGCCGAGCTCGTCGCCCGTCTTCACGGGAGCGTATACGAACGGCGGGGAAATGACGGTATATGTAAGTTCGTCCTTGTCCGCGACGAGAACCGTCACGGGTTCGGGCGGAGCTTCGGTATGGACGTGTATGCTTTCGTTTTCGCCCCCTGCGAGCGGGAGTGTGATATCCTGCGGCAGCTCGGGCTCGGCTGTGTGTACCTGACCGAATGCATAGTCGTACATAGCCATGTGGTCGTTCCAGTCATTACGGTCGTTGAGCGTTACGCAGACAAGATTTTTTCCGTCGCGCTCGCACGCCGACACCAGACAGCGTCCCGCTTCGTCCGTGAAGCCTGTCTTTACGCCATATGTGCCGCTGTACATCGACAGCAGCTTGTTGGTATTCCTCAGCCAGCGGGTGTATGGCGGATTGCCGAATTCGAGCTTTATGCTGTCAGATGAGCATATATCGCGGAAGACAGGGTTTCTCAGTGCGGCAGAAGCCAGCAGAGCCATATCATAAGCGGATGAGCCATGTCCTTCGCCTTCGAGTCCGGACGGCGTGACGAAATAAGTCTTGGTCAGACCGAGCTCCTGTGCGCGGGCGTTCATCAGCTCTGCGAACTTCTTATTGCTGCCCGCGATGCGAACAGCCGCAGCATTTGCGGCATCGTTTCCCGACGGCAGCAGCATTCCGCAGCAGAGCGCATACTTCGTAACGATGTCGCCCTCCTGCAAGCCCATAGACGAGCCCTCAACATGTATAGCTTCACTGTCCACAACAAACGGCTCGTCGAGGCTGCCGCTCTCTATGCAGATCAGTGCGGACATTATCTTGGTAGTGCTCGCCATGGGGAGCTTCTCGCCGCTGTTGTGCGTGTATACGACCTCTCCCGTGTCTGCAGAGACGACAACAGCCGCCTTTGCCGAGACTTCGGGAGCTTCCTCCGCGTGTGCAACAGGAAAATGCAGTCCCGATGTCAGCAGGACCGCAGTAAAAACAGGTACTAACCTTTTCATACGCATACCTCCGCAGTAAATAGACTGCTGAATTATATGCGCAAAAGGGGAGTGGTATGAATCAGTCGTTTATCACGATGTCTCCGTCTTCCTCAGAGCCTCCCTTCCTCTTTGCGAGGAAGTCCTGTACCTTCTCGATGATGGAGGGGACAGAGTTGATAGCGCTGGATACGGGGTCATTAGTGGTCTCCATGCCTATCATCTTAGCTTCGCCGTTCGGTGAGATAACGAGGAAGCCTTCGGGCTTGATGCTCACGCCTGCACCCGCTCCGCCGCCGAAGAGGTCCTTGTCGTACTTGGAGGGCAGGTCGGATCCGCCCGATGCAAAGCCGTAAGATATCTTCGAAACGGGTATGATAGTAGTGCCGTCCGCGAGTGCCAGAGGCTCGCCGATAATAGCGTTGACGTCAGCCATTTCTCTTATCTTGTCAATAGAGATGCCGAGTATTTCGTGTACAGGTGTCTTCTTGTTATCCATAGTTTATTCCTCATTTCTGCCTTGTGGCTTGTTTTCTCAGTTTTCTGTCCTGAAGCATTCCGGGTATCAGAAATTTGAACAGATATGTCAGCAGGAGCCCAACTCCTGCAACAACAGCGGTAATGGGGCGGAACTTTATCTTTCCCGCCGCGTCCCAGCGTGGCTTGTCGACCGCGAATCCGGGGTTTATATCAATTGTCTTCAGCTTGACGCTGAACAGCACGCTCAGCCATGCGAGCACGTTGTACAGTGCGCCGCTTATCCTGCCGTAGTTGAGCGCGCATTTATATGCGTCCTCGTTGGCGATGATGAAGTCAATGTACAGCCCGTAGAGCTTTACGCCCTTGAATATCTTTAGTATCGGGCGGTCAGCCGCACGGACGATGTCGAGCACAAAGTCTATCTTCTCTATTAAATCGTCACGCCCCATATTCCTAAAAGTCTCTATTGATGACTCTGCCCAGATAATAGACCCTACGGCTATTCGAGGGAGCCTTTTGTCCCATATCTCCTCGGCACCCGTTCTTAACCAAAC
>JAGCHA010000004.1 GCA_017649325.1 Ruminococcus sp.
CGTCAGCACCCTCTGAACGTTGCGTTCGGGGCGGCTATGGGATGGCTGGTCATTATCCTGATACCTGCATTTCTGATGTTCGTTATCGCGGCTGCGACAGTCGGCAAGGTGATGTACAAGAAACAGAATAAGACGTAGGGGCGGCGTCACCCCAAAACAAGAAAGGATACAATTATGAACAAGAAAGAAACTCAGGAAATCAAAAAGAATTTTTCGGACAAAAGCGGCTTCTTCATCATGGAGCGCGTACTTACGGGCTTTGTCGATGCGGAGAAGAATGTCCGCTACTCTAAGGCTAACGCCTGCGTGACTATGTCCGTCGAGGAGCACGATGTCTACGACGAGACACTCAAAAAAGTCCTCAATACCAACGTCGGCAAGAACTTCTGCGAGTATGAGTTCCCGAACGAAGCCTACGAGGAGGGCAAGCCGCAGGAGATACTCTACTCGCTCCTTAAATCTGAACTCAAGGACGAGGTCGTATGCGAGAACTTCCTCAACCATATCGCCAATAACATTACATATACGGGTCCCTTTGCCGTCATCACAGCCTACTGCGTCTACACGATCCGCAAAAAGGACAAGAATGATGAGTTCGCGGAGGGTGACGACGAGGTCTACCGCTACCTGCTCACGGCTATCTGTCCCGTGAATACGAGCAGCGACGGATTCGTGTTTGACAGCTTCAACAACGAGATAACCAAAAAGGTCAACACCGAACTCATCATCAGCAAGGCGCCGTCGGACGGCTTCCTCTACCCCGTTTTCAGCAACCGAAGCTCCGACATCAATCATGTGATGTATTACGCGAAGTCCGCAAGCAAGCCAAATACTTCAATTGTCGAGGACGTGCTCGGGTGCAGCTTCGTTATGTCCGCGGACAGCGAGAAGTCAAGCTTCCAGAGCATTCTTAAAACCGTTGTCGGCGACGACCTCGACTATATGGTGATAAAGACCGTCAACGAGAAGCTTCAGGAGGTCGCGGAGGAGAGCAAGGACGAGACCGATACCGCGGTCATCGACAACACCAAGCTCAAAGGCATTCTCACCGATATCGGCGTTCCGCAGGAGCGCGTCGAGATGACTGACCCGGTTTTCGAGCGCGTGTGCGGCAATACTCCGCTGACTGTTTCCAACCTCATTGAGAAAAAGACTGTGCTGACTTCGGCGGGCATTACCGTCAATATCAAGCCCGACGCCGCAGACAAGGTGCGCACCAGCGTCATCGACGGCAGACGCTGCCTCCTCATCGACATCGACGACCCGACTATCGAGATAAACGGGCTGCCTGTGACACTCAACTGACAGATGATGTAGCGGCGGCCGTTAGCTGAAGCGTCCCTCTGCAAATTTTCATTGACATAAAACCTGTCCTATATTATAATGTATTTACGATAACTCACACGGAGGAGCTATATGGATAAGTTTTTGAAGATACATATGGGCAGCGCCAAATGCGCTGTCGACCTCGGTGACGGCAGCGAGCGCGGCGAGTATGTGTCGCAGGATTACATACTCAGCAGGCTCGGACGTCCGCACCGCAGCATAAGCCTCATGTACTGCTACTACCCTTTCGACAAGCAGTGGCCTGCGCGTATTTCCGAGGCGATGAAGGACGTGGATGTAACCTTCCAGTGGGACTACCCCTATGACGACTACTTCCCGTACCTCGGCGGTCTCGGAGGCAGCCGCGGCGGTCAGCCCTTCGAGCAGATGAGGGACGTCCGCAGACACGGTCAGGACGTTACGCTGACTATCACTATGGACCCTAATGTTACCGACGAGCAGCTCGCCGCGATAGGAGACGACCTCCGCTCGTTCGGTCGGCTGTTCCTGCGTATCAACCACGAGGCGACGGGCAACTGGTTCTCGTTCAACAAGAGGGCGACCTATCAGGAAGTTGCCGATTTCTACTGCCGCGCGTGCCGCATCATCAAGGAGCACGCTCCGAATGTGCAGACGGTGCTCTGCATCGGCGGTATCGAGGATATGAACTCCGAGGAGATAGTTATGGAGAAGGAGTTCGCTCAGGCTGTACGCGAGACCGATATATGGTCCGTTGACAAGTATATGGCGCTGCACTGGGGCTGGCCGTTCGACGTCGCAGAGACTGGCGGGACATCTCACGGCAGAAGCGCGGTCCGCGACATATACGCCATGACCAAGGCGAGCTATGAGCGCTATAAGCACATCTGCGGAGGCGCGGAGAAGCCCATGGTGATGTCTGAATTCAATGCAGACGGCGACGTCACGGGCGCGTATGAGCAGGCGGAAATGGTGAAGCTATTCTGCGATATCCTCGACGAGGACAAGGCTGACTGGTTCTCTGGTTTCACCTTCTATCAGTTCCGCGACAGAGGCAGGCTCGGGCTCGAAATCGAGGACCCGAACAACTCGGAGGTAGGCATAGAACAGCCTGTGCTCAAGACCTACAGGGAACTGATAAACCGCGAGCGCTTTCTGCCCTCAATGACGGAGACAGGCGAAGCAGAGTTCCCCGTCAGGCTCCGCTGGGGAAGCTCCGAGGACGCCGACGGCATTGCTGTTCCCCTGCATTTCGACGACGACCCGCATTTCTGCGAGCTCGTGTTCGATGACGACTCGAACCTCATGATAGAGCTGAACGGACGCTGGTTCTATAAGTCACCGAAGGCAAGGAACATCGACCTCATGCCTGCCTTCTATGAGAACAGGCTCGGCGGCAGCGCTGATATGACACTGAAAATATTTGCTCCGCCCGCAACAGGCGAGAATGACCTCTCTGCCGAGGACGGACTGCTCAACTACTACTACACGCTCGAAAAGCTCCCGAAGATACGTATTCTGACAACTTCCGTGGAGCCGAGCAAGGACAGATAAGAAAGGCGATCACCTGACATGGAAAGAAAGCTTAACACGAAAAGAGTTATAATCGTCGGCGCGGCGGTGCTGGCACTGCTGCTGATAATAGTCGGCTGCATCACATTTTTTACGAGCTGCGGAAAGAAAAAGCAGGACAATCAGCCCCTCCTCTGCGAGGAGCCAGCTTTCCCCGAGACTCTCGCCGCTGATGGCGGCACCTATACCCGCAAGCTCTCGACCTACTGGTGGGTGAAGGAAGTTAACAACGGCAAGGTCATTCTCGAGGACGTAAACCGCTTTCACGGCGGAGCTGTCCCCGATGCTGACCTCGGTGTCGTTGACCTTCAGGGCAGAGTGGTCATAACCTGTGACAACCGTGAAGTACACTTCACGGACAAGGGCTATATCGCCACGTGGCACGTCGAGGGAAACAAAAGCACCTATAACTACTTCAATATGGGCGGCAACTGCCTTGAAAGCCTCGGTTCGACGAACGCCGAGACCATTGAGAAGTACGGCGAGGTGCTGAAGTCGAGTGAAAAAGAGCACGCGGAGATAACCGACAAGGTCGACGGCTCGGTGAATTATTTCGGCAAGTATGCGGTCGTGAGCGAATCGGGCAGCGATAATGCCAAAAAGAAGGTCAATACCTGCGTTTACGAGTTCAAGCCCGCGCAGTGATTCGGAGGGCGGATATGGATACATCGGTGGTTATAGTTTGTGCGGGAAATTCCACGAGAATGGGCGGCGTGAACAAGATACTGCTCCCGCTCGGGAACAGGCTCGTCATCGGCGTGACTATGCTCGCATTCGAGCGCTGTGAGAGCGTGAGGGAGATAGTCATTGTCGCGAGAGAGGCTGATATACCCGCGATAAAGGCTGAGGCGGAAGCTGCAGGGATATCGAAGCTCCGTGCCTGTACGACGGGAGGCGCTACCCGTCAGGA